>JAQYAI010000029.1 GCA_029227655.1 bacterium | reverse complement strand
GTGTTCACCTGTGTATCTGGGTGTAAATCTGTGATAAATCGCCCCTATTGCTGCAGAAATCTGAAATACGATACCTGGAACTGCTATGACGGAAGAAAAGACTTGAGGGCTGATTTCTAAAGACGTTAGAAAATCGGGTGGCGAGATTTTAGAATTCTAAAATCAACCACCCAAATTAGAGAAATCAGCAAACTGGAATTTTACATTGAGGTAAGTATATGCAGGAAAGATACATTGATACAAAATCGGGAAAAGTGTTCTATTGGATTTCAAATGCATGGACAAAAGATAAAAAGACATTATTCTTTCTGCATGGCATGACAGGAGACCATACCATGTTTGAAGAACAAGTAGATTATTTTGTAAAAGACTATAATATCCTATTATGGGATGCTCCTGCACATGGAAAGTCCAGACCATTTCAGCAATTTGATTATGACAAAGCAGCAAAAGCAATAAAGCAGATTTTTGGTGCAGAGAATATATCCGATGCGGTTTTTGTAGGACAGTCAATGGCGGCTTTATAACACAGGCTGTAATTAAAAGATTTCCGGAACTTGTAACGGCTTTTGTTTCGATAGACAGCACACCATATGGAGAGGAATATTATTCTAAATCTGATGTTTTTTGGCTAAAGCAGGTAGAATGGATGGCTTCTTTATTTTCGCTAAAGACTATAAAGCAGGCGATCGCAAAGCAAAATACAGTTACGCAAGCTGGCTATGCTAACATGATTTCCATGTTAGTGCCATATGGAAAGAAAGAGATTTGTCATTTGATGGGAATAGGCTATGCGGGATTTCTCGAAGATAACTGTGAGCTTAAGATTGAGTGTCCTGTACTTTTATTAGTAGGAGAAAAGGACAATACAGGAAAAGTAAAGCAATACAACAAAGCATGGTCAAGAAGAACGGGGAGCGATATAATTTGGATTCCAAATGCAGCACATAATTCTAATGTGGATAATCCAGAGTTTGTAAATGTATGTATCAAAAAGTTTTTAGATAATTGAAGTTGCTGTTCAACTTATTAGTGAAATAAATGATGCCATTGAAGTATCATACGAAGATTAGGAGGTCACTATGACAATAAAAGAAGCAATCAAACAAAGGCACATGGTTCGTAAATATACTGATAAACCCATTCCTTCCAATCTGGTCGAACTGCTGAATGCCAGAATCGCAGAAAACAACACCACTCACGGACTGAACATGAAACTGGTTATAGGCAACTCCGATGGTATCGGTGGCATGGCAAAGATGCTACTGACTAAGACCGTCCACAGCTATATCGTTCTTGCGGGAAAGGAAAACTCTGACTTGGATGAGAAATTGGGCTATTGTGGCGCGGACCTTTGCCTGTATGCTCAGACTCTCGGTTTGAATACATGGTGGTGCGGAGGTATGTTCAACGGAAAAGGTGCCTTGAAACATCTTGAATGCAAAGACGTCCGAATCAACGGTGTTATTGCTATCGGTTATGGTCAGACCCAGGGTGTACAGCATAAATCCAAAACCGCAGCGGAAATCAGCCAGTACAACGGAACATCACCTCAATGGTTTGTTGATGGCGTGGATGCGCTTCTATATGCTCCTACGGCACTTAATAAGCAGCCTTACATGGTCAAGGGTGACGGGAGCAAAGTAACCATCACCGCAGGTGAAGGCCACTTCTCGGGTATTGACCTCGGTATCGGTAAATACCATTTTGAAGTCGGTGCCGGAAAAGAAAATTTTGATTGGGAGTAACCAATAAACTTTCAGTCTTGTGGAGAGATTGAAAGCACGTGAAGATTTGAATTTGGTGGTGAGATGATGAAAAAAAGAAGTACAACAGTAGTGGTAGTTATATTAACTCTTATAATGACAGTTATGGAAATGTCAGCTTTGCCAGTAGCGTTATTTTGTAATGTAAAAATTAAACTGTACCCCTTGTCAAGGACATTTTGAATTAGTGTAGTGCCTATTTTTTAGACACCTACACAAAGATGATATCCCTGATTTTGGACATTCCATCGTTGGGGTATCCACAGAAGTGGGCACATGACATTTGCAGTACCCACGGAAATGGACATACCAGTTGGTGTGATATTCTTTTTGGTTTTATTTTTTAGAATCTATATCAACTGCCGCTTTGCCGAGTTCTTTCGGATCCTTCCGGATGGTTGGCGGGGCAGGAGCATTCGGGATATCCAGAGGATATTCCCCCGTAGTAACAAATTTGTAGAATTCATTAGGCGACAGCTTGGCAAGATGCCACTGATACCGCCGA
>JAQYAI010000028.1 GCA_029227655.1 bacterium | reverse complement strand
TTTTTCAACGACCATGCGGATGCCGGTTGCAGTCAAAATCTCATCATTTTCTTCTGGAAGTCTGTCCAGATGTTCAATAATAAAACCACCAACGGAATCGTAGTCTTCAGATTCGAGGTCCAAATCTAAAAAATCATTCAGATCATCAAGATTGGTAGAACCTTCAACAATGTATTCGCGGTCTTTGATCTGGCGGATATTTTCTTCTTCATTTTCGTCGTATTCGTCGTGAATCTCTCCAACAATTTCTTCCAGAATATCTTCCAGAGTGATAAGACCGGCTGTCTCACCATACTCATCAAGAACGATAGCGATGTTGAAAGAAGCTTTTCGCATCTCAACAAGCAGTTCGGAGATATTTTTATATTCGTAAGTAAAGTATGCTTCGCGCAGGATATCTTCAATGCGGAAATCTTTCTGGTTGTTATCATAGAGAAGAAGGTCTTTCATATTGATTGTTCCAACAACGTTGTCTTTGGATTCGGAATAAACAGGAAGACGGGTGAACTTGTCTTCACGGAACAGTGCAATGAGTTCGTCATATGAGCTTTCGATATCGGCAAATGTTACATTGATTCGAGGAACCATAACATCTTTTGCTTTCGCATCGCCTAAATCGAACACGTTATAGATCATTTCCTTTTCTTCTGATTCAATAACACCATCTTCATGGCTGACATCAACAATGGTACGAAGTTCATTTTCTGTCATGGCATTTGCTTTTGTATTAGGATCAATGCGAAGAATAAAAAGAACAACGTTGGATAAATTGTTAATAATAAAAATCGCTGGTGTCATCAGTTTCATAAAAATATGAATAACTGGTGCGTAGAGAAGAGACATCTTCTCTGCATGGAGAGTAGCCATTGTCTTTGGTGTAATCTCACCAAATAATAAAATCAACACAGTCAGAACACCGGTTGCAACAGCAACTGCCGGACCGGCCAGCCCATAAGCAAGGGTCGTAGTCAGTGAAGATGCTGAGATGTTAACAATGTTGTTACCGATTAAAATAGCACTAAGCATTTTACCTGAGTTCTCAGTTATTTTTAAAACGGTTTCAGCGCGCTTATTGCCCTCTTCAGCAAGAAAACGCATTCGGATCTTATTAACCGTAGTAAGTGCTGTTTCGGCAGATGAAAAGAAGCCCGATAACAGCAGTAAGATGAATAGAATAATAAGTTGCGTGACGTCACTCGAGTCCACAGTAATAAATCACTCCTTTGAAAAATATATTATCATCTAATATATCGCATTTTATGTTATTTTGCAAGTGCTCGTTGAATTTACGGTTTTTTTAGTGTATGATTACTCTATTGTTATAGTATTTGGATGAGACTGCCGGTGGCAGGTTCTGCAAGAGAAAGACGCGGAAATAGGAGATAGAGATGAAAGAAAATTTTGAAAAAAAATTATTTGCAATTATAGATAAAGAAAAAGTTTTATTAGATGAACCAATGAAAAAGCATACAACTTTCCGTATCGGTGGACCGGCAGATTATTTCATCGTTCCATCAGAAGTGGAAGAAATAAAGGCGGTAGTTTCTTTGTGTGAGGAAACCGGCATGCCATACTATGTGATTGGAAATGGAAGTAATCTTCTGGTGGCAGATAAAGGATTCCGCGGTTTGATTATCCAGATTTATAAGGCAATGAATCAGGTGAAAATAGAAAGAAATGTTATCATTGCCCAGGCTGGAGCCTCCCTTGCACAGATTGCGATGGAAGCACTGGGGAAAGAACTTACAGGATTTGAATTTGCAGCGGGAATTCCGGGAACACTCGGCGGGGCTGTCCGCATGAATGCAGGTGCATATGGCGGAGAAATCAAAGATATTCTGAGGAAAGCCACTGTTCTCACAAAAGAGGGAAAGGTTGTAGAGTTATCGAAGGAAGAACTGGAATTCGGATATCGAACAAGTATCATTGAAAGAACCGGACATATTATTCTGGAGGCAGAGATTGAACTTGCCCCGGGAAAAAGAGAAGATATCAAAGCGGTTATGGATGATCTGCGGGAAAAACGTGTGAGCAAGCAGCCTCTAGAATTTCCAAGTGCGGGAAGCACATTCAAGCGCCCGGAGGGACATTTTGCAGGAAAATTAATTCAGGATGCAGGACTAAAAGGATTCCGAATTGGTGGGGCACAGGTGTCAGAGAAGCACAGTGGATTCGTGATTAATACAGGAAATGCGACTGCAGCAGATGTTATGGAACTGATGAGACAGATAAATGAGAAAGTAACAGCCCGGTTCGGAGTTTCTTTGGAGCCGGAAGTAAGAAGAATAGGAGAATTTTAGGATGAGATTTGTAATTGTGACAGGTATGTCGGGAGCCGGGAAATCAACTGCACTTAAAATGATGGAAGACATGGGATATTTTTGTGTAGATAATATGCCAATTCCATTGATGTCAAAGCTGGCAGAGTTGCTGCTGGTTCCGAATGAGGAAATTACAAAACTTGCCCTTGGACTTGATATTCGAAGTGGACAGAACATGGAAGAACTGGAAAAGATTCTGGATGAAATGGATGCCATCAATTTAAAATATGAAGTGTTATTTTTAGATGCATCTGATGAATCTCTTGTGAAACGCTATAAAGAGACAAGAAGAACTCATCCTTTGAGTAAAGGCGGACGTGTGGAAGCAGGAATTGCATTAGAAAGAAACAAGATTCAGTTCTTGAGGAACAGAGCAACGTATATTCTGGATACAAGTAGAATGCTGACCAGAGAACTGAAGGCTGAGTTAAATAAAATTTTTGCAGAAAATAAAGAATATAAAAATTTGTATATCACAGTATTGTCATTTGGATTTAAATATGGAATTCCAAATGATGCGGATCTGGTATTTGATGTGCGTTTTTTACCAAATCCATACTATATTGCCGAATTACGTCCACAAAGTGGCAATGATAAACCGGTTTCGGACTATGTGATGAAGAGTGAGACTTCACAGGAATTTCTAAAGAAGCTGACCGACATGGTGCAGTTTCTGATTCCACATTATGTAGAAGAGGGAAAGAACCAGCTGGTCATTGCTATCGGATGTACGGGTGGAAAACACCGTTCTGTAACTCTGGCAAATGAATTATATAAAAATCTCTCTTTGTCTCAGCAGGCATATGGTCTCAAAAAAGAGCATAGAGATTTAGAGAAAGATGCAATAACAAAAGCAAAGTAGGTAAATAAATGTCATTTTCAGGGAAAATAAAAGAAGAACTGTCACGGCAGATATGTCCATCTCGGGCAGGGCAGATAGCGGAAAGTGCAGCCCTTATATGCATGTGTGGAGCGGTGGCAATCGATAAAAACGGTATGTATTCATTGAAGATTCATACAGAAAATCTCTCTGTTGCAAGAAAATGCTTTACTTTATTTGGAAAAACATATAATATAAAGACTGATGTTGCGGTGCGCCGGAATCAAAAAAAAGGAACGATATCTTATTTTGTAATTGTAAAAGCGCATTATGATTCCCTGAGAGTTTTAAATGAGATTCATCTGCTGGATTCGTTCGGTGAGATAGAGGAAGAACTTGACGTGGATAAGAATGTGTTGTTAAGTGAACGTTCCTGTAGAAGAGCATTTCTGCGGGGAGCTTTTCTGGCAGCAGGTTCTATGAGTGATCCTGAAAAATCGTACCATTTTGAAATCGCATGTGCGACGAATGAGAAAGCAGAGCAGATCAGACAAGTTATGCAGAGCTTTTCTTTGGATGCGAAGATCGTGCAGAGAAAAAAATATCACATCGTGTATCTGAAAGAAGGTACACAGGTTGCCGATGCATTAAATGTTATGGAAGCTCATATGGCACTTATGGAGTTTGAAAATGTGCGTATCCTGAAAGAGATGCGTAATGAGGTGAATCGCAAAGTAAATTGTGAGACTGCAAATCTGAATAAAACAGTCTCGGCGTCAGTAAAACAAATAGAAGACATTAAGTTTATTCAAAAGAAGACGGGACTTGATAAGCTGCCGGATGCATTGAAGGATATTGCGCTGGCAAGGCTGAACTATCCGGAGGCTTCGTTAAAGGAGCTTGGGGAGTTGGTGACACCGTCAGTTGGTAAGTCAGGTGTAAATCACAGACTACGCAAATTAAGTGAAATGGCCGATAGATTACGGCCGGAGGAGGAGATACATGATTAAGAAATCAATTACAATTCACTTGTCAGAAGCGTTGGATGCAAGACCAATTGCACTCTTGGTTCAGGAAGCGAACCAGTATGCAAGTACTGTTTACATAGATAAAGAAGAAAAGCATATCAATGCTAAGAGCATCATGGGAATGATGAGTCTGCGCCTTTTGCCGGGAGAAGAAATTACGGTGGTAACAGAGGGCAAAGATGAAGAAGCTGCGGCAAGTGGAATCGAAAGATTTTTCATTAATGTAAAAAATAAATAAAATATTTCTAATAATTATCGAAAAGGCATGAAATTCATGCCTTTTTTTGTATAATACAAGGAGAAGAAGTACCTGCGATTTGTGCTCGCACAATAGCGCTACGTAATATTATTAAGAGCGGGGATACACATATATCATTGGAGAGGTAACGAACATGAAAAAAGCTTTATTTATTTATAATCCTAATTCAGGCAAAGAATTACTGAAACCAAAATTATCAGATGTAATAGATACGATTGTCAAAGGAGGATATGAAGTTACGGTATATCCTACACAAATGTATAAAGATGCTTATCGGAAGGTGATGACGTACACAGATACCTATGACAGAATCATTTGCAGTGGCGGGGATGGAACATTAGATGAAGTCGTAACAGGAATGATTGAAAGAAAAGAAAATGTACCAATCGGATATATTCCGACAGGAACTACCAATGATTTTGCGAATAGTCTTCATATTCCAAAGAATTTGCTGGAAGCAGCACACTCTGCCGTGTATGGAGCTGAATTTGCATGTGATGTAGGCAAGTTTAATGATGATATATTTGCTTATGTGGCAGCATTTGGGCTTTTTACAGATGTATCTTATGAGACGAAGCAGGAATTAAAAAATGTGCTGGGACATCTGGCTTATATTCTGCAGGGAGCAACAAAGCTTCTAGATATTCCATCATATCATGTGCGGGTCAGTTATGATGAAGGTGTGATTGAAGATGAATTTATTCTTGGTATGGTCACGAATTCACGTTCCGTGGGAGGTTTCCGTAAGGCAGTTACAGAAGATGTGGCGTTCGATGATGGAATATTTGAAGTAACGCTTATCAAGATGCCAAAGAGTCTGATTTCATTGCAGGAAATTATTACGGCACTGCTGGTCAATCAGTTCGATACAAAATATATGTATTCTTTTAAAACGAAAAAAATATCATTTGAAAGTGAAGAGGAGATTGCCTGGACACTGGACGGTGAGTATGGTGGGGATCACAAAAAGGTAGAAATAGAAAATTTGCAGAAGGCTGTTAAGATTATTATTCCAGAAAGCCATATAGCAGATGTCTCGGAAGAAGGCCTGAAAGCCAAAAAAGAAAATAAAAAAACAACGGGGCTGGAAAAGATTGTAGAAGATGTCGTGAAAGAATTTGCAGAGCAGACCAGACTTGGTGAGCGGATACTTTCAAAGCGTCAGAATGAGGAAAAAGTGTCTGTGGAACAGAAAAATGATGAAAATGAATCAAATAAGGCCTAAAAAACTCTTGTATATTATTTTCAAATAGGATATACTGTTTGGGTAAAGAAAATTTGGCCCCTTGGTCAAGCGGTCAAGACGCGACCCTCTCACGGTCGAATCAGGGGTTCGATTCCCCTAGGGGTCAGCCAAATTAGTATATAGACATTTAGTGGAGGAATGAGAAATGTTAGTATCAGCAAAAGATATGTTGCAGAAAGCGAAAGCTGGACATTATGCAGTCGGACATTTCAATATCAATAACCTTGAATGGGCGAAATCTGTTTTGCTTACAGCTGAAGAATGTAAATCACCAGTAATCTTAGGTGTGTCTGAAGGTGCTGGGAAATATATGACAGGATATAAGACAATCGTTGGGATGGTAAATGGAATGTTAGAAGAACTTCATATTACGGTTCCTGTAGCACTTCATTTAGACCACGGCAGTTACGAAGGATGTCTGAAATGTATTGAAGCAGGATTTTCTTCTGTTATGTTTGATGGATCGCATTATCCGATTGAAGAGAATGTTGCGAAGACAAAAGAGTTAGTAGCGCTTTGTGCTGAGAAAGGAATTTCTCTTGAAGCGGAAGTGGGTTCTATTGGCGGAGAAGAAGATGGAGTAATTGGTGCGGGAGAATGTGCAGATCCTAATGAATGTAAGATGATTGCTGATCTGGGAGTTGATTTCCTCGCTGCAGGAATTGGAAACATCCATGGAAAGTATCCGGCTAACTGGCAAGGACTTAGTTTTGAAACATTAGATGCTATTCAGCAGCTGACAGGGACTCTTCCATTAGTTCTTCATGGTGGAACAGGAATTCCGGAAGACATGATTAAGAAAGCAATCAGCCTTGGTGTATCTAAGATCAATGTTAATACAGAATGTCAGCTTGCATTTGCTGAAGCTACACGTAAATATATTGAAGCTGGTAAGGATTTAGAAGGTAAAGGATTTGACCCTCGTAAATTATTAAAACCAGGTGCAGATGCGATCAGCGCTACAGTAAAAGAAAAAATGGAATTATTTGGCTCAATTGGAAAAGCTGAATAATTGAATTGATTCAAGGACAACCGAAGGAGTTTTGCGTTTGCAAAACTCCTTTTTTGAAATTAGGCAGGATGAGAGGAAATAGGCATGAGTGAAAGAATCAATGTAATGGAAATTTTTGGTGAAAACGTTTTTAATGATGCCGTTATGCAGGAAAGACTTCCTAGAAAAACATACAAAGAATTAAAAAATACAATAGAAGCTGGAACAGAACTCCAGGCATCAACAGCGGATGTGATTGCTCACGAAATGAAAGAATGGGCAATTGAAAAAGGGGCAACTCATTATTCTCACTGGTTTCAGCCATTGACAGGTGCAACTGCAGAAAAGCATGATGCGTTTATCTCAGCACCAAAGTCAAATGGCAAAGTGCTGATGGAATTTTCGGGAAAGGAATTGATTAAAGGGGAACCGGATGCATCTTCGTTCCCATCGGGAGGACTTCGCTCTACATTTGAGGCAAGAGGATACACAACATGGGATTGTACTTCCCCTGCATTTGTGAAAAAGAGCAGCGATGGAAAGACAGCAATTCTTTATATTCCAACGGCATTCTGCTCTTACACGGGAGAAGCTCTGGATCAGAAAACGCCTCTTTTGCGCTCGATGGAAGCAATTAACAAGGAATCGGTGCGTCTGATTCGGCTATTTGGAAATACGACTTCTACAAAAGTACTTCCATCCGTTGGTGTGGAACAGGAATATTTCCTCGTGGACAGAGATAAATATTTAAAACGTAAAGATCTGGTATTTACAGGTCGTACTCTTTTTGGTGCAATGCCTCCAAAAGGACAGGAATTAGATGATCATTACTTTGGAGCAATCCGTGAACGTATTGCTGCGTTTATGCAGGATTTGAATGAAGAACTCTGGAAACTCGGTGTTGCTGCAAAGACACAGCATAACGAAGTTGCACCGGGACAGCATGAACTTGCACCTATTTATGCACAGTGCAACGTGGCAGTTGACCATAATCAGCTGGTAATGGAAACACTCAAAAAAGTTGCATATAAACATAATTTACATTGTCTTCTCCATGAAAAACCGTTCAATGGTGTCAATGGATCAGGAAAGCACAATAACTGGTCGCTTGTGACAGATGATGGTATAAATCTTCTCGATCCAGGAAAGAATCCACATGGAAACTTACAGTTCTTACTGATTCTTACTTGTATTTTGAAAGCGGTAGACACGCATGCAGAGCTTTTAAGAGAGTCGGCAGCCGATGTGGGAAATGATCACCGTCTTGGAGCAGATGAAGCACCACCGGCAATTATTTCCGCTTATCTCGGAGAACAGCTGCAGGATGTACTTGAACAGTTCATTGACAAAGGAGAAGCAGAACACAGCTTAAGAGGGGAAAAGCTTCATACAGGTGTAAGTACACTTCCTGATTTCAGAAAAGATGCAACTGATAGAAACAGAACATCGCCATTTGCATTTACAGGAAATAAATTCGAATTTCGTATGGTAGGTTCCCGTGATTCTGTTGCTTCACCAAATATTGTTCTTAATACGATCGTTGCAGAGGCATTTAGCGACGCTTGTGATTATCTGGAAAAAGCTGAAGATTTTGATGCGGCAGTGCATGAACTGATTAGTAAATATGCTACAGAACATCAGCGAATCGTATTTAATGGAAATGGATATTCAGAAGAGTGGGTGAAAGAAGCCGAAAGACGTGGACTTCCGAATATTGCCACAACTGTAGAAAGTTACGACATCCTCACAAGAGAAGATACGATTGAAACATTTGAGAAATTTAATGTATTCAGTCGTGCAGAATTGGAGTCACGTGCAGAAATTAATTATGAGATTTATACAAAAGTAGTTAATATTGAAGCAAAGGCAATGATCGATATTGCAAGTAAGCATATCATTCCGGCTGTCATCAAATATGTAACAGAGCTTGCATCTTCAATCAATCAGATCAGGCAGGCATGTTCTGTGGCATGTGTAGATGTTCAGGAAGAGCGTCTGATGGAATCATCGAAGCTTTTGTCAGAAACAAGAAATGCACTTTGCAAACTGGAAGAGTTGATGGATGAAGCTTCAAAACAGGAAAATGGGCGCGGAAAAGCATACTTCTTTATGCAGCAGATTGTTCCGGCTATGAAAGCATTAAGAGATCCGGTTGACAAATTAGAGATGATTGTAGATAAGAATAACTGGCCGATGCCATCGTATGGAGATTTGTTATTTGAAGTATAAGCATATGAATAAGGAGGAGAAGGACATTGAGCAAAAATGAATTTTTAGCAAAGTTGAAAGAAGCATTAGAGATGGACTTATCCTCTCGCAAAGTAGAAGAGCAGGTAGCGTTCTACCGCCAATATATCAATGAAGAAATTGGAAAAGGAAGAACGGAAGCAGAAGTCTTAGAAGAACTTGGAGATCCATGGGTCATTTCCCGTAACATTTTAAGTACAGAAGAGATGGAAACAAGTGGTGAGTATGTATACGAAGAGTCAGGTAATGCGTATGAAAGAAAGGATTCTTCACATAATGATATCAGAGTCTTTCAAATAGACAGCTGGTGGAAGAAGGCGCTTATCATAATCGCGGTTCTTGGAATCCTGTGTCTTGTATTTTCTATAGTTACAGGGATTGTAAGATTAATAGCACCGATTGCTATTCCTGTAATTTTGATCATACTTCTTGTAAAAATATGGAAGAAATAAAAAGCAAGGACTTCGTGGAAACACGAGGTCCTTTTTATAGAACAAGCGCATGCTGCGAACCTCAATTGCACTTCCTTCCATTTCGCGTAAAGTAAAAGACCGGTAGGGGAGCTACCAGTCTTTTGAGGGGAGTATAAATAATTAATAAGGGGTTGTAGAAATTAACTTCCTACAAGAGTAAGTATAATATATAGCATATGAAAAAGCAAGATAAAATTAAAAAAATCTTAAGAGTAAGAAGGATGAATATTATTTAAAAATGGCGGGATAATAAGTTTGTACAAAAGTGTTAGGAGGAAAAATCAATGGCAAAAAATTATAACGCTTCAGACAAAAACAGTACAAACAAAAATACAACAAATAAGAATGCATCTACCCAGAATGCAACAAACAAAAACATGTCGAATCAGAATGCATCTAATAAAAATGCAACAAACAGAAATTCGACAAACAAAAATGGCATGACTCAGAACAAGAATACAAAGTCATGTTATGATGAAAGTGACAACTACTAGATTAAGTAGCAGGGCATGGAGCGGTATCCACTATGGATATCGCTCTGTTGCGTTTGAGAGAACGTTCGAGCTTGACAAAAGGGATACGGAAACGTAAGATAAATGGAGAATAAAAAGTGGAGGAAACACATGGAAAAGCTAGAATTAATTGCACCTTGTCATTTTGGATTAGAATCTGTTCTGAAAAGGGAAATTCAGGATTTGGGATATGAAATATCTTCGGTTGAAGATGGAAGAGTAAGCTTTTGGGGAGATGCGCAGGCAATTTGTGATGCGAATGTGTTCCTCAGAACTGCGGAAAGAATTTTATTAAAGGTCGGTTCTTTCAAAGCAGAGACATTTGATGAATTATTTGAAAAGACAAAAGCGCTTCCGTGGGAAAACTATATTCCGAAGAATGGCAAATTCTGGGTCGCAAAGGCTGCATCGGTAAAAAGTAAATTGTTCAGTCCTTCGGATATTCAGTCTATTATGAAAAAGGCGATGGTCGAACGGCTGAAGCTGAAATATAAAATCCAGTGGTTTGCGGAGGATGGAGCATCTTATCCAGTCCGTGTATTTCTGATGAAAGACATTGTGACAATTGGAATCGATACGACCGGTATATCATTACATAAGCGAGGATACCGGCAGATGACGGTAAAAGCACCAATTACAGAGACGTTGGCTGCATCACTTATCATGCTCACACCGTGGAAGAAAGACCGTATTCTGGTCGATCCGTTCTGTGGGAGTGGGACATTTCCAATTGAAGCGGCAATGATTGCAGCTAATATTGCTCCGGGGATGAATCGTTCTTTTACGGCTGAAAGCTGGGAAAATATTATTCCAAAGCGTGCATGGTACGATGCTGTGGATGAGGCAAATGATCTTGTAGATACAAATATTGATGTAGATATTCAAGGCTATGATTTAAATCCGGATGCAGTGAAAGCAGCAAGGCAGAATGCAAAAGATGCAGGAGTGGATCACCTCATTCATTTTCAGGAAAGAGCAGTGAAAGATCTGCGCCATCCAAAGAAATATGGATTTATTATTACGAATCCACCATATGGCGAACGACTAGAAGAAAAACGTGATCTGCCGGCGCTTTACCGAGAATTCGGAGAGAGTTTCAAACGGCTGGATACATGGTCAGCTTATATGATTACAAGCTATGAGGAAGCGGAAAAATATTTTGGACGTAAAGCTGATAAGAATCGAAAAATTTACAATGGTATGTTGAAGACATACTTTTACCAGTTTCAGGGGCCAAAGCCGCCTAGACGTGAAAAATAAGAAAGAGTGACGAAAGATGAAGATAATTTTTGCTACAGGAAATCAGAATAAGATGAAAGAGATCCGTATGATCTTACAGGATCTTGGGATGGAGATTCTTTCTATGAAAGAAGCCGGAGTTTTTCTTGATGTAGAAGAAAATGGCACAACATTTGAAGAAAATGCATTAATCAAGGCGACAGCAATTGCGGAACTGCCAGAAGTAAAGGCAATGGATGCAGTTGTGCTTGCTGACGATTCGGGACTTGAAATTGATTATCTGGATAAAGCGCCGGGAATCCGTTCGGCACGCTATGCCGGAACAGATACTTCGTATGATATTAAAAACAGCCTGATTTTATCACTTCTTAAGGGAGTGCCGGATGAAGAGAGAACCGCACGTTTCGTTTGTGCAATCGGAGCAGTGTTTCCTGATGGTACAAAGGAAGTGGTCCGTGGAACGATGGAAGGACGCATTGCATATGAAATCGCAGGTGGAAATGGTTTTGGCTACGATCCGATTTTCTATTTGCCGGAATATGGATGTACATCGGCAGAATTGTCACCAGAGAAGAAGAATGAACTCAGTCACAGAGGAGAAGGTCTCCGTCTGATGAGGAAAGTAATGGAAGAAAAATTATGCGGATTTTAATTGTAAGTGATACTCATGGAAGACATGGGAAATTTGATATAGCGCTTGAAAATGAAGGTGCGGTGGATGCAGTGTTCCATTTGGGGGATTTTCAAGGGGAAGAAGATTATTTTGAAATAGTCAGCGAATGCCCTGTCTTTATGGTGGCAGGAAATAATGATTTTTTTTCAGACCTTCCATTTGAAAGGGAGGTTTCTTTCGGAGGAAAGAAAATCTTCATGGCTCACGGACATGGACAGCATGTGCATGCCGGAACCAGAAGAATCGTGGAAGAAGGAAGGAAGCGTGGCTCGGATATCGTGATGTTCGGGCATACGCATGTACCATATCTGGAAGAAGAGGAAGGCATGCTAGTCCTGAATCCGGGAAGCCTTACCTATCCAAGACAGGCGAATCATAAGGCAAGCTATATCCTGATGGAAATGGATGAAAGTGGTAAAGTCAGCGCAGAGATTAAATATATGTAACTGTTCAGAGTGAAGCATTTTGGAGGTTGGCTCTGAATAGTTATATATATATCTAAGATGAATGAAAAAAGATGAATGAAAAAATTAAAAAAGTTGTTGACAAAAGATTGATGCTGTAATATAATAACAAATGTCTTACGGAGCAAGTAAGAAAAATCAAATAACGGGGTGTGGCTCAGCTTGGCTAGAGCGCCTGGTTTGGGACCAGGAGGTCGCAGGTTCGAATCCTGTCACCCCGATATTTTATGCGGGTGTAGTTCAATGGTAGAACACCAGCCTTCCAAGCTGGATACGTGGGTTCGATTCCCATCACCCGCTTGCATTGAGCAATCAATGTTATGTGTTTGTAGCTCAGTTGGATAGAGCAACGGCCTTCTAAGCCGTGGGTCGGGGGTTCGAATCCCTTCAAGCACGTTTTGTGGTGGGTATAGCGCAGTTGGTTAGCGCGCCAGATTGTGGCTCTGGAGGCCAAGGGGTCGAATCCCTTTATCCACCCTCTATAAACCACTAAAAAGCAGCAGAAATGCTGGCATTTTTTTTATAAGGGAATTGCTTAGGGGTTGCAGAAAACGGTGGGCCATCGCCAAGCGGTAAGGCACAGGACTTTGACTCCTGCACTCGCTGGTTCGAATCCAGCTGGCCCAGTTATGAAAAGATATTTAATTAAATACGGGCGTGTAGCTCAGTCGGTAGAGCACTTGACTTTTAATCAAGTTGTCCGGGGTTCGAATCCCCGATGCTTCACTATGTGAGATGCGAAAGCTTTTATGGAAAGGCTTTTAGCATCTTTTTTTGTGTGATAGGAAATATCCTTGATTATAAGTCTAAAATGCAATATCTCTACATTGCAGGCAGCGCTTGAAAACATCGACAAAATGCCGCAGTCAG
>JAQYAI010000027.1 GCA_029227655.1 bacterium | reverse complement strand
CATAAATCTGTCCAGATTCTACTGTGAAATTTAAGTGATCCACAGCAAGATGGCTGCCGTATTTCTTTACAAGATTTTTCACCTCAATCATAACAATTCCTCCAATTTCGTAACAGTTCAGCAAAGCAGCGTATTCGAGCTGTATGGCTGAACTGTTACCCATTTTCATTCTTCATAGGAAAGTATATGGAGTAAATGTGTTCTTTCTGCGATAAAATTTTGATTTTTTTGAGTTGAAATTGTGAATTTTATGTGAGGAACTCTCCTAATATTTCCCTGATACGCGCCTCCTTCCCCGAATCGAAACTTTCGCGTTTCTCTTCTACAACTTTTTCTGTCTCTTCTCTGACCGCACTAGCAGAAGCTGCAAGCACTGGCTCTTCCAATATTTCTTCCTGTTCCTCCTGCACCTTCTGCTTTTCTTTCTCATAACGGTGTGCATATGTATTGCCAAGGAAGTCGACCATGTAAACTTTGGCTGCCTTCAACAGATATTCTTCATCCATCAGCAAATGAAGGACGGTCATAAATAAGGTTCCTATTGCTCCATAGACTAGATATTTTGCAACTTCCATATTTACCATTCCGAAGGAATATGCTCCAAATGCCCCGAATACACATAGGAATGTAAACACCCCGGTACAGATCATTTTCATCCGCCTCCATGAATATAACCGTAATCCACACACACGGTATTCGTATACATATTTATCCACAAATGCCTTCACATTCTGTACCTTGTCGTGCGCCATGCAGGCGTGTTCGTATTTTGCTCGTAAAAGTTTCATCAGTGAATGATTGCTTTTTCCCATGTCCTGTGCTGCGCTGCTTAAGCGTTTTAACGAAACGGCCACAATTCCTTGCGCGATCATTGCGATGAGAAGGAATCCGCCGGCCAAGTAGAAAAGAACTCGTTCTGTAAATAATGCCTTTAACATAAAAAGAACCCTCCTTCTTTGATTTGTGCCCTATTATAGCGCAAATCTCCGAAATTGGGTTCTATAATCGTTCGTCTTCTTTTGACAGGACCACCTGCATTTTTTGCCGTCTTTTGTTAGTTCTGATTCTGAAATTTCTAAAGTCTTTCCAGTAAATCCATCATAAGCCTTACTAAATGCTCGGTTGCGTGCTTTTCGAAGGTCGGGTAATCCATCACTGCGCTGTTGTCGGCTTTGTCCGAAATCGCACGAATGATGACGTACGGAATTTTGTTGAGGTAAGCTGCCTGTGCAATGGCTGCCCCTTCCATCTCTGCACATTTTCCTGCAAATGTATGCACCAGATACTCTTTCTTCTCTTCTCCGGAAATGAACTGATCACCACTGACTACTCTTCCTGTAAATGTACGGATATCTGAATTCACTTTTTCATTTGCAAGTCTGGCTGCTTCCATCAGCTTTTCATCTGCCGGGAAGGCAAATGTGTCCAGTCTTGGAATCTGTCCCACCGGGTCACCAAGCGCACTTACATCCATATCATGCTGAACAGCATCTGTGGAAATCACGATATCTCCAATATCGATCTGGGCATCCAGCGAACCTGCCACACCTGTATTGATCAAAGCATCCACGCCGAACAGATCCACAAGAATCTGCGCGCAGATACCGGCATTCACCTTGCCAATTCCACTGCGTACCACCACAACATCCTTTCCGCAAAGTGTCCCCTTTACAAATGTCATTGCTGCTCTTTCTACGGTTTCACAAACTTCCATTGCCTGCTTTAAGCCTGCAACTTCCTCTTCCATTGCTCCTATAATTCCGATCATCTTTCTTCCTCCATTTTTTCTCTCACTTGCTTTGGGTTCCAGCTTCGGTTCCCGACTCCGGTTGTCCTTGAGCGGGCTTCCTAGGCACTCCCACGGACAATCTTCATAGAAAATTTCCATCTTTATATCCGAAAAAATTATAACAGATTCCCGCCCCAATACCTAGTATTTTCTCTTTTGTTTTGTTATAATCTCCTAGAATTGTTTCACTTTACGCCGACATACATCGGCAACACCAAGGAGGAATTACCATGATCTATACACCAAGTGGAGTTTGTTCAAAAGAAATTCATTTTGAATTAGATGCGAACGGCAAGATTCACGATGCTTACTTCATCGGAGGATGCAATGGCAATCTCAAAGGAATCTGCGCGCTTATCGAAGGAATGGATGCCAAAGAGGCGATTAGTCGTCTGGAAGGTATCCGTTGTGGCGTAAAGCCAACTTCTTGCCCGGACCAGCTCGCACGCGCACTTAAAGAATGTGTAAAATGATGCCAAGGTCAAAAGGTCATGATTTTCATGCCCACATGAAAAATCCTGACCTTTGGGACCTATAAAACATGAGAAAGTAGCCATTTTTCAGAGAAAAATGAGCGGATTTCGAATGTTTTTAGGATTTCGAGAGCGTAAAACGCGAAGAAATCCGTAGGCATCATTGGTGAAAAGGCTTTTATTCACAAGGTTTTTTCCCTGTATACTGTTTCATTCTATCGCTTCTCGCTGCGCAAATCAGCGTCAAATGATACGCTTCTGCCAGCCAGATGGCCTCTCTTGTAGGTGACGCCTTACTCGCAAAGACCGGAATACCCGCCCTTATCACCTTCATGACCATATCCGTCGGAATTCTTCCGCTGGAGTATACGACACATTTTTTCAAATCAATCTGATTCCTTAGTGCGTATCCGATGACTTTATCTAGCGCATTATGCCGTCCGATATCTTCGCATTGAAAGAGCATCTTTCCATCCTGAGAAAGGAAACAGCTATGCGTAGCAAATGTCTGATTATGCAGTGGCATCCCTGCCCGGAATACATCTGCCAATTCAAAAATCCACGAACGCTTCCATGGGATTTCTTCTACCGCAGAGACCTCTCGTTGATTCACAAAATAATCATTCAGAATATGATTCCCCGTACAACAAGAAGGCGTTATCTCCACATAATCCGTTTCAGCTTCTACTCCTTCTTTCTTTTTCAATATGACCTTTGCCCTTCTACCATGTTCACAAATGTAAATCGAGTCTACATCATCCACAGAAGAAATCATATTTTCCGTAAACAATCGCCCTAATACAAGTTCTGCCAGATGCTGTGGTGAACAGACGACCTTCATTGTCAAACGTTCATTGATAAAAATATCCATCAGATGCTCTGCCAGGACCGGCTCCTCTTCATAATATTCCTGTCCGTCACGCCCTATATAATAATGCTTTTCATTCTCAATCAATTCCAGGTGTTGATATTGCTCGTTAATATACATGTGCATACCTCAAAATTCTACTCTCATTTATTTGATGTCAGGGGCAAAAGTCTCACGTTTCGCTAAAACTTTTACCTTTATGTTTCAATATTATGACATGGTCAAACACGCATTGTCAATCTTTCCGTAATATCAACGCCGCCATCTACTAGCTAAATCCCAAACAGAGACGAGATACGCTTTGCGCATCTCGCTCTGATCAGCGGTCGTCAAATGTCCATTCGTGCAAGCACGATGTCCATTTTCCTCGTCGCCATGACAAAAAGCAGAACCGGGGAAGGTTCTGCCTTTTTTGTTTATTACTCTTTAGTTAATAGTTCGATAAAATTCAAAGTTATAAGGTCCAAAAACCTTTCTTAGTTTTCAAAAAGCGGTGTAGAAAAATATCTTTCTGCTGTGTCAGGAAGAATTGTGACTACTGTTTTACCTGGCCCAAGCTTCTTAGCCAGTTTGAGGGCTGCTGCCACGTTTGTACCACCTGAAATACCACAGAGCAGACCTTCGCGTCTCGCGAGTTCTCTGGCGATCTGGACTGCCTCTTCATCGCTGACGATTACGATATCATCGTAAATTTCCTGATCTAAGATCCCTGGTATCAGGCCATCACCGATTCCCATTTGGATATGGCTTCCCACCTCTTTGCCAGAAAGAATGGCCGCATGCTCCGGCTCAATTGCCCACACGACAGCGTCCGGATAAGCATTCTTGATCGCTCTTCCAACTCCGCTGATCGTACCGCCCGTCCCAATTCCCGAACAGAATCCGTGGATCGGTTTTCCGACCTGGCTGACAATCTCTGCCCCCGTCTGTTCCAGATGAACTCTATAGTTCGCCATGTTTTCAAACTGCTGAGGTACAAATACGCGTGAATCTTTTTTCTTAAGATCCTCCGCCATCTGTATGCATGCCTGAATACATTTCCCTATATCACCATCATCATGAACAACCCGGATTTCCGCACCGTAATGTTGTACCAGTTTCCGTCTTTCTTCACTCACTGAGTCTGGCATAATGATAATTGTCTTGTAACCTCTCACAGCGCCTACCAGAGCCAGACCAATGCCCTGATTTCCACTTGTCGGTTCGACAATAATTGTATCATCTTTAATGATGCCCTTTTCCTCAGCATCCAGTATCATATGCAAGGCTGTTCTCGTCTTGATGGAACCGCCTGCATTCACTGCTTCAAACTTCACCAGAATCTCCGCCATGTCAGAGTCTGGAATTCTCTGAAGGCGAATCATCGGGGTGTCGCCCACTGCTTCCAAAATATTATTGTACACCATATTTCTAAACCTCCTGCGACGGCGACGCTCAGCCATCTTACAGTCCCAGCACGTCGCACACCTTATTCTTTAGTATATTGCGAACGCCCGGAAGTTGCAACTCTAAAGTAGATTAAACTGGTTTTGATAAAGACTCTGCAGTGTCTCTATAAACTGTCAGGTATTTAGAATAAATCCAGAGCCTATGGGGTAAGCTCCTTTTTGCGACAAGAAGAACACAAGGGGGACTTGACAACTCCCGTTGTTTCTTTTTTAATATGACTTCTTTTTGTTTTTAGCGCTAAATGCTCTGTCAGAACACTCGTCCAGCCACTAATTGTCGAATCAGACGATCATGTGCTAAAAAGATAAGGCCTAGGTTTTTTAACTTCATAATCGAGCAGAGGGGTGATTAGTGACTGGAAGAGCTTCCCGAAGGGAGCTCAGTAGAAGCATTAAATATACAGTGCGTTAGTGTAAGAAAAACCAGTATCGCTAGATGCGGTATGACTGCAACTTACACGATAATAATATCCAGTTGGTACCGTAAGTGTCTTGCTGGTACTCACATAGGCAGCATTGGTTTTTTCAGCTGACCATGAATGATAATTTCTCCAGACACCATTTTCCAAACGCTGTACTTTTACATAAACTGAAATCTCACCTACTACTCTTTGAGCAGTAGTATCACCACCAACTCCAATCTTACCAGTTCCTATTTCCGAAATAGTAGAAGAACCACTCTTAAAATAGTACCCTCTTGTTATACTTACTGCTTCACCAATGGACTCATCTGCATCATCGAGCAAATAAGAACCATCAACACAAATTAGTTCATCAGCGGCCTGCACCTGCATTGTTCCTGTAAAAGCGAAACTTACACACATAACTAATGTCAAAGCCATTGTAATTACTTTTTTCATCTCTTATCACTCCTTTCTACCTTAATAACAATTAAGGCAGAAAAAACTGACGCGAAAATCTACAATTTTTTTATATTTTTTAAAATTTTTTCTATTTCTTCCTCTGGAAGTGTTGTTGTCGCATTAAACGTATAATGAACATCCTCATAAACAAACTGAGCGATATACTCCTTTTCTGTACTATTTTCTACGCTATATTCTTGTAACTGTATTAATATTTCATCAACTAAAATTGTTTTTTCATCAAGTAATTCATCTTCTACTGTATATCCGTATGACTGATTTCTATAATTAAATATCATCCTATAATCAAAAGTTGCCTCATCACACTGATAAATAATAGTTGCTCGATTTAAAACTTCATCAATTTCCCAATCAATAATTCCTATTTTATCAGGCATATAATCCAATCTAATAATATCTACATTAAACGTATTTTTTATTTCTTCGTATATATCTATTTCTGATTCGACCATAATTTCTACACGATTTTCATCTCCTCTTTCAGAATTTACCTGCATAATTTCAGCTCTACCAAACAATTGCTCTGTTATCTCCGTCACCAGCGGCACTTCGCCCACTGCGTTCATTCCCATCATCATGACGAGCACAGCCACTACCGCAACAATGAGATAGGTCTGTCTTTTCTTTTTCCTGAAAGTGACCACTTTCCCACCTTCACTATCTGGATTCTTGTTATCGTCTCCGTCATCGATTTTATTTTCCTTCTGC
>JAQYAI010000026.1 GCA_029227655.1 bacterium | reverse complement strand
CGACCCAGATCGATGGGGAGAGTGCGGCAGCCCTTCCAAAAATATGGTTGTATTTTAAAATGGCATATAAACTCATAAGCCCGCCCATGGAACTTCCGGAGATAAAGGTATGTCTGCGGCCCTGCAGGGTACGGTAATTCTGATCGATATATTTTTTCAGGACATAGATCGTCCATTCCATCGTTGTTCTTCCGCGTCCCTGAATCAGACCGAAAGAGTCATCATAGAAGGTGAATGGTGAATATTCTTTTAAACGTCCGTTATCAGGGTCATGGCTGCATTCTACACCAACAACGATAAGTTCTGTTCTGTTCTTGTCCAAATAGTCCTTAAGCCCCCACGACTTTCCATAAGATGAGTCTTCATCAGTAAAAACGTTATGACCGTCGAACATGTACAGAACCGGGTAGCGCTTTCTTGATCTTTGGTAAGATGATGGAAGATATACATAAACATTGCGTGGAGAACTGTCTTCAAACTCGGGTATACTTATTTCCCACTTTTTCAGCATAGTAATCAATCAACCTTTCCTTATTATAATAAAGCTGGAAGTTCAGCGATATCTTTGATTCGAATATTGGCATCTGGTGCCTCACCGAAACCATATTCTGCAAAGATAAATGGAACATCAGCTTTCTGACAGGCATCAAAGTCGCCAAGTGTGTCGCCAATATAGACAACATCTTTTAAATTATGTTTTTCCATTAAAAGACGGATTGTTTCATTCTTAGGACGAAGTGTCTGACCGAAACAGAGATGGTCTTTTATAAAACATCCAAGTCCGGTGGATTCTAAAAATACTTCGATGTACCCACACTGGCAGTTACTGACAATGTAGAGATCACAGGTTTTAGAAAGCAGTGCAAATACTTCTCTTACATGCGGAAACAGAATTCCAGGATTCGTTGCAAGATAAGCGTTTTCATATTCATAGCAGATGTCACCAAGCTTTTCGCGGTCTTTCAAAGAAAGTGATGGAAAGAGAGCTGCAGTAATCGCATCCATGGTCTTTCCAAAATGACATTTGATACCTTCTCCTGTGAGGTTCATATCCAAATCAGAGTTTTCTTTGATGGCTTGTGTCCAGGATCTGGCAACCTGCTCTGTGGAATCCCAGAGCGTCCCATCTACATCAAAAATAATTCCATCCATGATAGGTTCTCCTGTTAATTTGATTTTATGAAAGTGTGAAATAAAATTCCCCACTGTTCATTGATATTATAGAAAGAATAGCACATGTGATAAAAATAAACAATTGATAAATATTACATAAAAGTATCTGAATTTCTCGGATTATAACTAAATTTCACGAAAAAGGAAAAAGTACACTAAAAGGTGCTATAGTGAGAAAAAATAAAGCAGCAGGTGAGAAAATGAAGCAGAAAATCATGATGAAAGAAATTGCAAAGAGGGCTGGAGTGAGCTGCACAACAGTGTCAAATGTTATGCATGGCAGAAGGGACAAGGTAAGTGCAGCAACTTTTGAAAAAATAGAACATATTATCAGTGAATATGACTATCAGCTGAATATAAGAGCCAGTCTTCTGGCAGGCCGGAAAAGTCTGCTGATCGCAGTGCTGGACTTTAGGAAAACAGAAGATAATGACAAAGTGGAGCAAAGATACTGTCAGCTTCGGGCACTGATAGAAGAAATTTATGCAAATGGACAGTATGCACTGATACATTTTCCTAAAAATGTGGAGGAAGGAATCTGCTATGCAAGGACTTGGGGAGCAGATGGAATTGTGACCTTAGGGATATCCGAAAAGAAAGAGAGACAGATTGCGGAAGCATGTGCATGCGAAGTTGTTCAGAAAGTAAATATTAATAGATACAATCTATAAATATGCATTATTTATTATTTTTATCAATTTGACGAAGCGGGGGGTAACAAGATAGACTTGATATAGAATGACATAGTAGGGATATTATGCCCATTGTGTCCTTTTTTACGATATTGAGAGATGAATTTAGGAGGGCAGAACATTGTATCAAGTCGGAATTGATATTGGATCAAGTGCAGCTAAGGTTGCAGTGATGGAAAATGGAGAAGTGATGAAAACACTTTTGCTTAATACAGGATTCAGCAGCAAAAAGACAGCAGAAGATATTTATGAAATATTGGAGAAAGACGGAATTAATAAAGAAAATGCCAAGTATGTGGCAACAGGGTACGGAAGAATTTCTGTACCATATGCGGATGATGTTGTGACTGAGATTACATGTCATGGAAAGGGAGCATACTATCTTTTCCATGAAGATGGAACCGTTATTGACATTGGAGGTCAGGACACGAAAGGAATTTTACTGAAAAAAGGCAGAGTCATGAAATTTCTCATGAATGACAAATGTTCCGCAGGGACAGGTAAATTTATAGAAGTCATGACGAATCGTCTTGGTCTTACACAGAATGAATTATCAGAACTTGCGAAGAAAGGGAGTCCAATTACAATCAGCTCCATGTGTACCGTATTTGCTGAGTCAGAAGTTATCAGCCTGATCGGAAAAGGAACACCTCGTGAAGATATTGCGTATGGAGTCATTGAGTCTGTTGTCATGAAAGTTGTCCAGCTCATTGCACAGGTGCCAAGTGACAAGTATTTCCTGACAGGTGGTCTGTGTGAAGATCCATATGTGATCAGCAGACTGGAGAAAGCATTGAAAGCGCCGGTTGCGAGCGTGCCACTTGCAAGATATGCAGGAGCAATCGGAGCAGCACTTATGGCTGAATAGTATAAAGGAGAAGATAAGATGGAGAATGTTACATTACCAAAGACATTTGATGAATTTGTAGATGCCAGAAAAGCAGGCTTTTTGAAAGCAAAAGAATTTAAAGAAAATGGTGGAAAGATCGCAGGAACCCTATGCTCTTATACACCAAGTGAACTTTTAGATGCAGCAGGAATCGCATCAGTCGGACTTTGTGGTATGAGCAATGAAGTAGTACCAGACGCAGAAAAGGTGCTTCCAAAGAATCTTTGTCCACTGATCAAGAGTACCTATGGATTTGCAATGACAGAGAAATGCCCATATACATATTTCGCTGATATCATTATCGGAGAAACAACCTGTGATGGAAAGAAGAAAATGTATGAACTTTTGAATGAAATTAAGGAAACTCATATTTTACATCTTCCACAGGGACAGGATCATCCATATGCAAAAGGAATGTGGCTGTCTGAACTGGAATTCCTGAAGAAAAAATTAGAAGAAAAATTTGGTGTAGAAATCACTGATGAAAAGCTTCGGCAGGCTGCACATAACAGAAATCGTCTTCGCAAGGCTACATTAGATATGTTTGAGCTTCAGATGACATGTCCTCCGGCAATGAAGGGAACAGAACTGATGCATGTTCGCCAGATGGGTACATTTACGTTTGATCTGGAAGAACAGATTAGAAACCTGGAAGCGAAGGTTGCACAGGCAAAGGCTGCATATGAAGCTGGTGAATGTCCTGTTCCGAAGACAGCCAAAAGAATTCTTCTCACAGGCTGCCCTTCTGCCGGCGTTATTCAGAAGGTCGGTGGTGCAATCGAAGAAAATGGAGGAGTTATTGTATGCTTTGATGATTGTGGTGGAGAACGTACATGCCGTCTGACAATTGATGAAAATGCAGATAATATCTTAGAAGCAATTGCAGACCGTTATCTTGCAATCAACTGCTCTGTTATGACACCAAATACGGAACGCCTGGAAAATACAAAGAAAATGATTGAAAAATACAAAGTGGACGGTGTTGTGGAAGTGGTACTTCAGGCATGCCATACATTTAACGTAGAGGCAGAGCTCATGAAACGTGCAGTAGAAGAAGAAGTTGGTATTCCATACATGAAACTGGAAACAGATTATTCTACAACAGATAGTGGACAGATTGAGACAAGAATTGCAGCATTCATAGAAATGTTATAAAAATTGAGAAGTGGGGTGCATCTTTGTGCATCCTGCTTTTGATTATATGAATGATAGCAGTTGGAGTGATATGATGGAAAAGAAAGAGAAAATTTATGATAAATTATGGTTCAGGATCCTTGTGATTGTGGGTATCCTTGTGATTGCCTTTTCTGTTCGGCAATTTCTGGAAAAAAAGTATCTTGAAATAAGCAATGTGGGGACTGGAACTGTCACATACTATGATGGAGAAGGACGCGTAGGACGTGATTTGCTTTATGCTGAAAATGTATCAGAAGATAATCCTATTTTACAGGCTTTTAAAGAAGCATTTCCAAATGTGAAGGTTTTGCTGGCGTGTGAAGAAGACTTGACGAATGATGGATGCAAAGACTTGGTGGTAATTTATAATACGACTGAGAAAGATGAGCATACTGCATATTCAACACTTGTAGATGGAGGATATATCAGACTGGTAGTGGCGATTGATTCTGGGGATGGAGAAAATTATTCATTTACAGATCCAATTCCGGCACCAATCGAAAATCAGAAAATACAGTTTCAGAATATAGATAAAACAGATGAAATAGAATTTGTCCTTCAGGGACAGAAGGGCTCTAAAGTAGGATACGGTATCTACCGGGTGATGAATGGCGCTCCGGTGAATCTCTTTGGGGAAGGGCTGGAAGAATGCTGATAGAACTTCATAAATTAGAGGTTTCTAATTAAGATTTATAACCAGTCAAAGCACACTTTGTGAGTTTTGAGGCTACATGAAAAAATAGATTGCGCCAGGCACAATCTATCATATTTAAAGGAAGAATTGATATCCTTTACCCCAGACAGTGACAAGATGTTTGGGCTTTGAAGGATTATCTTCAATCTTATCACGAAGACGTTTGATATAAACTAGAATCGTGTTTGTGTCAGGGACATCATTTTTCCAGACTTTGGAGAATATTTCCTGTTTTGTTAAGAGGGTTTCCGCGTTTTCTATAAAGAAGCATAACAATGCGAATTCTTTGGAAGACAAGGAAATCTCTTTTTCATTTTTGAATACTGTCTGTGAGTCCATGTGGAGCGTGAAACTGCCACATTGAACAACTGTCTGCATTTGTATATTTGAAAGAGAAGCAATATTTTCCGATGCTGGTGCTGTATATTGCTGTGTACGCCTTACAATGGCACGAATCTTGGAAACAAGAACTGTTTTGCTGAATGGTTTTGTCATATAATCATCTGCACCGAGTCCAAGGCCTTCTACCTGCATGGCATCTTCCTCTCGACCACTTAATAAAATGACCGGGGTGAGAATACCTGTATCACGAAGTTCTTTCAATAGTGAAAAACCATCTTGCTCAGGCATCATAATATCGAGTAAAATAATATCAAAGGATTGTTCGTGCAGGGCTTCGAGAGCTTCATGACTGCTCTTGGCACAGGTTACATTTATTTTTTCGTGTTTTAAAACAGTGCTTACGGCTTTTAAAACGGACATTTCGTCATCGACGATGAGAACAGAAATATTATTCATAAAGTAATTCCTGCCTTTCTTAAAAGGATACTATCATTATAATTATCATTTTTTTTAAAGTCAAATATTATTGGGGGAATTTATGAAAGAGAAGAGTATACTGAAAAAACAAATTGCTTTCACGGTTGTGGGAGTAATCCTGCTGGCAGTAATTGCAGTGTTTTGTTATAAGAATGTTGAAAATACAATTGTTGAAAATGAGCAGGAAAGTTTGAAAAGTCTGGCGAAGATGAATGCGCAGAGTCTTCAGTCAAGTCTGGAAGCGAAGGAGAATCTGATCTATGCGGTATTGTCAGGAGATATGGATAATCAGAAAGCCATAGAGAAAGGGATGCTTAAACTGCGGGAAAAAGGGGAATATATTCCGGCAGAAGAGTTGGAAAAGCAGGAGACCTGGAAGCAGGAAGTGTGTGCGGGGGCAGGCGGAAATCCCACAGAAGTGATTGTCGGGCCAATTGTCGGGACTCAGGAAGGGTATTATGCTCTTTATATGACAAAAGCGGTTTATATCGATGGCTGGCTGTCTGGCTATGCACAGATTGAACTGAATTTGGACGAAATATATGCAGACGAACAGGCATTATCAGATTTACAGATGGATGATTGGTACTGTGTGGTAAAAGACTCGGACGGTACAACGGTAATGCCAGGCAACTATGTGAAAAAGGAGTTGTCATTTACTCATTCTGTCGGAAATGGATGTGTGGTCGAGCAGGTTTATGAAACGAGAGATGGAATACCGCAAAACATTAAAAAGTTGATTGCATATGAAACTTTTGAAATCGGAGAGGAAGATCTGACTCTGTATATTGTGGAAGACTATAATAAAGTGACACTTCCACTTGAAAGGATTGCGTTGTATTTCTGTCTGTTGGGCGCTGTGATTCTGATTCTTGCCATGTGGTTTATTCACAAAATAACAGCGCAGCAGAAAGAAGAGCTATTGCTCGTCAAGGAACTTCAGCATGAGAAAGTCTTGAATGAGACGATGAAGAAGCAGGAAGGGCTGATGCAGAAATATAATCATTCAAAGACGATGAGTGTACTTACTGGTTCTATTGCGCATGAATTTAACAATCTGATGACTCCGATTGTGCTGTATACGGATTTATTGGAAGAAAATAAAGTGGTCTATAGCGAAATGCCAGAAGAAATTGATGAACTGAAAAGCGCAGCCAAACGCTGTGAAGAGCTTGCAAGACAGCTTCTTAGTTACAGTAGACAAGGAAAAGCAGAAAAAGTATTGACTGATTATGATGCAACGTATGCGATGGGGGAGGCAGTAAATATTATCAGAAAGCTTCTTCCAGATAACATAGAATTAAAGGTCAATATTTGTAAAACCCAGTATTTTATATGTGGACAGGTAGGTGCGCTGAATCAGATACTGCTGAATCTTGCGACAAATGCGATTCATGCAATGAAAGACGGGGGTGTATTAAGTGTTCAGTTTGGACTCAGTACAGAGGATAATAATAAAGTAAGGCTTGTGGTCGCAGATACGGGAGGCGGTATTCCTGATGAAGTTAAAATGAAAATTTTCCAGCCATTTTTTACAACGAAGCAGGCTGGTGAGGGGACTGGAATCGGACTTACTGTTGTGAAAAGACTTACAGAAGAACATGGGGGAAGAGTAAGAGTAAAGACTGAAACAGGGAAGGGAACTACATTTATTTTGGATTTTCCACGTATTATTAAGGAATGATTATGTTTCTGGTGAGAACAAAAAAGAAATCTGGCAGATTTGCCAGATTTCTTTTTTGCTTGCTTTTATTTTGCAGATGTAACTCGTTTTGGAACTTCAGCAGCTCTTTCTTCTAAGTTTTCATTTAAGTATGGTGTTGCTGTTTTTGAAATATCAATTGCATCTTCATCTGAAATACCATCGATGATCTTAGCATGTTCATACCAGTCCTCGAATGTGATTCCAAGTGGAGAGATAGGATCTACATCGCGAGCGATAAATTCATCAAAATGTTCAAGGCCAGCTGATTCAAACAATGCAGTTGCTTTTTTAAGAGATGCTTCGAAAATCTCTGTATAACAGATATCCACTTCTGCAATCGGAGGATCTGTAAACTGTGTATCGAAATCTTCGTCATTCTGTAAGTTAGCTTCGGTCCATTCCCATGTAATGGTTCTACCTTCAGCGACTGTCTTCATGTATACGGTACGGAGACCTACATATGGATCACAGTCGAATCCATCTGCAAACATCATAGATGCATTGTATGGATGTTCATATAAGTATTTAACAGAAAGCATATGAGCGTATACAAGACGTCTTGCAAGTTCCGGGTGATTCTTTTCGAATTCTTTGTTCATTGCTAATGTACAACATCTTGACCAGTCATCAGATTCCGGAAGGTCATCATCATCACTGCGGTTAATTCCCCAGCTTGTGAACATGATATGTCCGAAACCTTCGAATTCTGCGATAGAAGCATATGGGTCGCAGCAAACAAAGGCATCAATCTGTCCGGCTTTTAATGCGAACATAGCGTCCTGCTGTCCCATGGAAACGATGTTGTAATCTTCAGGCATGAATGGGATACCATAGTCTCTTGCCCATGCACGGAATTCTGAATTTTCCTGAGGTTTTGCTACCATTGCAATTGTCTTGCCTACAAGCTGTTGAGGATCTGTAGGATCGATGTCATCGCTTACAACAAGGTAACGGGAACCACCTACATGGTTAGCTGCAGCAATAAAGTATGGAGGGTCCTGTGAAAGCCCAGAAGCGCCAACACCAATATAACCACAGTCCATAGCACCACTGATCAGAGCTTTTGTTGTTTCCCCTGATTTTGTAACGTTAACTTTTAGACCTAGAGCTTCATATATCCCCGCCTTTTCACCGATGATAGCAGCTACCATGTGGTCGCAGTTGTTGTAACCCATTTCAATTGTATAGCTTTTTTCTTCTTCGCTTAATTCTCCAAATTCAAAATCTTTTACTTCTTCTGCAGGGTCGTAATCTGTCTGTTTAATATCAACAGTATTTTTGTTTTCACTACTGTCACGACATGCAGTAAGAAGAGAGAAAGACATTGCTGCTACGAGAAGTACAGCGACGATTCTTTTCTTCATAATAAATATCCTCCTTGTAATCATACGTTTTTCTTTGGGATAAAAATTAACAGTTATTAATTTTTACAAACTCATAATAGCAGACCTTTTTTTAAAAAAAAAGAAATATTAAAAATTATTAATAATCTTTATAAAAGGAATGATTTTATTTCGAATAGGAATAAATTGACAAAAGCAATAAATAAAGTGAATTATAAAAAATATCGATTAGACTAGTTTGGAATTCGATTTTATAATATATTGTTGTAATGGAATAAAAATATACGAGGCGTAAAAATGAGATTAGAGTACATAAGAAGTTTTATAGGAGTTGTAAATTACAAAAGTTTTTCACTGGCAGCAAAATATCTGTATTTGTCACAACCGACCATCAGTACTCATATAAAGCAGCTGGAGAATGAACTTGGCGTGCAGCTTTTGGTGCGTTCTACAAAGGATGTTCTGTTGTCGGAAGAGGGAAAGGTATTTTATCCATATGCATTACAGCTTCTGGAAACAGAAAACCGTGCGTTAAAGCAGTTGAATAAATGTGAAAGTGAAGCGGGAGGAATGGTGACAGTCGCTGTTTCCTCTGTTCCGGGAAATTATATGTTTCCGCAGTTTCTTGCACAGTACCGAACGAAAAATGCAGGTACCCGCTTTAAAATTTCAGAGGGGGACAGTGGGGATGTTCTGCAGAAGATCCTTAATTTTGATGCAGAGATTGGAATTGGCGGACTGGACAGTGGAAGTGAGAAAGTCCATACGGAGATATTATTTGAAGATGAAATTATCCTAATTACACCTAATACAGCCAAATACAGAGATATGAACGGAAAATTCCCGATGGACCAGCTGAAAAAAGAATGGTTTATTACCAGGGAGCTGGGGAGTGGAACGAAGAGCGCTGTTGATAATATGGAGCAGGAGCTGAAGCTGAATACGGCATCACTGAAAGTAATCGCACAGTTTGAATCGTCAGAAATGGTAAGACGGGCGGTAGAAGAAGGTGCAGGCGTTGCATTTATCAGCAAGACTGCTGCAAAAGAGTCTTTTGATAAAAAGAAAATTCTGGAATTTTCTTTTCCAAATGTGAATGCAAAAAGACAGTTCTATTTAATGTACCATAAGGAAAGAGAACTTTCACCAATGTTAGAGAGTGTGGTAACAGGTCTTCGGGAATTCTGCTCAGAGAAATTTAAATAATTAAAGAATAAGAAAAAACTGGTATTGAGTAAAACTTGATATCAGTTTTTTGTTGTATAAAATAAAAAACAGAACCCCAACTCTGGGATTCTGCAGCTTTCAGACGGCGGCAACCTGGTGGCCATGCCGTTACTCCGTCTATATTCTTATATTATGCTCTCCATCTTAATAAGATTCTTTCGACTCCAACTAAAATTGTATCGATCAGGAAACCAATCAGACCAGATAAGATCATATATGCTATAACTTTTTCTGTCTGTAATCGTCCCTGAGCTTCCACCATTATGTAACCGAATCCGGCACTTGTCGCAATGAACTCCGCTCATATTACGGACATCCAGCCCATACCGATGGCGAGTCTGACGCCAGTGAGTACGCCTGGAAGAGAACCCGGAATTACAATGTCTCTGATAATGTCAAGGGTATTAGCACCCATAGATCTTGCTGCATTGTAGAAATCTTTGCTGATATCCTGAACGCCTGCCACGGTATTCAGAATAATAGTGAAGATACCACTGAATGCGATAAGGAAAATTGTTGGGCCATCACCGATACCAAACCATACGATAGCAAGCGGTACCCATGCCATGATCGGTACCTGACGTAATGAGTTGATAAATGGTGACATCAGCTGTAAGCCTCTTGGGGAATATCCCATGATCATGCCCAGAGGAAATCCGATGATGAAAGCGTACAGTGAACCAGTAAGTACACGGCGCATGGTAATCGCAACATTTTTAATTACATACATATCCGTGATACTGTAGTAAAGCTCATAGAGTACTTTTTCCAGATATGGAAATGTAAATGGGTTGTCTACCGCATGTGCAGCAAAATACCAGACTGCACAGATGACAAGTAATGAAATAAGAACGCCAAAGTCATAATTCTTGCCGCCCATCTTACGCCAGTTGCGGCGGTCTTTCATTTTGGTGGCATGTATCATACGATCGGCCATTTTATTATCGCTCAATCTCTCACCTCCTAGATTATTGTAATGTTTCATTGTAAATACACATCGAAATCATAACAAATTTGTAATAAACTAGATAGAAATATTATGCAAAAAAATAAAAATGAAGTAGAATATTAAGAATTTTTATAAAGACGGAAAAGAAAAAAAGATACAGCTATAATGAAACATGATTAGTAAGATGGAGGTGTTATGGATGCAGAAACCATGTATAGAATACATCAGTGCGTGTGCATGATGTGAAGTATTCGGAGACTTGGTTCAAGTTTTGGCAAAAGAATATGAAGGACGTGTAAATGTAAAGATTTACCGTGCCGGAACGGATTTTGATTATATTCCGAAATATGGAGCAGTATCAAAAAGTATGTTAATTATAAATGAAAGAAAAGCTGTGACGAAGCTGACAAAACCGGCAGTGCGTCAGGCCTTTGAGGAGGCATTGAAAAAATAATGGGAATCATGGAATTTTTATCCAGTATTCTCCAGTCTGCATGGTCTATGCTAAACAGTTCTTCCCATTGGATCATATTCAGTTTTATTGTGGCAGGACTATTGCATGAATTCATAAAACCGGAGAATATGCAGAAAACATCGGTCGGTTCTACCAAATTCAGCGGTGTATTTTGGACAACGGTGTCGGGAATGTGCTTGCCGATTTGTAGCTGTGGGACGATTCCCCTTGGAATCAGTTTATACTATAGTGGTGCATATCTGGGACCTACACTTACGTTCATGACAAGTACACCGATGATTAACCCACTGGCAATTCTGATGTCTTGGGGACTTCTGGGAAAAGAAATTACTATAATATATGTAATTACCGGATTTGTGGGACCAATGCTCATTGGAACGATTGCAAATCGTTTTGCAGGAGATGAATTACATATCGGACTTAGAAATAAAAAGTATGGCGGCTCTGAAGTATCTGTCATTTTAGAAACAGATGAGGATGAAGCAGAAGAAGACACTGGTTCTGGTATGATTCAGCTGGAGTTTGAAGAGATGACCTTCTGGGAGAAGATCAAAAGCGGACTTCGCTGGTCGGCAACAGAGTTGGCGGTTACAATCAGTAAATATAGCATTTCCGGTATGTTGATGGCAGGGGTTCTTTTTACAATCATGCCACAATCGTTCATTCAGGATTATCTGGGGCAGCCGGGTGTAATTTCCCTTTTAGGAATTGCGGTCGTTGCGTGCTTCATGTACGTTTGAGCGGTAGGTCATATTCCGTTTATTGCAGCACTGGTTGCCAGTGGTGCTGCACCAGGAATATCAATCATGTACCTGATGGCTGGCGCAGGTACGAACATTCCGGAACTACTTACCATTACAAAGATGATCGGAAAGAGAGCAAGTCTCATGTATTTTTCTATGGTAACAATTATTGCTTTTATCGCCGGATACATTACAAATAAATTACTTATGCCGGGATTTACTCCGGTGCTTGATTTTGACAGAACGTCAAAAACAATTTCAACAGTAAACAAGATGATGGTGGAACTTCCGGTATGGGCGCAGTATCTTTGTAGTTTTATTGTTATCGGTTACGCAATCGTTGCACTCGTCAAATATATCAGACAGAAAGTAAAGAAAGCATAAGCAATGAAGATGGACAGAAAAATAACGATTTTCATTGTTGGTTTTATTCTGACAGGAATGCTGGTAAGCATTTTCTTCCCAAAAGAAGAAAAGAGGAATGACGATGCATTAATCCGGGTCGGTGCGGGAGCTGATGTGTCAGGAATCCTGATGGAAGAGACGGTCAGTGAACTCAGCGATACCTATACGGTAAAAGAAAGCCTGGAAAGTTCCTCTTTTCAGGACTGCTGAAATAATATTGCTCAGTGGGCACTGAGTGCGGAAGAAATTAATATCGCATTTTATTGCAGTCATATTGCAAAACATACGATAGAACAGAACGATAACGTAATGATTTATGGACCAGTTATTATGAATTCTGAAGTCATCTGTTATAAAGATGACTGGGAATCGGTGAGAACTGTTGGCGTGAATCAAGGAAGAGAAGCAGAAAAATCTCTGGCAAAAAAAGCGTATCCGCAGATAGAAGAATTCAGAGATATTTCCCAGAAAGGGATTCTGTATACGATGGAAGACGGACAAGTCGATGCAGTCATTCAGGATCTGACGAAGGCGGCGCTGGTGCCGACCTATAAATATAAACCAGTATCAGAACATGATTATATCTCATATGTGCTGGTGGTGGACAAGGCATTTGCGCAGACAGAAGCATTTGCTGATTTTATAAAAAGCTACAACAAAGCTGTAGAAAAATTAAATGAGCCAGCTTATCTCGCTGAGAAATTGGGAGTTGAAGAAGAATGGCTTCATGATAAAACAATTCAATTTTTAACTTTAGCGGAAAGTGAGGAATAGAAATATGTCTATTGAAGTACAAGGAATTTCGAAAATTTTTAAAGGAAGAAGAAAAGGTGATGAAGAGAATGTAGTACTGAAAGATGTGTCTTTCAGTGTGGAAGAAGGGGAATTTGTATCGCTTCTTGGACCATCCGGATGTGGGAAGACAACAACGCTTACCATTATTGCGGGATTCCAGAAAGCAAATGAAGGGAAAATCTTTGTGAATGGGAAAGAAGTGACAAAACCGGGAACAGATCGTTCGTTTATGTTCCAGAACTACGCACTCTTTCCATGGCTTAAAGTTGGGGAAAATATTGAATATCCAATGAAAAAAATGAAAGTGCCGAAAGCAGAAAGAAAAGAAAAATTAAAAGAACTTCTGGAAATGGCTCAGCTTACTGATTATGAGAATTACTATATTCATGAAATTTCGGGTGGTATGAAGCAGAGGGTCGCGCTTCTCCGTGCAATTGCCTGCAATCCAACAGTGCTTTTAATGGACGAGCCTTTAGGAGCGGTCGACTTCCAGATGCGACAGATGCTTCAGATGCAGCTGGAAAGTATTCTTCAGAAAAAGAAGACAACAGCGCTCATGGTTACACATGATGTAGATGAATCGATTTATTTAAGCGATCGTGTAATCGTAATGTCACGTGATCACGGAAAGATTCTTGCGGATGTCAAGATTGAACTTCCACGTCCTCGTGACCGTACAAATCCAAAATATCATGATTATGTTGACCAGCTTACGAATATCTTGAAAGGTGCTTTAAGCGGAGGCGTATTTACACAGGAAGATAAAGACCTGATGGAATTCATTCAGGG
>JAQYAI010000025.1 GCA_029227655.1 bacterium | reverse complement strand
CCTGCTCGGATTTGGACTTAATCTGTCTGTTGTTCTGGAAACAGGAAAACAAAGTCTTCCGATCATTATCAGTACGATTTCTACCAGCCTTATCATCAGCTACCTGTTACACAAATGCTTGCATGTACCTGGAAAGATCAGTACTTTGATCGGTGTCGGAAGTTCCATCTGTGGTGGAAGTGCCATCGCTGCTACTGCACCCGTCATTGACGCAGATGATGAAGAAGTGGCACAGGCAATCAGCGTTATTTTCTTGTTTAATGTCCTTGCCGCACTTATTTTCCCACACCTTGGTACCGCATTAGGTTTCTCCACAACAAGCGGAGAAGCATTCGGCATTTTCGCTGGAACTGCGGTAAATGATACTTCTTCCGTAACTGCATGTGCTTCTACCTGGGACAACATGTACCAGCTCGGAAGCGCAACACTCGATAAAGCGGTCACGGTCAAACTTACAAGAACACTGGCAATTATTCCTATCACCCTTGTACTTGCGTTCATCCGCACGAAACAGGAAGCAAACACTGGAAAGAAGGTTGATTTCAAAAAAATCTTCCCATTCTTTATCCTCTGGTTCATTGCAGCTTCCCTGTTCACCACAATCTGCACAAGCTTCTTCGGCGTACCATCTTCTTTCTTCACACCAATGAAAGATTTGAGCAAATTCATGATCATCATGGCGATGGGAGCAATCGGACTGAACACAGATATTGTAAAACTGATCAAATCTGGTGCAAAACCTATTATCATGGGATTCACCTGCTGGGTAGGAATCATCGCAGTAAGTCTCGGTATGCAGCTTGTGATGGGAATCTGGTAAATCATACACCAGCGAATGAAATAACTGGAAAAGGATGCCTCAAAATATCGGCATCCTTTTCTGTTTTTTTTACTATTCGATAGAAACGACCGGATAATCCTGTGCTTCCACAGCTTTCTTTAATACATCATCAGCAACTTCTGCATGAAGTGTCACAACTGCGGTTCCTGATGTATGACTTACTTCTGCCATTTCCACTTCTGGAAGTGCTTCCAGACATTTCTTTACACGAGCCTCACAATGCGGGCACATCATTCCTTCGATTTTCATAGTTCTTGTCATTTTCTCTTCCTCCTCTATCTTCTTCATCTTTATTTTTTTATCTTTACCAGCATCATACATTTTGAAAAAGTTAAGTCGTAGTGCATTCGATACTACACAAAAACTTGATAAACTCATAGCTGCTGCCCCGAACATTGGATTCAATTTCCAGCCAAAGACCGGAATCCATATTCCAGCCGCGAGCGGAATTCCTATGACATTATAGAAGAATGCCCAGAATAAATTCTCATGTATATTTTTAAGCGTTGCACGGCTTAAACGGATTGCCGCCGGGACATCACTCAATCTGCTCTTCATCAACACTACATCCGCTGCATCAATTGCAATATCCGTTCCTGCACCGATGGCAATTCCCATATCCGCTCTTGTAAGCTCCGGAGCGTCATTAATCCCATCTCCCACCATTGCTACTTTTCCCTTTTTCTGGAGCTTGCGGATCACCTGTTCTTTTCCATCTGGTAAAACTCCGGCAATCACTTCATCCACTCCGGCCTGTGCTCCAATTGCTTTTGCTGTACGCTCATTATCTCCTGTCAGCATGACAACATGGATTCCCATATTCTGAAGCTCTTTCACCGCCTGTGGGCTGTCTTCTTTGATAACATCAGCAACTGCAATGATTCCCAAAAGGACTCCATCTTTTACAAAGAATAATGGTGTCTTTCCTTCTTCCGCAAGCTTTTCGGCACGCTTTTTCATCAGTAGCGATACTTCTGCCTTTGTCTGGATAAATGTAAGATTTCCACCATAAAGAACAGATTCATTAACAGTCGCCATAAGTCCGTTTCCAGGAAGTGCCTGAAAATCATCCACTTCCATCTCATCCATATTCTTTTCTTTCCCATATGCCAGGATTGCCTTCGCAAGCGGGTGTTCACTTTTCCTTTCCAGTGCATATGCCCATCCAAGAAGTTCTTCTGCTGTATGTCCATCATTTGGAAGAATCTCTGTCACTTTTGGTTCACCACAGGTGATGGTTCCTGTCTTATCCAGTACTACAATCTGCATTTTCCCGGTCTCTTCCAGAGAAACTGCTGTCTTGAACATGATTCCATGCTTCGCACCCATTCCATTTCCGACCATAATTGCCACCGGAGTTGCAAGTCCTAGCGCACATGGACAACTGATAACTAAGACAGAAATTCCTCTCGCAAGTGCGAACCCAAAGGTCTGTCCTGCAAGCAGCCAGACAATCATGGTAATCACAGCAATCGCAATGACCGCAGGAACAAAGATTCCCGACACTTTATCTGCCACTTTCGCGATAGGAGCTTTGGTCGCAGCTGCATCGCTCACCATCTGAATAATCTGAGAAAGGGTCGTATCTTCTCCTACGCGGGAAGCTTCGCATTTCAAGAAACCAGACTGATTCAGTGTGGCCGCTGAAACTTGATCTCCGGCCGTTTTATCCACCGGAATACTTTCTCCTGTCAGTGCAGCTTCATTTACCGCACTGGTTCCTTCCAGGACGATTCCATCCACCGGAATATTTTCTCCCGGACGCACAATGAAAATATCTCCCTTTTTCACCTGGTCAATAGAAACCTCTTTCTCCACTCCATCTTGAAGCACTACTGCTGTCTTTGGTGCAAGCTTCATCAGACTTTTGAGCGCATCCGTTGTCTTTCCTTTTGAGCGGGCTTCCAGCATTTTCCCAACGGTAATCAATGTCAAAATCATTGCAGCCGATTCAAAATAAAATTCGTGCATGTAAGACATGACACCTGCCATATCCCCTTTCACCTGTGCATCCGTCATTGCAAAAAGCGCATACACACTATAAAGAAAGGATGCTGCAGAGCCCATCGCCACAAGTGTATCCATATTTGGCGCCCTGTGAAGAAGACCCTTCCAGCCATTGATAAAAAACTTCTGGTTGATTACCATAACAATTCCCGCCAGAAGCAACTGCAAAATTCCCATGGCCACATGATTGTGTTCAAAAAATACCGGCACCGGCCATCCCCACATCATGTGTCCCATAGAAAAATACATAAGAACAATCAAAAACCCAAGAGAAGCAAATAACCTCTTCTTAAGAACCGGTGTTTCTCTGTCTATTAACATATCTTCATTTGCATTTGACGCCACTGCCTTTTCTGACGGACCTGTACCTTTTAATGCTGCTCCATATCCCGCATTTTCCACTGCTTTGATAATCTCGGCCGGTGGGACATTTCCTTCCACACCCATCGAATTTGTCAGTAAGCTTACAGAACACATACTTACCCCAGGTATAGCGGATACTGCCTTTTCCACCCGGGCACTGCACGCTGCACAGCTCATTCCCGTCACTGTATACTGTTCCATTTTATCGCCTCTTTCTTTCACTGATCTTTACTTCATTAATTTCTGTATCGTTGCAACAAGCTCATCTACAGTTTCTTCTTTGCCTGCCTTAATATCATTCGTCACACACGTTTTAATATGCTCAGAAAGAAGCTCCTTATTAAAACTATTTAATGCAGCATTTGCCGCCGCTGCCTGAATCAATATATCGATACAGTAGGCATCTTCTTCTACCATCCGCTTGATTCCACGAATCTGGCCTTCAATCCGGCTCAGACGATTGACTAATTTGCGATGTTCTTCTGGCGAACGTTCTTTTGTTTTATGGCAACACTCTTGACTCAAATATACCACCTCCTGGTATACATATTATACCTCCCACGGGTATATGTCAAGCGTACTTTTTATTTATCAACAAATTCTGTATCAGTTCAGCCATGCAGCTCGAATTCGCGCGCCTGCGCTACTTCTCGCTTCGGCCGAACCCAAAGTCTTTTAAATACTCTCCCACAGATCTTGTCATCTCTCTCGAGAAATCTGAATTATACTTTCTATCACAGAATGCTTTCATCCATTCCTCATAAGGTCTTACGCCTGACTTTGGACAAAACATTTCTTGCAACTCTTCTCCCTCCATCCTTCGGTATCCATTTTCATGCACCACATGCGAAAGACTCACACGCTCCGGTTTCTTGCGCTTTTTCTGCTGCTCTGTCGGATATCCGAACACAAGCATTGCTGCCGGAAATACATATGGTGGAAGAT
>JAQYAI010000024.1 GCA_029227655.1 bacterium | reverse complement strand
ATATCATCGACCAATGTAATTCCTTCTGCCGCAAGTCCTGCGATTACGAGAGCTGCGCCTGCGCGAAGGTCCGGAGCACTGACTCTTGCTCCCTGAAATCCCTGCACACCTTCGATCGTTGCAGAGTTTCCTTCGATTTTTATATTAGCTCCCATTCTTGCAAGCTCATCTAAGTATTTGAAACGATTTTCGAAAATACTTTCTGTAATCGTACTTGTCCCTTTGCAAAGAGCGAGTGTGACTCCGATCTGTGGCTGCATATCTGTCGGGAATCCCGGATATGGGAGTGTCTTAACATGTGTATTGCGGAGTGTTCCCTTTGATACAACACGTACTGCGTCGTCAAATTCTTCTACTTCACATCCGATTTCTATAAGCTTCGCGATTGTTGCTTCCAGATGCTTTGGAATAACGTTCAGGACGGTAACATCCCCACGTGTTGCTGCTGCCGCAAACATAAATGTTCCTGCTTCGATCTGGTCTGGAATGATCGAGTATGATGTCTTGTGGAGTCTTGATACTCCGCGGATCTTGATTACATCTGTTCCCGCACCACGAATATTTGCACCCATGCTGTTCAGGAAGTTAGCAACATCTACTACGTGCGGTTCTTTCGCAACGTTTTCCATGATTGTAATCCCCTCTGCCATTACAGCAGCCATCATTACATTGATTGTTGCTCCTACGCTTACTACGTCAAAATAAATATGTGATCCGATAAGACGGTCTGCTTCTGCGATAATCTTGCCATGTTCAATATCCACATATGCACCAAGTGCGCGGAATCCTTTTAAATGCTGGTCGATCGGACGGCTTCCGATATTGCATCCACCTGGAAGTGCTACTTCTGATCTCTTATATTTTCCAAGAAGTGCACCGAGTAAATAATATGATGCTCTGATCTTCTTGATATAGTCATATTCGATATCAAAATTCCCAATACCTTTTCCGTTAATTGTTACTGTGTGACGATCGATTCGTTTTACTTCCGCTCCGGTTCCTGCAATTGCTTCTAACAAAACATTAATGTCATTCACATCTGGAAGATTATCAATGGTTACTGTCTCATCCGTCATAATTGCTGCTGCTAAAATCGGGAGCGCTGCGTTCTTGGCACCACCAATTTCAACTTCACCAACTAATGGATTGCCACCCTTAATAATATACTGTTCCATGCTACACCTCTACTATTCGGTTTCTTTTATATTATTTCAAATTTAAGGAACCTCATACCTTCTTCCACTCAGGGATTATGTATGTCGGTTCTGGTCGATTTTTCCTTCATTTTCAAAGTGGATAATAATCCGGATACTATTATATCACATAGGTATGGAACTTGTAAAACTATTTCTTTCATTCTGATGAATGATTGTTAAAATTATATTAAATTCCTAGTACTTCATGAACTTTATCTATAGTTTCTTCCAAGTTCAGGCCATCTTCTTCAATAGTAATGTCAGCATATTTCTCAAATAGACAGACTCTTTCGTCGTATAAATCTCGAAGTGTCTGCCCATCGCGAAGAGTAACTCCTCTTTTTTTCGGATTTTTTAGTCTTTCTTTAATAACATCAAAGGATACTTTCAGGTAAATGATGGTCCCTATTTCTTTGAAATGCTGCATCGCTTCTTCGCAGTAGACAACACTTCCCCCCGGTGAGATTACAGCATATTCAGCTTCCAGATCTCTGTTCACCTGATTTTCAATTTTCAGGAATTCGTCTACACCCTGTTCTGCGATAATTTCTCTAAGAAGGCGATTTTCCTGCTTCTGGATCAACAAATCTGTGTCAATAAAATCATATCCCAGTCTCTTTGCAACTACCACTCCTACCGTACTTTTTCCTACGGCCGGCATGCCGATAAATATAACATTTTTCATAAATTTCCTCCTGTGTGCCTTTGTGATCCGGCAGCCTTCGGCCGCCATCCGTTACCAGATCATTCTTTTTCGTCTTCTACGCCTGTCATTTCTTCTCTTCATGAGCTCTTGAAACAAAAGCAGATCCACAATATCACGTGTCCATCGGTCTTCCCACTCACCTGTCTCAGCTTTCTTCATCTCTTCGTTCTGTACCCGGTCGAAAATGCGTCTGCTCATCAAGCGCAGCTGCAATTTATCTGGATATTCATCATAAATCATGCTTTCTTCGTACTCGTAGCGCTCGCATTCATCCTCTACATATGGAAGAATGATCTTCGCCATTTCCGGATACATACTTTTTAAATATTCATAATCTCTTCTTTCTATTTTATCTTCATCAAATAGAATTGGCAAAGGATACATCATGTAATATGGCAATTTTGTTTCCATGTTCAGCTCTCCCGCTCTCGGTTTATGCTTTATTTTATGCCATATTTCGCTGTCTGTGCCTGATTTTCTCTTTGTTAGAGCTTGATTTTAGCAAATGCATCTGCAAACGCATTGTTCATTGG
>JAQYAI010000023.1 GCA_029227655.1 bacterium | reverse complement strand
CATAGTTGTTTTCTTTCTCTTTGAAGTATATGGCGTTCTGCCGAAGCGAGAAGCAGCTGCTGTGCAGCGAATTCGAGCTGCATGGCTGAACTGTCACATGCTTTATGCCTTAATATCTTCTATTGTCTGCCATTCTTCCATGGCTTCTTCCAAAGTCATTCCGTTTGCAACGCCCTCTTTGCGGGCTGCATTGATGGCCTGGATTTCTTTCATCCTCGGTCCTGTCAGCTCATAATTCTTCATCGCAAGAAGGGTCGCTGCCCATGCCGCCATCGGAATGATACAGAATAAAACGATGACTACCCCGTTCATGCCTGGCGCATATGGTGTCTCTGCGGTTGGAAGATTTTCCAGTCCAATGACCGAAACTGCAATCCCTACAACGGTAGCAGATAAGGACGATACTAATTTATCGACCAGTGAGAACAAGGTCCCCATGATTCCCGGAATATATTTTCCAGACCGGTAGGTCTCATAATCCGAACAGTCTGCGACCATTGGAATCGGCATATCTGCCGTCGCATAATATGCACCATAACCAACACCAAAGAAAAGAATGAACAGTACAGTGTATAAATTGATTGCAAATCCATTTTCCTCAAATAAGCTCAGGTTTCTGCCTGGAACACCAGGTTTCCAGAGAAGTAAAAGTGCCAGTACACCAATATAACATACAAATGCAACCGATACGTATTTCATCAAGGATGCCTTCTGACCTTGTTTCTGTGAAGTACGGACCGTCAACAAAAAGAATGGTACCGAAAAAACATAACCTAATACCATCATTGGTAAATACAGTCCATCATAATTTCCCATCATACATCCATAAAGCATACATAATACAGTTACATTCGTAGCAATAGATAATGCCAGCTTACATCCGGCCCCCGCTACCATCAGGCGCTGCATAGGATTGTTGTTCTTAATAATCTGAATGTATTCAGAAATCTTTGTCTTTTCCTGCACTGCCCCGCCAAGTCCAAAGTATTTTGAATTATCCTTTTCCCAAATACCAATGATTGCAAGGATGCTGAGAACGATGGATACCATCACACCGATCGGAGTCAAGAATGCATAGAAATCGGCGCTGCTGTAGTCTGCAACATTGGAACGCACGATTGGAGCAAGGAACTGCATGAGTCCCATTCCAGCCATTGAGCCAATGGTATTAAAGATTGTAAATAATGGACGCTGCTTTGGGTCATTTGTTAATACCGTCTGACCTGAACGCGTTACGGATGTCTGGAAGGTGTATCCAATTACCCATACTGCATACAGGCCTACAAATGCAACATAACGCAGCCACTGCATATCAGCCGGAATATTTGGTGTAATCATATACAATAAAATAACTGCAATTGCCATGATGGCATTGCCAATTACAATAAATGGCCTGAACTTACCAAACTTTCCATTTGTGCGGTCCATAAGTGCCCCGATGACAGGGTCTGTAATTGCATCAAAGACACGCATTCCGGTTACCATTACCGACGCAAATACAGTTGCAATTCCTAATACATTGTTTCCAAATGTCGCTATATAAGACAAAATCAGAACGTAATATACGTTCGTTGCACCATTATTCAGAGGAAAAAGTACTAACTGATATGTTTTTGCTCTGTTAAGACTCGTTGTTTTTGTCGCTTCCTGACTCATTTTTTCAAATCAACCTTTCTGTATTTACGTCAAAACGTAATTTAATAAATTCGTTTCCCCCACATCTTATGAATCCCCGCCCAGGCAAAGGCGGGGATTCGTTCCTTACTGATTTTTCAGTGATTTCTTAAATTCTTTGTAACTGCTATACGCTTCCGTTTTTTTGAATTTTCTGACCTTCAGAATCCACATTACAACAGATAATATAAACAATGCGCTAAATCCGAATGCACCTGTTCTCGTTACCGTCTGCACGATTGGTTCTTTCTCTTTGATTGTTGTGTCAGGACCAATACCATTCATAGCCTGTGAATTTGCAATTGCATATAAGTTATGGTGGCAGGCTTCTCTCATATTTGAAACAGCAACCGCATCTTTTTCATACTGTGGCAATCCATTGCCGCCTGTGATATAGAATGCAAGCATAGAGTCATACGTTGTTGTTCCACCCATAACACCATCGATACCATTTACCATTGGCGAAAGCACGTTGTCTGTGATCTGAAGACCATTACACTGCCATTCTCCATTTAAGATACCTTTAACAAGTCCTTTGTTCGCACCTGACCACTGTGCGCCCCAACGAGTATAGGCCATCATAACACCATTTCCTGAAGCCTGTGAGTCTTCTAATGCACCCTGGAATGCTCTTAAGTAAATTTCACGGGCCGACTGTTCATTTAACCATACACCAAGACCAATTCGATCCTGTTCACAATCATTTAATGCAAAGTGCTTCATTACTACGAATACACCTTTTTCTTCG
>JAQYAI010000022.1 GCA_029227655.1 bacterium | reverse complement strand
TAACTTCCCTCTTCCTGCATCCATGCTGTCTTTTCACTACTACTAAAGTTAAAAATACCGAAGAATTTTTCCCCGTCTTTTTCTCTCATGATACAAAGAATCGCATCTTCATGTACATCATAGGTATATACATTGGCAGAGGAATCAAACACAGACTCTCTTTTTCGGATTTTTTCCAGTTTATCCAAAGCGCCAAAGATTCTGCCCTCTACACTTTCTTTGTCCGTGCGCTTTTGTGCCAGTTCCCAGCGGAACTTGCCTCGATGGATATAACGGGAATCCACCCACCTTTCTGGATCTTCCTTGTAAGAATAATCATTCACCTGTCCCACTTCATCGCCGCTGTACAGCATTGGAATCCCCGACTGTGTCAGCAAATAGGCATGAAGCATGATATCCATCCTGACAGCCTTCGCCATCTTACGCTCATCTTTTTCAAATCCGGCACTCTCTACTCCACACATGGAAGCGGTCGTTCCACAGAATCTTGCATCCTGTGTCACAGGATCATCATTATACAGTTCTCCCCTGCTCTCGCTTTCTCCCATTCTTCCCATGAAGTAATCATTCAAGAACCGTTTATGTGGTACTTCCTGCATTCCCCACCATTTCAATGTATCAAAATCCAGTCCCCATCCAATGTCATCATGACAGCGCAAATAATTAAGGAATGTATATTCTTTCGGCAGATGATTCACAATATCCATCTGCTGTTTCAATAGCTTTGCATTCTGCATTGCCACACAGTTCCATGTAGTCGCCATGGTCGTCACATTATAAAGCATGTGACATTCCGGTTTTTCCACTGTTCCAAAATACGGCACCACCTTTTCCGGCTCCATAACTACCTCGCCGAGAAGCAGCACACTTGGACATACAATTTCGCTAATGATACGCATCATCCGGACAATGGTGTGAACCTGCGGAAGATTTCGACTCTGTGTGCCCAGTTCCTTCCATATGTATGGAACAGCATCTATACGAATAATATCCATTCCCTGATTGGCAAGAAAAAGGAAATGATACATCATCTCATTGAATACCCGTGGATTCTTATAGTTCAAATCCCACTGATATGGATAAAATGTTGTCATTACATAGTGTCCCGCATCCGGAAGATATGTAAAATTTCCCGGCGCTGTTGTCGGAAACACCTGCGGAACAGTCTCTTCATATCTGCGAGGGATATCATAATTATCATAGAAAAAATAGCGGCTCATATATTCGCCATCTCCCTGTCTGGCGCGGACTGCCCACTCATGCTCCTCGGACGTATGATTCATTACAAAATCCATGCAAAGATTCATTCCCTTTTCATGACACACATCTGCCAGCTCAGAAAGCTCCTCCATTGTGCCAAGTTCTGGCTTCACCTTGCGAAAATCGGCAACTGCATACCCTCCATCACTTCTTCCTTTCGGGGAGTCCAGAAACGGCATCAGGTGGATACAGTTCACGTTACAAGACTCCAAATAAGGAAGCTTCTGTTTGACACCCTCTATATTGCCCGCAAAATTATCGATATACAGCATCATTCCCAACATATCGTTCTTCTTGAACCACTCTGGATTTGCTTCTCGCTCCTCATCTCGCTTCTTCAGCTCGCTTTTGCGTGCCATATAATAATCATACATCTGTGTACAAAGCTCAGCAAACATATCTGCATTCTGATACAGTTCCATGTAAAGCCATCTTAATTCATCATGATGTTTTCTAAGTCTTCTCTGAAATACCTGCTCTTCTCCTGACATTTTACTTCTCCTTCCCTATCATCTCTCGAATTTCCTGCTCTGTCGGCATTACTTTTAAAGCCCCTTTTCTTGTCGTAATGATTGATGCAGCTGCATTGGCAAATAGAAGCATTTCCTTCAGCTTCTCTTCCGTCAGATCCGTCAGTCCATTTTCCAAAATATAACTCAGCACACATCCCTCAAAGGTATCCCCCGCACCTGTCGTCTCGATGGTCCCTTTCTGAAGAAATGCGGATGCCTCCACCATCATATTTTTATAATATGCCCTGCTGCCATGCTTCCCGCACGTAACAAGAATAAGAGGAATATTATAGCTCTGCCTTAACAATTGCACACCCCTCGTGTAATCATCCGTACCGGTCATAAATTCCAGCTCATTATCAGAAATCTTCAGGATATCACATTTAGACATACCATAAGAAATCTCTCTTCTCGCATCCGCAAGGGAGTCCCAGAGAGGCTCACGAAGGTTCGGATCAAAAGAAATCAGCGCCCCATTCTCCTTCGCAACATCAATCGCATATCTTGTCGCCTCCCGTACCCCTTCATGGGTAGAAGACAATGTACCAAAGTGAAAAATCTTTCCTGCACAAATTATTTCTTCCTTTATCTCCTCTTTCCGAAGCATCATATCCGCTCCCGGATTCCGGTAAAAGCTGAAATCCCGGTCTCCATCCGGCATTGTATGAACAAACGCAAGTGTTGTATGAACGTTCTCGTCATATACAAGATTCGTCACATCCGTTCCGCTCTCACGGACGATATCTGTAAGCATTTCTCCGAACGAATCCTTTCCTACTTTCCCGATAAATGCTGTTTTCTTTCCCAGACGGTTCAGCATGGCAAGTACATTGCACGGCGCTCCTCCCGGATTAGCTTCTAACAAAGGATTTCCCTGATTACTCTCTCCATTTTCTGTAAAATCAATTAATAGTTCTCCTAACGCTACAACATCAAATGCTTTCATTTTTCCTCCTTACTGCTCCCGCACAATCGTACTGATTTTTACTTATCCACATCTTTTCTTAACCGGTTAAGGAACCGGTTACTTTTTCTTATATTATCACTTATCCTATAGTACGTCAACACTCGCTCAAAACTTTGTAAATACTATACGATTTTGTAGTTTTCTGCTATACTATTTATAAATTTTCATGCTTACAGACAAGTAAGCAACAAAAAGAGGTCCTTATGAAACAGAAAAAAAATATTACTTTTAACGATATTGCAAAATACACTCATTTTTCCAAAACTACGATATCCAGATATTTTAACAATCCAGATTCACTTACCCTGGAAAATCAGGAAATCATTGCAAATGCACTTATTGAACTCGATTATAAAGAGAATAAAGTAGCACGGATTCTGGCAAATGGAAAGACCGAATTTATCGGTATCATCGTGCCACATCTCCATAATCACTACTATTCCGAAATGCTAAATCAGATTCTCCTGACTTACGAAAAATTCGGATACAAATTTCTCGTTTTCATCGGAAATGAACAGGAAGAAAATGAACGACAATATATCCAGGAACTGCTGGCGTACAAAATTGAAGGACTGATTGTCCTGAGCTTTACGATTCCTTCCAAAGAACTTTCTGAATTGCAGATTCCAATCGTAGCTATTGAACGCGAGGATAAGCATATATGCAGTGTCAACACAGATAACTACATGGGTGGAACACAGGCTGCAAGCCTGCTTGCAAAACACAACTGCGATATCCTGATTCACGTTAATTCGCCCATTTCACCTGAGATTCCCGCCTACGGACGTATCAAAGGATTTCTGGATATCTGTGAAGAGAAAAAATTGAATCATAAAATTATATATAAAGATCTGGGTAATAATTATGAACAGTTCCAAAAAAACGCACAGGAAATTCTGAATGAATTAGAAGAACTTTATCCCGATCAAAAAAAAGGACTCTTTATCTCTAGTGACACACACGCCAATGTTTTTTTGAATCTTCTGATAAGGAAATATGGCAGATTGCCTGATGATTACTTAATTGTAGGCTTCGATGACTCACCAATTTCCAGAGAAGCCGTCATTCCGATCAGCACCATCGGGCAGCAGATCGATAAAATTGCCTTTGAAGCTGTAAACCTTCTTGTAGAGCAGATGAACGAACGAAACAAAAGAAAACCAGTTCCGTTAAAGGAACCGATTCATAAAGTAGTCACTCCAGTCTTACTGCGCCGAGAAACGACAGAGAAAGAAATGCTCTCTCGTTCCTATGGTGTTTAAAATAACCACTGCATCAGGTTTAAAGAAGTAGTATGGCAGATACTGTCGAAAATACAAATGATTAAGATGTTTCCGACAGTTCTGCTATCAAAATACTGACTGTGTTCAAATCGGAATACTATCTGCCAGGCAAAGCGCCCCATATCCAGTCAGTGGATTCACCTCCGC
>JAQYAI010000021.1 GCA_029227655.1 bacterium | reverse complement strand
CACAGTCTTCGTCATCGGGATTTTTATCCTCATCGAGATCGATCAGCTTTGCTTTTTCGAGAGACGATTCATCATCCGTGTTTTCTGCGGTCTTTTCCTCATCAACAACGTCTTCATTTTTGATTTCAGACTTTGCCACTTTTTTCTGGAAAAAATTTCTATTGAATTCCGTTTTTGTGTATGTTAGACTACATAAAGTTAGGTCTTACTAACCAACAAAAACAGGAAGGAATTTATGAAAGCCAAAAAGTCTGTTATTCTTTTACTAATTTCATTTATTGTAACAATTATGGAACCGCTTACCGGAGTAATGGTTCATAAGCTGGCATCTACACTTTTTTTGATTTTGTGTATCATTCATGCAGTGAGGTGTCGAAAGAAAATGGATGTCCGAAAATATGCTTTGCTGGGAATGTTATTTCTTTCTTTTATCAGCGGTATTTTTGGAATGATTTATGATGAGGTACCAATCATTCTTGAGATGCATAAAGCAATCACTATTTTGTTCGTTTTTGTAGTGCCGGTACATATGTTTCTTAGCGGAGGTATGAAAAATACAAAATAGAGAAATCCCCAGGACAGATGTCCTGGGGATTTGATTATTCAGATTTGCACATGCAATCCCATATTTTTTTACATGCATGTTTGCACTTGCAACGCAGATTCTTCTTCTTAACTCGGAAAATTCCCCACATTCCTGATTCTACATCCCATTTCAGACTTCTAGAACGGTATAGATAATCGCCAGGGGCATTGGCACCATTTTCCAATTCTATGTTGAAGGTATTTCCGATGCTGATTGCACCTTGAATTGGAATCTCTTTAGAAAGAGCATTATCAGGCTGCTTCTTCCACATATGACCGTGAATACAGAAACCAACATTTCTTGGTTTGTCGGCAGGCATGGCAACACGGAAGATTACACGATCATCTGTGTATGCTTTAAAAATTGGAGTTGCCGGATCACCATGGAGTCTGCTGCTGAATATTTTTGAAATCGCAGAATGATTCTTTAAGCGGTTGGCAAATCTTTCAGAGCGATAATTATATCCTTTTTCACCGGTATCTTCTGCATCCACGTCTTCGCCTTCTTCACCAACAGTAGTCTTGATTAGATTTCCTTCTTTATCTAACATGCGGATACCATTTTGGATAGTTAAGACACATTCCCGGAAGCTTTTTATACCGGGACTTGTGATTACAGCGGATTCACCATAAATTGTTTTGTATGACGAATCATTTTTATACCATGTTGCATCAGCTGGTTCGATGATAATGACGCCGAAGAGTCCATGATATCTGTGATTTCTCATATCTCCAAAGGACTGGATGTTGCAGATTCCATATTCTTTATCGGCATACCATAAATATTTCTTACTTTGACCAGGGCCTGCTGTCTGCTCATGATTGTTATATCCAACGTTAATTCCCGAATCACAGACAGGATCATAATTCAGAAATTGCGGATTTAAGGACACACGCATGGAAGGTTTATGCGCATAATCAAGTGGAACACGTGGATAGTCAAAATACGGAATTGGTTTCTTTGGATCCAAAAGATTATGAAGGGTTACTTCGATCCAGTCTCCAGCATTTGCCCGCAAAATCAGAGGTTTTACCTGATAATCTTCATCCATGGCACATTCTGCATCTTCAAGTGGCACAAAGAGAAGTCCATTTGGATCATGATCACCATAGTTGTTGTAAGTGATTTTTCGTTGGATGGCTACGATATCATAGTGTCTTACTATCGAATCTGGTGAAGGGCAAGGCGGGAGAGGAATGATGCTGTCCTTTGGCTTGCAGAGTGGTTTGAGATGCTTGTTTCGGCATCCATGGACACGGATGATTCCCCAAAGACCAAGCCAGGCATCGTCTATGCCCCCAAAATAATATAGATAGTCTCCTGGACGGTACTTTTTGGTAATCTTGATGTTAAATGCTTCTGAAATGCCGAGAGTCTGTGAGGCTACTGTTGGTGAGAAGATATTGGTAATTTCTTTCTTCCACGATAATCCGGTAAGGTTAAAGGAATGTTGTTCTTCGTGTGCACCATCCAGAAGACGAATGATAATTTCGTCACCGGGATAGGTTTCCAGGATTGGAGTAGCAGGATCACCGTGGACCAAAGAACTGAATACATATGCCGGATCTTCATGACATTTCAGGCGTTCCCGCATTGGCTCGCAGCGATAATTGATGCCCATTACACCAGGATCGTCATGAGAACCTGGAACTTTAGGTGGGTTAAGAGGATTGCCTTCTTTATCGAATAATAAAGCAAAATCGTGAACGAACAATGCAAATTCGCGGAAGGAGGTTCCATCCCTTCTTTTTATGACAGCCTTGCTTCCAAAGGACAAAGGTTTTCCGGTCTGAATATCGTGGAAAGTCGCCCCGGCTTCCTCAATAATTAATGCGCCAAATACACCATGCTGCTGATGGGAGTTTGCAAAAAGATGATCGTGGAAAAATACAGTATTTAATTCGGTATTTGCGTAGAATCGTTCGATCAAGGTTTCATATTGTCTGGCACCGGCAATATTGTTCCAGCCATTAGCAGCACCATCTGAAACAATGGTGTCAAATTTGACCAGATGAATATGATAGCCTGCGATATCTGTCAAGGTTTTCATCTGAAACGCGCTTTCTTCTAAATATTCCGGCAGGAGATTCGTAAGACGAACCTCAATGCAGTCACCTGCATTTGCACGAATCACCAGAGGTTCTGCCTGGATTTCCTGATTTTCTATTTTTTGAATATAGGAGTCCAGCCCTCCATGGCGTTCCAATTCTTCTTTTAAGACAAAGAATCTGCCTTGCGGATCATGCCAGCAATAACGATTATACGTAACCTTTGCCTGAACCAGTGCTATTTCAAATGTTTTCAAATTGCAGTCTGTATGACAAGGGCAAGTATCGGTATAAAGAGCTCCAGGCTCATATTTATCAACAAAATTGGCTTTTTCAAGTGGAGTGGGTTCTATTTTATTTATGCCATCGGTATTCAAAATTCCAAGTGGCGGCTGAAGTGGGCGTTCTCCAAAGGTTCCATTGATGAAAGTAGGATATCCGGGATGAAGGTTATCCTTTTTTAGAGGAAACGCCCTGTCTGTAAGTGGACAAAGTGGTGGAATTGGGGTTCCGTCAGGAAGAGTTCCGGTTCCATCTTCCAGACGGTCATGGATTCTCCATAAGGTCCACATTCCTTCGTGAAAATGTGGGTAAAGGTGACAGTGGAAAATGACATCCCCAATCGTTCCGTTTAAGCTGCCTGCTCCGTGGAGAATATCAAGGGTAAAACATTCCTGAGGGCTTATGCTGATGGAATCAATGATGGTAGAATTTGGATTTTCTCCTTCAAGGCGCCATTGGTGATTACGAAGGTGAAAGACATGTGTTTCTTTTACACCACCATGAATCAGGCGGATTTTGGAAGGATCACCTACATAAGCACGCAAAATAGGAGGGGCAGGGTCTCCATATACCCAGGAACTCATGGAGATATCCTCCCCTGTATCCGTGTGGTCATGAGTAAGAGGCAGGCGGTTACGCATCGGTTCCGAACGATAACTAATAGCGGTGGTAGAAGATGGGAGCTTTGTATGAGGATCAACTGGTGGATTTCCGTCTTTGTCTTTGATTTCTAATTCATCATGAAAAAACACAGCATATTCACGGAAAGATGGTTTGGCAGGATGATAAATGTCTGCAAAAAGACCACTTTCCAGCTCAAGGCCAGTTTCAGGATCCAGCCATCTGGACTGGGCAGCTTCTACAATAATAGCACCAAACAGGCCGTGTATGTTGGTGCTGTCTTCACTGCTCCGTGTATCCCCCATATCATGGAAGAGGTATACGCCCTCATGCGTGGCATGCCAGGTATAAGTAATCTGATAGGTCGTTGTAGAATTTTTATTGTATCCCACGCTTGCTCCATCGGACGTCTGAACGTCATATTCTAAGCCCTGTACAAATAGAAAGTGGACGGTTTAATGAATGAGAAAAGGAGATAATTACGGTTTCTCCTACATTTGCCCGAATTACTAATAGCATGACTTCTTTGTATGGCTGTGGGGGATCTTGATGGTAATTATGAAGTGCATTTTCTTTGATGCGTGTGGCATCTTTTTTTAAAACGTATAAAAGACCGTTGGGGTCGTGATCTCCATATTTGTTATAAACGATTGGAATCTGGATGGCTTCAATTTCGTAATAGCGGGTTTTATTTGGACATGGAT
>JAQYAI010000020.1 GCA_029227655.1 bacterium | reverse complement strand
AATTGTTGAGAGATCATAAGCATGCATTGGCTGTCCCATTTCTTCCATTACATAGTTTGTAATATCAACAAGGTTGTTGATTGGGCGGATACCAACGGATGCAAGTCTTCTCTGCATCCATGCCGGCGATGGTCCGATCTTGATATTTTTCACGACTCTTGCACAGTAACGAGGGCAGAGGTCTGTATTTTCTACTTTCACTTTGATGTAGTCATTTACATCTTCATCATTTCCAGTTGGAGTGATGACCGGTGGATGGAATTCTTTGCGGAAGGTAGCTGCTGCTTCTCTTGCAATCCCAACAACGCTGAAACAGTCTACACGATTTGATGTGACTTCGTATTCATAAACAACATCATCAAGTCCCAGTGCTTTAATCGCACTTTCTCCTACCACTGCGTCATCTCCGAAAATATAAACACCATTATCTGGTGATTCTGGGTACATTTCTTTTGTAGATCCCAACTCTTCGATGGAACACATCATACCGCAGCTTTCAACACCGCGAAGTTTTCCTTTTTTAATCTTGATTCCACCAGCAACTTTCTGTCCTGGTTCGTGTCCGCCTGCAACGCGTCCGCCGTCAAGAACAACCGGAATCTTGTCTCCTTCTTTTACGTTTGGTGCACCTGTTACGATCTGAACAGTTTCTGTACCAACATTTACCTGACAGACAACAAGTTTATCAGCATCTGGATGTTTTTCCAATTTATCAATCTGTCCGATTACAATTTTATCTAAATCTGCATCAAGCTTTTCATAGCTCTCTACCTTTGTTCCAGAAAGTGTCATTGCATCAGCGTATTCCTGCGCTTCCACATCAAGATCTGGAACGTATGCTCTAATCCATGATAATGAAGTATTCATTTTAATTTCTCCTATCTATAAAAATCTTTCTTTTGCAGTGTTCATAACAACACTAGAACTGTTTCAGGAAACGAATATCGTTTTCGTATAAGAGTCTCATATCGTCAATTTCGTATTTAAGCAGGGCGATACGTTCCAGCCCCACACCAAATGCAAATCCTGTGTATTCTTCCGGGTCAATTCCACACATTTCTAATACGTGTGGGTGAACCATACCACATCCGAGGATTTCAATCCATCCTTCACCCTTACAGAAACGGCATCCTTTTCCACCACATTTGAAGCAGGAAACGTCTACCTCTGCACTTGGTTCTGTGAATGGGAAATGATGTGGACGGAATTTTGTCTTTGTATCTTCTCCGAATAATTCTTTCGCAAATACTTCCAGTGTTCCTTTTAAGTCTGCAAATGAGATCTTCTTATCAATTACAAGACCTTCAATCTGATGGAAGGAAGGTGAATGTGTTGCATCTACTTCATCTGAACGGAACACACGTCCTGGTGAAAGAATACAGATTGGAAGTTTTCCCTGTTCCATGATACGTGCCTGTACTGGCGATGTCTGTGTACGAAGCACGATATCTTTATTGATATAAAAGGTATCCTGTTCGTCTTTTGCAGGATGATCTGCCGGAATATTTAATTTTTCAAAGTTATATAAATCATACTCGATTTCCGGTCCTTCTACTACCTCATATCCCATACCGACAAAGATACGTTCCACTTCTTCTAAAGCAATTGTGTTAGGATGACGATGTCCGACCATGTTCTTCTTAGATGGAAGGGTAACGTCAATAACTTCATTTTTAAGCTTCTCAGCGCGAATGGCAGCTTCCATTTTTGCTTTTGTTTCTTCTAACATTTCTTCAATGGCAGCTCTTGTTTCATTTACGAGCTGACCAACTCTTGGACGTTCTTCAGCAGCAACATCCTTCATTCCTTTTAATACGGTTGTAAGTTCTCCCTTTTTACCAAGATACTTCACACGCACATCATTCAATTTTTCAGGTACATCAGACTCCTGAATCTGTCTCAGGGCTTCATTTTTGATGCTCTCAAGTCTTTCTTTCATGATTTCCTCCTATTACATGCCTTCTTTAGGCAAAATTTCTTTTTTGTTTTCACTCGTGCGTGCCAGTCAGTCCACCTCACATCCGTTACACTCCTGTTCGGTCGTGGACAGCCTGCCTATATGTGAATACTGGCAGCCAGTTCTTTGCAAGCAAAAACTGTCTGCTACTATTCACATGCACGCACTCCTTGTCTACACGAAAAAAACGTCCCTATGCAAAACATAGGGACGACATCAATCGCGGTACCACCCTTCTTCCCGTTCATCATGAACAGGCACTCGGACTGCGTAACGTGCAGAAACGTCATTCTCTACTCTTTTCATTTCAAGAATGCAGCTCACGTGGGAAATTCGATTCCTGCCTGAACCAAAGGGAACTTTCAGCCCACGATTCCCTCTCTCTAATGGAAAACAAGTCTCTACTTACACGATCAAAGCCTTTTATATATACCTCATCATTTTAACATATCATTTTTCTGTGTCAAGTTTTTTCAGTCAATCAACAATAATTTCAGAATTTCACTTTCATATGTATCGCATAGAATTTGCAACATTCATGTGAATCACACTTTAGGAAAAACGAACAATCACTTTTCCATTTATATGACCGCCATTCACCAGCTTCATTGCATCATTAATTTGTGAAAGTTCAAATTCATGCGAATCGATTAGCGGGACGATGTGCTTTGCTTCGACAATACGGGTAATTTCCTCAAGCTGTATCCCATCTGCACGAACGAAAAGAAAACGATATTCCTTACCTTGGCGCCTTGCCAGCCCATCATACGTTAAGCCCGCCAACGAAAATAACAGCCGCCTGGTTAAGGAAAACCTGTTTTTCATTGCAAACAATTTGTTTGGTGCGGTGCGCAGGCTGAGCAGGACTCCGCCTTCTTTCAGTACAGACAGTTCGTGAGTAAATTCCTTTTTCCCCAATGTGTCTATGACGTAATCAACATCAGACAGTGATTCCCAATAATTCTCTTCCGTGTACACGATATACCGATCTGCGCCTGCGGAAAGAACAGAGTTCTTTGCCCGTGCGTTTCCTGAAACGATGACACGTAGTCCCAGCGCATTTGCAATGGGCACTGCCATTTGACCGAGGCTGCCAGAGCCGCCAGGAATGAAAATGGTTTCACCTGGTTTGGCGTGCAATTCTTCCGTAAGCGCCTGATAGGCAGTCAGACCTGTCAATGGGATTGCCGCTGCCGTTACATAATCGAAGTTCTCTGGCATTCTTGCCACCGCATCTTCGGGAATGGTCACATATTCTGCAAAAGCACCAAGCCTGTTGACCGGTAAGCGAGAATAAACCCGGTCGCCTGTCTGAAATCGGGTAACATGTCTGCCCACTTTTTCAACGATACCAGCGCATTCGTTTCCAAGTGTCAGGGGCATTTTGTAATCCTGTATCAGCCGGACGGCTCCGGTCAGGTTGAGAATATCCACCGGATTGACCGCTGCGGCTTTGACCCGAATCAGGATATCATCGTCCCCGATTTCAGGAATCGGGATGTCATTGAGCGTAATATGAATATCTTTGCTGTATCGCGTAATCTGTGCTGCTTTCATAAGATTTACCACTTCTTTTTTGCTCATAGTCTTACCTTTCTTTCATAAGCAGTCCGTTATTCTCTGCCCGTCTGCATAGCCTTTTTTCGTAGAAGCGCTACAGCATTAATTTCTCTGAGTCCACCATCTACATCTACTATAGCGATTTTCATTGATATTCGCCTCCTGTATCAGGTGTTCCCATTACAGAAACAGCTCGTTTTCTTTTCTCACCGAACAGGCTTTTTTTATCGCCAGGGCAGCAATAGATACCATAGCGCCGTTGACTTTTCTGGCCTTTTCCGGGCATTGCTTAACACAACGCATGCAGGAAATACATCTCTTTGAGTCTGCCGTAAACTTTACAGGGTCAATAGCCTGCACAGGACAGTTTTTTGCACATAATCCGCACTTCGTGCATCCTTTACATGCCTTCGGCACAAGTCCTGCGCCGCCCGCTGTCTTGTAAGGGCGATTTCCCGGAATAGAGACTGCGACGTCTTCCTTACCTGCAATTTGTCCCGCAAACTGTTCCAACTGATTTTTGTCGGCCGTATCTGGTCGGTTTGCGGCATACTGGGGCATGATGGAATGTTCCGCTACGGCAGCAACAGCCGCAACAACCCGGAAGCCGCTTTCCTTTGCGGCATCCTCCATTTCCACAAGAGTATCCTCATATGCCCGGTTTCCATACACACAGACAAGGGCGCATTTTGCACCGTTTCCTGTAATCTGCCTTAAACGCTCAATTGCCACAGCTGGAGCCCGTCCCCCAAAAGAGGGCATAGCAATCAGCACCTGATCTTCTTCGTTGATAACACACTGTGAAAAATCGGTTTTGGCATCACTCAAATCAATCTTTACAGTGTTTTCACGCCAATAGCTACCAAGCATATGGGCAACTTTCTCTGTTCCGCCTGTGGGGCTAAAAATAATCTCTACTATATTCATGTATATTTCCTCCTGTTATTCAATCCTTTTACGAATGTCGGCAATGCAGTCGGCCAGCGTTTTGCCCGCAAGGGAACGGGCAAAGGTATCCTCCATATCTGCAAACATGCCAGTCAGTACTGGTCTGATATAGCGACCAACGATACATTGATCGCTTGGGTTTTGGTGAATATCCAAAAGATGGATCTTTGGTTCCTCCATAACTGCCTGATAGATTTGAAGCAGCGTAAGCTGTTCCGGGGCAACTGTCAGAGAGTAGCCACCTATCCCTCTTTGTCCATTAACGATTTCTCCTTTTTTCAAAAGTGCAAGTATTTTGCGGATATAGCTGGCGTTAGTGCCAACACTTCCAGCCATCTGATCAGAGCTTATCGGATTCGAAGCCTCCGAAATCAGAATCAACACATGGACAGCCACGGAGAATTTTGTATCCATTCTTTTTCCCTCCTATCATCATCCTTGAGCTACTTAAATTCCATTTGCTTTTCATATATTAGTATTTGTATCTGATACAGATACATGATATAGGATCCTAAGCATTTTGTCAAGAAGTTCTGATCACTGTATCTGGAAAACGATAGTACATACAGCCCGTTAAATGGCTATCTTCCACTTGCGATGATAATATGTATCCTTCCACCACCAGTTCAAACTGCGATGAATGAAAAACTAGCTATAATAGCAAAAGATTATAGACCAAATGAATTCTTTTTAGGATAATACAAATACAAACGAGAGGGAAGATTCCCTCTCGTTTGTATTGTATTATTGTTTTACTTTCTTGTCCATAACAGACTGTTCAAAAGTCCTCCCAATAGTACTGCATACATACAGAAATAAAGCCACAGCATGACCAGAATAATTGCCGTCATACTGCCATACAAGCCCTGGAAACTATGAAAAACTGCTAAATATGCGGAAAACCCAAAAGAAATAATCAGAAAAATAACAGCAGTAAATGCAGCTCCCGGAATATGTTTCCAAATACTTCCCTTCTTGTTTGGCAAAAAGCGATAAACAACGAGTGCAAATATAAACCAACCCAAAAAAGTAATAATTGTCCGACTTTCTAAAATAAACATAATCGTTTCTTCAAAGAAAGGAAAATGTTTACATAAAAATAAACTTATATTATTTCCAAACACAGAAAGTACTAATCCCGTTACAATAGCAAGCAAAAATACAATAATATAAAAGGATGCCCGTATCCTAAGGAAAATATAATTTCGCGTTTCTTTTGTATTATAAACACAATTCAGCCCCGTATTAATTGCGAGAACACCTTTTCCCGCCGACCACAACGCAGTAATTGCAGTAACAGGAATTATCGTTCTCGACTGATTATATACCTCATTCACAATTCCAACAATAAAATTCTGCATACTTTGTTCTGGAAATACCAACACCATCGCCGTCATGACATCCGCCTTCGTCGCTGGAGTATATTGAATAATGGCAAGCAAAAGCAAGATAATCGGAATTAAACTCAGCATGAGGAAATATGCAGACTGGGCAGCATATGCACCAATATGATTTTTACCGACATATTCTGTGAAATGCAGAAGCCTTTGAATTTTTTTCTTCATATTCATCTCCTCCTGTTATTCTAAAATAACGCAAATGCGATTATATTTCAATTCTTTTTTTCGCTCCGGCTCGGTCGTGGGCAGCCTGCTTTCGTAACGGATTGCCAGCCACGCACTTCGTCTGCGCTTCGCTTTGACTCGGTCGTGGGTAGCCTTGATTCCTTACGGATTGCCAGCCACGCACCTCGTCTCTGCTTCGCTTCGACTCGGTCGTGGGCAGCCTGCCAATGTCCACACCTAAGTCAGCTTGCCTGCAAGCAGTCATCTGACTTAGTTTGTGGACGCTGGCAATCCTTGCTTTCACGCAAAAAAAGGACAGTTGCATTGCAACTGTCTTTCATCTTTTGTTTTCCCCCGAAATGCCGTTTCTCGTTTTTTGACTCCTAGCTAAAGCTAGGTGGGCAACCGCATCTGCTTTTCTGTCTTCCACTGCACAATGGAGGCCTGACATATTACAGAGATATAGGAATCCCGTTTAAAGTAATGTAGGTTCAAAAAATCGAGATTATCGAACATCCCAGGTTTCATAAATTTATTATATAACACTATTGATTGTTTTTCAACAAAATTTAGCAAAAGTGCTTACCCAAATTTATCTTTGAGTTTGTGGCAACTTACAATTTCTTTTTATCAATACTCTTTAGGAATGTCTTCTTAAGTTCTTGTGGTTTATAGAAAAATCTTTCTTCTGACTTACTCAAACGCTTCTCATCTCTTTTAATCCTTAACAATTCCATAGAACAAATAAAATCTG
>JAQYAI010000019.1 GCA_029227655.1 bacterium | reverse complement strand
TTTCACAAATATGTAAAATCTGCATCCTCTCTCACCTCCATATGTTACCATGATATCAGCGCAAAAGTTCTGCGTCAATAAATTCTCCTCAAAATAGAACTATTACTTCCCAACTCCCGGTCACAGGGTAGAATTCTCTGTCTTTTTATGCTATACTTACATTTATAAAACAAATATTCGCATCGGTAAACAAAAGGAGATTTAGATGTTATCAAAACATAAAAAAACGATTTTAAATTTACTAACATATGTGATTGGGGTTTTATTGGTATGCACACTTCTTCCGAGATTCTTACGTTTTTTCATGCCTTTTTTTATCGGATGGATCATTTCACTGATTGCAAATCCACTGGTGAAATTTTTTGAAAAGCGATTAAAAATCATGAGGAAACACGGAACCTGGGTAGTAATTGTCGCCACACTGGCACTTGTCATCAGCGCATGCTATCTTGTCATTTCATGGCTTACAAGAGAAGCAATTGGATTTATAAAAAATCTTCCGGAAATGTACTCTTCCATGATGGCTGGATTCCATGATATTGAAAACAATTTATCTGTAATCATCCCAAAACTTCCTTTTAATCTTAATGAAGGTTTTGCGGATTTTTTTGCAAATATTGATACTTATATTGGAAATCTAGTCGGAACCTTTGGAGTACCGACATTAAGTTTTGCCGGAGATATCGTCTCTCACCTTCCGAACATTCTGCTGCAGGGAATTTTTATGTTTTTGGCTGCATACTTTTTCATTGCCGATAAAGAAAAAATTTCCGTCAATGTCAGAAAGGTCATTCCACAGATTTTCCGGGATCATATCACTTTGATCAAAGAGATGTTCTCCCGTGCAGTCTTTGGATATTTTAAAGCCCAGTTCAAGATTATGGGGGTCATTGCAACAATCCTCTTTATCGGATTTCTCATCCTTCGTGTGGATTATGCAATTTTATGGGCAATCCTGATTGCGATTCTTGACTTTATTCCGTTCCTCGGAACCGGGACCGCCATCTGGCCATGGGCAGCTTTCCAGCTTTTGACCGGCGATTATTATATGGCAATCGGCTTGATGATCATTTATGTCATCTGTCTTCTTGTCCATCAGCTGCTTCAGCCAAAATTTGTCGGCGACACCGTCGGTATGGATCCACTTGCAACTCTGGTATGTATGTTCATTGGATACCGTTTCAGCAGCGTCGTCGGAATGATCATCGCAGTCCCAATCGGAATCATCATCATCAATCTTTACAAAGCTGGTGCATTTGATAAAATCATTCAGGATGTAAAAGAGCTGGTAGAGGATTTCAATACATACCGCAAAAATTAACGATTTATAAAGGAGAAAATTATGGAAAAGATTACAAGTTTCACAATTGACCACATCAAATTGGTCCCTGGTCTTTATGTATCAAGAAAAGATATGGTCGGTGATTATCCAGTCACGACCTTTGACATCCGCATGACGAACCCAAATGAAGAACCAGTCATGAACACCGCCGAAATGCACACAATTGAACATCTTGCTGCCACATTTTTAAGAAATCACGCAGAATATGGCAAAAAGACTCTTTACTTTGGTCCAATGGGCTGTCGCACCGGATTCTATCTTTTATTATCTGGAGATTATGAATCCAAAGATATCGTGCCACTGATGAAAGAAATGTTTACATTTATCGCTGATTTTGAAGGCGAAGTGCCTGGCGCTGCTGCAAAAGACTGCGGAAATTATCTGGACATGAATCTTCCAATGGCAAGATACTGTGCGAAAAAATATTTGAACGAAGTGCTGGAAAATATCACTGAAAAGCAACTGGTTTATCCGGAATAAAATCTTTTCCCGCTTACTATTTAAGGGACTGTCAGAATAAATCTGATAGTCCCTATTCTACTCTCCAATAATACTCCTCTTCTCTGTCAGTATAATATTTGGCTTTAAATCGTACTCTTCGCACGGAAGTTCCTGATAGATCTGATTTTCAAAGGCGATCGCTGCTTTATAAATCCCATCCATTTGTGAAAGATATTTATCGTAATAACCTCCACCATATCCAATCCGGTTCCGTTTCTCATCAAAGGCAACTCCTGGCATGATCATCAGACAATTTTCATTTTCCGGACTGATTTCCTCACAGGCTTCTTCTGGTTCCAGAATTCCCATGTATCCTTCTTTAAGATCCGCCCATTGTTGAAAATGGTAGAACTTCATAACATCTCCTTCCACTTTAGGAACTGCTACTGTTTTCTTTCTGCTCCATGATTCCTCAATGATTTCTCTTGTCCGCACTTCATTCCGAAAATCCACATAACAAAAAATGGCGTCTGCATGCTGATATTCCTGCAATCCCAACACCATTTTCGTAATTATTCTGCTTTTTTCCAAGACCTCTTTTTCTGACATCAGCAGACGCTTTTGTATGGTCTTTCTTCTAATGTCCGATTTTTTTGCCATATTTTTCACCAAGATTTGTAATACTTCCATCCTTTTCCTGTATTGAAATATTGTCGAGCTGGCCTTTTAAATTTCTTTTAAATGCATCAATAAATTCGCGTCTTAGAATCTGCTGTTCCTTTGCTTCGCTCTCTGTAAGTCCTTCTGCTTTTGATTTCCTTGCTAATTCATTGATTCTCTGAATCTTCTCTTCCGTCATTTTACATTTCCTTTCTCTTACGCATTAACTGCTGTAATTCTCTAAAAATCCATATAATTTTCCTAATCCTACAATTCGTTTTCCCAGTTCTATCTCCTGTTGCATTTCCTCCGAAAGCTCTGAAACTTTAATATCTGTATATTCAAAAATGGTCTTTTCGTCTTCCTGATATACCACCACATATCCATTCAGAGACTTGAGATAAAAGATCTGTTCTTTAGCCACACTTCCCTGAACACTCAGTGTTTCCTTTTCTTCGGCGATACGAACCTGTTCTTCTGCATATTCATATTGCTTCCGATACCCCAGAGACAATACAATCAATAATAGAACAATTGCACAAATAAGGCCAATACTATATTTACTTTTCATTAGGACAACTCCTTTTTTTTACAGTATTGGCCTGATTTTATTTTTATATACTATTTATTAATAAAATTTATCATTGATAAGATGAAGTTTCTTGAAAATTGTCAAAAGTGTAGCGCCTTTTGGCATTTCCAGAATCTCATCTTCTGTAAGACCGCCAAATTTCAACAGACAGATTGCATATGTAATTATTGCCGCAATCAATGCGATCAAAATTCCCATTCTTCCACCAACAAAAATTTCAAACAAAAGATTTACCACATAAACCACAACGCTCATTACAAGTGCTGCAAGTGCTGGAATCACAAATGTTTTCTGACGTTCCTGTCTATATCCGATTGCTTCCCAGATATCGTGTGCATTTAACACGCACATTACGAGTGAGAAAACAATTTTGCTCACAATAACTGCATAAATTCCCCATTTGAAGAAGACAAGCATGATGAAAAGTGAAACAACATGAAGGATCAGTGAGATTGTTGCATTTTTTACTGGTTTCATCATACGGTTCACACCTTGAAGGACTCCATTTGTGATCGTAGACAATGAATAGAACACCAGTGAGATCGCCCCGATTTTGAACATCATTGCCTGCATGGAGTTGTCAATCGATGGCCAGATAAAGTTCATGATTGGTTCTCCAACAAAGAAAAATCCAAATGCACTCGGGATTGCGATCAGCATGGTATAACGCACTGCCATATAGATTCTGTTATAAAGTGCTCTTCTTTCTCTGTTTTCATATGCCCGCACCAGAGACGGAATCATAGAAGATCCAAGCGCATTTGCCACGGCAAGCGGCACATTGAAAAGTGTATAATACTGTCCAAGCTTTCCAAGAAGTTCCACGCATTCCTCTTCTAAATGCCCCTGTGCACTCATGATATTATTGAACATGGCACTATCAATTACATTTCCCACATTGTACACTGCAGTGCTCAAAATCACTGGTGCAATCGTAAGGAGTAATACTTTGAAAACGGTTCTGTAACTTTCTACATGACGTGTTCTGTCCCGCTTTAACTGTTTGCGGATCACCTTACGGGAAAGATAGTAACACAGTGCAAGAAAAAGAAGTCCGGTCAGAGCGCCCACAACGGTACCTAATGTCCCTCCGGCCGCTGAATACGCGGGACCGAGCAGTTCATTTCCCTGCTTTTTTGCAATTTCCTTTCCATAATCCAACAGAAGTGCTGCACCTGCTACACTGATCACTGCATTTAAAATCTGTTCCAGTACTTGTGAGATAGCCGTTGGAATCATCGTTCCACATCCCTGAAAATATCCTCGCAATACTCCCATGACTGCAACGATCAGAAGCCCCGGAGCCAGTACCTTTAATGCATAGGAGCTGACTTTTGCCCCCATAATATGTTCCGCAATAAATCCTGCCCCGCAAAACACGATTACCATAATAAGTGTACCAACAATAAGCGCAAACATCATTGCTGCTTTAAACACTCTTTGCGCATTCCTTCTTTGTCCCTTTGCAATTCTTCCCGATACCAGCTTCGATACCGCAAGAGGAAGACTGTAGGAAGACATCAGAAGTGCGATGGAATACACCTGAAAGGCAATATCGTAATATCCCTGTCCCTGCAATCCCATAATATTCAGCATTGGAATACGGTATACAGCTCCAATGATTTTTGTTATGATACCCGCTATGGCCAAAATGGTTCCCTGAATCAGGAATTTCTCGCCACTTGATTTTTTATTTTCTGCCATAAAGCACCTCGTTCTTTTATATCTATCTCTCGATTTTTAATTTTTTCAGGATTTCCCTCTGTTTGCGTTCCATCACAGTACGTTCCTCTTCTTCCATATGATCATATCCGAGTAAATGGAGCATACTGTGCGCAATCAAAAATGCATATTCACGTTTTACTGAATGTCCGTATTCTTCCGCCTGGGAAATGACTTTTTCTTTGGAAATAACAATATTTCCAAGCATAAGTTCTCCTGTCTCCGGATCAAAGAGGCTGTCATCTTCTTCTAAAAAATCATATTCTGCAGGGCTTCCAAAATCTACCATCGGAAAGGAAAGTACATCCGTTGGTCTGTCAATTTCACGAAATTCCTGATTGATTCTCCGAATTTCTTCGTTATCTGTAAGTAATAATTCTACCTGTGATTCGTATGGGCAGTTCTCATAATCAAGTACCGCTTCTGCAACTTCCTCTGCCAGCTCCAGATAATTGAGCGCTAATTCCAAATCTCCTTCATTTTCCAAAAATATTCTCATCTTTCATTCCGTCTCTTTCGTTCCGCATTTCTTGGTTTCTTCTGAGCTGATTTCTGTTCGTATTCCTCGTATGCTTTTACAATTCTCTGCACCAGCGGATGTCTAACGACATCCTTGCTTGTCAGACGACAGATTGCAATATCATCAATATCTTTTACAACATTGATTGCCACATCCAGCCCTGAAATCTGGCCTGACGGTAAGTCTTTTTGTGTAGAATCCCCTGTAATTACGACCTTAGATCCAAACCCGATTCTTGTTAAGAACATTTTCATCTGGGCAGGGGTCGTATTCTGAGCTTCATCCAAAATAATAAAGGCATTATCCAGTGTTCGTCCACGCATGTATGCCAAAGGCGCAACTTCAATCAGCCCTTTCTCTGAATTCTTTATAAAGCTTTCGGCACCCATGATCTGATATAGTGCATCGTATAAAGGTCTCAAATATGGATCGATCTTACTCTGAAGATCTCCCGGAAGAAATCCCAGTTTTTCCCCAGCTTCAATCGCTGGTCTTGTCAGGATGATACGCCCCACTTCATTCCGCTTGAACGCGGTTATCGCCATCGCCATTGCAAGATAGGTCTTTCCAGTCCCAGCCGGACCCAGACCAAAGGTAATCATCTTATCCTGAATCGCATCTACGTATTTCTTCTGTCCTAATGTCTTAGGCTTGATTGGTTTTCCCTGCAGCGTATGACAGATCAGTTCCTTATCCATTTCAACGACACTCTCTGTACTGTCTTCCATCGTAAGTGCCAGTGAATAATCTACCGTCTGTTCCTGTATTACATTTCCCCTTGTCGAAAGTTCTGTAAGCTGCTCCAGCACATTCTTTGCACGTTCTACATTTCTTGCATCTCCCAGAATTTTCACCTTGCCGTCACGAGCAATCAATGTGACATGCAGACTGCGCTCAATTTTCTTCGCAAACATATCGAACTGTCCGAAAACATTTCTTTCATGCTCAGCAGGAATTTCTATGATTGTCTCAAGAATTGCCATTTAATATGTTTCCTTCCCGTTTTCATTTATCTTATATCTTTCACCGGCCACTGTTTCACCGGTCTTTTCCTCTAATACCAAAATACCTTTGGCAGATGTCCGTTCTGCACCACAATATATTTTAACATCATTCTTTAAAATTTGAACCCCCTTTTTTTCTAAATTCTGACAAAATCTGTGAAATTTTTCACTTAATTTCAATCTCACTTCTTCTTCCGTATAGTTTTCTGTTTTTTTCTTACATTCTTCTACCGTCTTTATGCCGAATTTCCACGGAAGCGGAACTATATCTCCGAGCGTGATTTTTTTCTGCTGTTCATAGATTTTATAATATTTATAACCATTTTTTACGCTTCCTATGAAATAGATTTTATCATTATTTTCTACCCAGACCTGATATTTCTTTTTTCCGGTTCCTTCTAGAGTTTCATAAGTATGTTCTATCTCCTCCTCATATACATATTCTGTCTGAACATAGATTTCTGCCTCTGCGACCTGATACTGATAACCAGTCACCTCCATGGCATCATTTAAAATCTCTATTGTTCCGGACACGAGAATATCTCCCTTTTTCACCTCATCACCCGCCTTTACCATCGGCTTTCCTTTACTGGTGATTATGCTTTTGACCACTCCATCCTTATCAGCGACTATATCCATCGGTGGACTTTTTTCCATTTCTTCCTCGTAAATCCGATCCATATTTTCCTTTACTTCTATTTTCAGTTCCACACCGTCCACGGAAGCGGATACCCAGATCACATCATCAAAATTCTCTCTCATCATTTCTGCGATTTTATCACAACTGATTTCCTTTTTCCTTTTTCCTTCAGAAATATCCATCGTCTTTAAGAACATCCTTATTTCTTCATCCGAGCACCTGATATTTCCATCAATCTCAATTTCCCACACAAAACCTGACATAAAAAACAAAAAAAGAATGCCCATCAGAAGTCCTGCGAACAAAAAATGTCTGGTCTTATATTTTTGTAAAAAAAAAGGAAAGCCATATCGCTGCACAACTTTGACTTTCGTTTTTGTTTTTCGTATAATTGGCTTCAGTTTCCGAAAATCTTTCACAGATATCTTCATCTCATACGTTCTGCCTTTTACATTCAGATCCCATAAATTGATTTTCTGATAACTACACAAATTCAAAAAACGTTCTGGCGAATATCCAAAAATCTGTATTTTGAGATACCCCGACAGATATTTTCTCACACTGCTCTTCACACGGTCTTCACTTCTTTCTGATTACTGATATTCTATTTTCTCAATTCTGCCTGTTATCATCATGTCGTCGTTCGTATAATACTCTATCTGCAATCGTTTTCCCGTTATTTTTATCTGTCCACTTTTAGCTTTTATTCGAATCAGGGTATCTGTGTATTCTATGATTCCCCGATAATTTTCTATATTAATTTCAAATTCACCTACAATAGTAACAATCGGAACACCTAAGACCACATCCTTGGGCATGCTCGATGCCTCTGCCATGCGATACTTAAATGTTCCGCTCTCTTTTTTGTTTGATTTATCCATAACATTCCACTCAACATTTTATCTAACTATATGCAGAAAATAAAATGGATATCCCAACTCACACTATTTTGCTTTTAAATTTTTAAATTTGTCTGTTACAATCTTCCCATCTTTCACAGTAATCTCAATATAACCATTTTCAGCGGCCACGAACTTGATGCTGTGCTGCGAGTCATCTGCCGGATAGTCCGGTCTTCCGATAGAAAATACATTTTTGACCGATGTACTCAAAAATGAATATTCATTGCCAGGCTGCAAGGTACAGATTGGAATATTATTTAAAAAGAATAAATCTTTTGCATCATCATTCCAAAAATATTCATTGATGATACGAATGGTGGCCGGCTTTTGAAGCTGTTCCCCCTGCATCACATAAGCGGATGAATCCACTCTTCTATACTCTGTTCCCTGATTCGGCTGTGCATGATTTCCATGATATACATTATCATTATTATTTGGCTGGTTCTCTATCGGTGCTCTGTTAACGATCATTCTGGACCATACGGTTCCTACTACAATTCCTAAGATTCCCAAAATATATGCCAAAGCCAGTGACTGGGAATCAGGATTCATCGATAAAGTGATAAAAATTCCTGCAATTGATCCAAGGATTTCTAATCCAAAACATAACACTAATGTAATCACACGGTACTTCGTTGGATTATGACCACGATTCATTGCCACTTTTCCATTTCTATACAATAACCAGATTACATATACAATGTCCATACTACGGTCTCCTTCATTTGAATTGTTCTAAATACTATTATTCATTATAATTCATATGATTTTTTTTGTATAGTTAAATAATTATAAATTATGTAAAGCCTTTCGTACATTCAAAACGGGACAGCTTTCGCTATCCCGTCATAATTCTTATTTTTCTTTAATCTCTGAATGCAATTCCTGAAGCGATTTTACTTCACTGTTACCATGCTCCTGAACGTATCTGATTCCAGCTACTGTAGCTTTCGCAGCTGCCATTGTTGTAAAATATGGCACTTTCTTCTTAATTGC
>JAQYAI010000018.1 GCA_029227655.1 bacterium | reverse complement strand
CCACCGATTGCAAATCACGTCCCAGCACCTTCTGAAGCTTCTGCCCACTCTTGATTCTATTTAAATACTCTTTCCATTTTCGAAATAGAATCTGATAAAATTCTTCTTCTGACTTCACAACTCCCACTTTCGTCATGATTTTTGGATTCAGAAAATAATTTTCAAATGAGTAATATTTGAGAATCAACACATTGCGAGGCAATACACGAGGCAGTGACTCTATCGTCTCTTCATAGCTTCGCTCCTCATAGTATTTGCAGAGCTGACACTTTAATTCCTCTGGATCCTTGCCATCTCCATCACGGATCATCAGGAAGCGGTCTTTCAAATATAACTGATTGATGTATTTCAAATTGGCATAAGCCTTGATATTGGTACAGCTGTTAGTCGCAATAATTGCAATTCTTGAGAGCTGTCCATTCTTATCATAAACTTCTGAATAATATTTCTGAAGCAAAAGCGGCAAACGGTTCTTGTCCTGTTTCCCTTCTACAATAAACACAAAATCCACGTTCATCAGATCTGCTGCCGAATAGCCCAAATCATCCAGCACTCTGCTGATACTCGTATTCTTAAGCGCGAAAGATGCCCCATCCTCATCCAACATGATCTGCCTAATCTGCTTCGTGTTGAAATTCGAAAGCATATTGGCCGACTGTGTGGTAAACATGACTTGATTCTTCTTTGACAAACGATACAGAATCTCTCCCGCTACCGTCTGCATCTGTGGATGTAAATATATTTCCGGCTCTTCAATGATAATGATTCCCGGATACTGCTGACCTGCTTCCGCATATGTCTCCAGCAGAGAAAGCAAATACACACTCCGCATTCCTTTCGCCAGCTTCGTAATCGGCTGCTTGTAATTCTGCTGCGGCGCATACGTTTCCGCCTTTACACTTATGAGCTGATTCCAGTCTGGATTCATCGAATAAATGATTTCTTCTGTACCGCCATTCTTTCGATAATTTTCATTCACTTTCTTCGCAAATTCATCCAAACTCAATTGATACATTTTATAGTCCAACAGTCTTGCCGTTTCCAGAACATTTAACTCACAAGCCGCTTTCTTTTCCAGAACCGGAATGCATTCAAAACAATGATTGCAGTTCCTTCGACGATCAAACACACAGACATTTTCCCGCATCTGCTTTAGCAGATCACTCTCAATATAGGAAAGCATCCCCTCCTGAAAATCTTCCAGATTCCGCTGGGCATCCAGATAAAATATCTGCGGAAATACCTCTTTGATCCACGGATTGTTCTTGCGAACTCCATCATTATAATAGACATGGCTCTGCCACTTTGCATAAAAAGTAAAGCTCAGCACTCCATCCTGAAAAGAAGGCAGTTTCTTCTGAAAATCCTGCAGCCACGCATCATATTTGCGAAACTTGCTCACCTTCCCGCACATATGTAGAAAGTGCAGATCTTCCTCCGGAAGTTCCAGCTCCACCGCAACCGAAATTGCCGGATGCCCCTCCCGGAAATCACTTTCTTCAATCTTATAATCACCACCAACAGCTCTTACCCCATCCAGCACTGCTGTCTTTCCGGTACTGTTCTTGCCGACCAGAATCAAAGCCTGTTCCAGGTCATCAAGTATCATATGTTCAATGGATTTAAAATTCCTGATCTGAAGTCGCCTGATCTTCAAGATGGTCACCTGCCTTTTCTTTTGAATCCAAAAAACTCCAGCCATATCCAATAGCCAGAGTTTTTATCCTATAATAACTTAATCAAAATCAATAAAATCCATTTCAAATGTATCCGTATTCACACTGTCTTTTAGTTCATCGCGAGAATCATCATTATAATCGTCATCTTCATAGTCATCATCATTGTAATATTCGTCATAATTTTTCTGACTCTCCACCTTCTTCGCTATAAATGCCTTACGAAAATCAGCCAGATCATCTTCCTCTTCTTCGAAATCTTCATCCGAAAATTCCTCATCTTCGTCGTATTCGTCGTCTTCGTAATCATCATACTCGTCGTTATAGAAATCCAGATAATCTTCTTCGTCTACCGCATTTATCTTCTCTTTTCTCGTCACTGGAGACTCATCCAAATCGATTCCGTATTCATCATAAAGCTCATCCAATTCTAAATTACGATGACGTAATTTAACACCAAGCACAATCAGAAGAACGATTCCAACAATCAATGTGCAGACAACACCTACAAACACACCCAAAAAATGATCTGTCACAAAATTAGAAATTTTGCTCCATACGTCTTCTTTTTTCTCCTCAGGTGTTACTACTTCATCCTTCTCTTCTTTCATTGCCATACGCTGATAAGTGTGTTCTTCAGAATCATATAAATACAATCCCTTAACTCCATCACTGTTTGATGCGTAGACTACATAAAAATTCTCTCTGTCTGGTACTGTCCAGGCTGGAAACTCTATTCCATTGATAGACATACTTGCCTCACCATATGAGCTGTCCAGTTTTACATTGGCAGTATCTGCCAGGATAACAATGGATTTTTCATCAGAAATCATGATTTCCTCACAAGGATAAAACGTGTCCTTTGTCGGATTATACAAATAGAAGGAACCGCTATTATCTCCACCCTTCAGATACAACCCCTGAATATCTCCATTTTCCTGGACAATACCTTGATAAGCAGTATCTTTATATGTCACTTCTCCTGCAACAAATCCTGCTGGAATCAAAGAAGCAGAAAATGTACTGGATGCACTATATGTAACTCCATTAATTTCAATTGTAGCTTCCGGTACGATCAAATTTGGATCTCCTGCACTAATGGAAATATCCGCATACCCTGCTTCGCAAGTTACCGTCGAGCCGCCTTGACTTGTAACGGTAGCTGTGTCCTGTTCCATTCTTGTAGAGCCTTCCTGCAGTGCCTGAAACTGCATATCAAACTCAACTCGGTCACTACGTCCATCACCAGAACCGGTAAAGGTAAGCTGTCCGTCTGCAGTTTTGGTCACGCCTTCACCTTCAATAAAGCGCATATAACTGGAATCGTAAGTCATCTGTACCGTTGCATTTCCAAGCACATCATTTCTGGTAACCACGGTTCCCGTAATTGTAAATGTCGCTCCTACTGAAGTGTCCAAATCAGTAAAGAAAATAATACCATCTGCCGCAAATGAAGTCATTGGAAAGCATGGTAATATAAAACATACTGTCAGAATCAGTGTTAATACTTTTCTTATCTTTTTCATGAATTTTCCTCTTCTCACTTTCGTCTTCTTTTGTTTGATCATACTAGATGCACATTTATGTTAATTATACATCTTTTTGACACAGAAGTCTACTTCTATCATCCGTTCCTTCTAATAATCAATATCATTCATTAACATCTCATAAAAAGCTGATTTATTCCATAATTCCTGATTCAATTGTTCAAATCCGAATCTTTCCACCAATGTTCTTTCATCCGAAAACAGATTCGTTCCAAGTCCAAGTTTATCTCCCTCTATAGTTGCACCTAGTGCTGCTACCGTGGTTGGAAACATATCCATTGTACAAAATTTCCGATCATGGGTCTTTTCATAGGAGATATCCAGTCCTTCCGGAAGATTAATAAAAGCATTATACACTTTTCGATCATTATTTTCTATTTCTTCACAAAAATCAGAATCCATCGTCAAATGATCCCCACTAAGAATGATCGTTGTATTTTCATAAAACGGTTGTTGCTGAATCCATTCAATAAAGGCTGCCACTTGTCTGCTGGAACATGATAAAACATTTGCATATTGATTATCTCCAAACTCATTTTGACAATATTCACAGACATATCCATATTCAAAATGAGTGTCAACTGTTAATAACGTCAAATTAAATGGCTCTCCTGTGGAACTCATCTCAAGTAATTTTTCCTGTGCATATGTAAAAAGCTTAGCATCCTCATAGCCCCACCAGACATAATAGTCTTCTGGAAGTTTTCCCAATTCCTTTGCAGTAAGGATATCCCAGATTTCACATGCTCCATGACTGTTAAAATAAGCTCTTCTACCACCAAACGTTGCATCTGATCCTAGTAAAAAACATTGTTGATATCCATTTATTGATAAAATGTCTTCCAGGTTATATGCTGATGATGAAAATGTACTATTTTCACCTAAAACAGCATTACCATCCTCAACATCTTCAGCAAATTTTAACGGAAGACCCGAAGTCTGTGCAAAAAGTCCTGCCATCGTCCAATTACTTCCAACCGTAGTATATCCACCACCAATTTTATCAGAATCAGAAAAATTCACATTGAATTTTGCAACTTCTGTCAATTCCGGAATATAATTTTCTTCATATGATCCGCCATTTTCTACTGATGTATAAGACGACTCCATAGATTCCAAGAAAATGTAAATCAAATTCCGTTTTTGTTCCGGAAAAGTAATAGAAACACCTCTAGGATCCACATATTCCGTCTGAATAAAATTTGAATCATTCTTTTGACTTTCCAAATAGTTCTCCACACCCAAGTCAACGTATACACCATATGCTGCTTTCACACCAGTTTCCACTGAAACGCACGTCACCAGAAGCATACTTAACACTGCTATGATTTTTTTATTTTTCATTCCTATAAGATAGGTAATCATCATCAAAAAAACCATTACAGCCAACGGAACACATGCATTAATCCCGTCTACAATAACATCCGTATTCGTTCCTTCCAGTGGAACTTTTAAATGAAAGATAATTTCATCTATCGACAGTAAGCCCCAGGTTTCCATGACCCACCCAGACAATTTATAGATAATTATTGAAAGAGCTGATACCAAGGCTACCAAAAGCCCAAATAAAAAATATACACTATATTTAATTTTTTTCTTCATTTCACTATACCCTACACATTTTCTTTGTAAATACATCATAGTCGGTACGACTAATTGATTAGCCGTACCGGCTATGGTGCGTTTACGAAAATCAACTGTAACCGCTGATTTTCTGCCCTCTTCGGACGTATTTATTCAATTGAGTGTCACTACTCACTGGAAGTTAAGACACATCTTTCTTTTCACCATGCTCATTTTTACATTTCTCACACTGTTAGGCAATGAATTTCACTATTCCAATTCGTCTTTCTATTACCCGAACACAAAATCGAACATCTAGCTAAATGGCATTGCCAATGTGTTCATACGCAAAAATTCATATTATTTTATATTATATAGCTTTTTAAAAGAAAAGTCTATACCAAAAACCATACAACCAATTGCTACCTGAAGTAATAGTATGATCGATAAATGGAAAATATTGTTTGGATTCAAACACAATACATTTTCTACCAATTTTACAATATGTGGTCCCCAAAGAGTATGGACAATTAAAATATATATCGTGCTCTGTCCAATCACCTGCAATACAGAACATACAAAAACGTTGCCACATTCACTTATTTTTTCACATATCATATATACAATGATAAAAGCTGCTATTGCTCCTGCAATCGTCAGACCTACTATTGAATAGTTTCTAACTGCCAGTTCCATGCTTCCTCGATAAATCATGAATGCCCATATTGGAGCTAATGCAAAATAAATATATGGATTTTTGCAACACCATACCAATACATTGTATTTTTTTATGTAATATCCTGCCTGGTAAAAAACCAAAGAGAACAATGCACAATCCAGACTCCATGGCAGCCAAAGCCCGCAACTTCCCAAAACTACTCCCAAAATTGTCAAGAAACTTACGATTAAATTTATATAGAGTTCACTGTGAACATATTGACGAATGAGAATGTAGATTCCTTTGATACAAAAAAGCATAAGTATAAAATATACCGGACCGATTGAACTGGTCTGTGCAAACAACTTATACGTAAAACTAACACCCAACAATACTGTTTTTAATTCTGTTGTCCATCCAACATGAACTGTCATGATATATAATATGCCAAAGACTCCATATGGCATTAAACTTTTCATCAGTTTACCCAAGCGTTTGGATAGTTTTTCTTGCGTTCTTTCTTTGTAGAAATATCCTGAAAGAATCACAAAGGACATCATATGAAAACTATAAATGAATTTACTGAATCCCCCATCAATCGATCTATGACCAACAATCATCAGAATAATGAGTACTGCACGCATAATATCAACTGTCTGATTTCTATGTTTAGGTACTTTATCATCAACCTTTTTATAAGGCATTCTGTTCTTGACAAACACAATGCCCCAGGATATACAGCCAATAAATATCATTTCCACACAAAAATACGCCAGAAGACTATCGCCCAATTTTATTAATCTGAGGAAATAAGAGAAATACCGCGAAAGTGTATTCATTTCAAACAAATGAACACAAAGAAAAATCATGGAATTCCTTCCAATAAACTCTAAAATCTTATTTTGTCCTATTTTTTTGGAAACTCCAATCACTAATAAGCTGGCACATACCGCAATAACCGGAGTTATTATGTAATCCTTCATCGTACATGTAACCAACCAGAATACCTGTGCATAATTTGTCAGACATCCCACCAGATATACAATAGCAAATACCACATAATGCTTTACCTGCAATTGTTCCTCCAGCTTATTATCCCGCATCCAAAATCCGAAAAGAATAAAAGGAATCGCCGCCATCGCAGATTGAACACTAAATGGTAACCACAGAAAAGGAGCTGTTAGACATCCTAAAGTAGCAATAAGGATTGATACACCTGCTCTTTCTGTCCATTTTTCAAAACGATTTATAATACATTGTGTAAAGCTCAAAGCAAAGAACATTGCCGGCAAAAACCATATTGCCCCAATAAAAGTTCCTGTTTCTATTTCCCCAAACGTAGTATATGTCCCCGAAGCAAAAAAGGCTCGTAAAATATTCGTGTATATAATCTTTGTAATGCCAACATTCGAAATATTCCGTTGAATAATGACTGCATTAATCACATCCATGATAGTAACACATGCACAAGTAACAAAATATGGAATCATTAATCTGTTAAACTTATTTGCAAGATATTTACCAGTCACTTCTTCCCTTCGTAATGTGTACCCTGCCAAAATAAAAAATGTTGTCAAATGATATGCATAAACAATGTTCAAATACTCATTTCCCTGATGTCCCAGAACAACCGAGATCATGCAAATACCTTTTGCGAGGTCAATCCATGTAATTCTTTTCTTCATCCTTTTCTCCTTGGTTCCTTTAATGTATCAAACGCATGTTTTCCTTCATTCTAAGATAGCGTTCAAGTGAATGTTGTTCCATTTCTTCTCCATCATATACAAACCTTGCTTTTCCCCAGAGGCTCCATAAATAATCAATCAATACTTTACTAAAACTTCCCACACCTTAGAGGTGTGCTGAACCTTGAAAATTCAATATTTCAGCCAATAAAAAAGGCATAAATACATTCCGTTTGGTATAATGGAATTGTCGAGAAACCATTTTTACAAAGGAGATTTATGCCATGTCCATTTTAACACAGAATAGCACTAATGA
>JAQYAI010000017.1 GCA_029227655.1 bacterium | reverse complement strand
AATCGCATTTCTTTTTTTAGTAAAATAACATACGAAAGAAAGTATGTCAATATTTTATCATATATACTTCTTTAAAAAATTTTTTGCCCTCTTGACCACTTTTTCATCCAGTGCTATAATACTTCAAACGAACGAAGATGTTCTTGAGAAATTATATTTTTCAAGAGCATCTTTTTTTCATTTTTTGGTATTTACACTATTTTATGAGGTGATTTTCATGGAAGAAATGATTTACTTACAACTGGAAGACGGTACTATTTTCACAGGAACATCTTTTGGTGCTCCTCTTTTGAAAGATGTGACCGCTGAAGTTGTCTTTACCACGGCGATGACCGGATATCTTGAAACTTTAACTGACCCCAGCTATTATGGACAAATGGTCGTTCAGACTTTTCCTCTGATTGGGAATTACGGGGTCATTCCCTCTGATTTTGAAGGAAGCACCATTCATCTTTCTGCTTACATTGTCAAAGAATATTGCCCGGAGCCTTCCAACTTCCGCTCGCAGATGACTTTAGATGAATGGCTGAAACAGCAGAACATTCCAGGAATTTCTGGTGTTGACACGAGAGCTCTCACCAAAAAAATCCGAAACAAAGGTGTTATGAATGGACGCCTTACGAAAACTCTTCCAATTCTCAATTCTCTTTCCGATATTTCCAGCTGGAACATGGGACGAGTCATACCACTGGTATCGACAACGAAATCTTATATTGTTCCTTCGGGTCTCCCAAAATTCCACGTTGTCCTTTGGGATTTTGGTGCAAAGCAGAACATTATCCGCAAACTCCACGCATTAGGTTGTAAAATCACAGTCGTTCCGGCAGACTCTTCCTGCGCAGAAATTCTTGCCTTACATCCAGACGGAATTATGCTGAGCAATGGACCGGGAAATCCGGAAGATAATGCATCTATCGTCGCAGAGCTTGCTAAACTATGTGCTTCTCAGATTCCAATTTTCGGTATCTGCATGGGACATCAGCTTTTGGCTCTTGCAAATGGAGCAAAGACGGAAAAGCTGAAATACGGTCACCGTGGAGCGAACCAGCCGGTGAAAAATCTCCAGACGGGAAGAATTTACATTACCAGTCAGAATCATGGCTATGCAGTGATAAATGATTCCCTGCCGGAAAGCGCCACGATCAGTTATATCAACTTAAATGATGATACCTGTGAGGGAATTGTCTATCATGATTTCCCAGGATTTTCTGTACAGTTCCATCCAGAAGCCTGTGCAGGCCCTCACGATACCGATTTCTTATTTGATGAATTTATTTCACTTATGGAAAGGAGCGGATCATTATGCCATTAAATCCGAATCTCAAAAAAGTACTTGTCATCGGCTCTGGACCAATTATTATCGGGCAGTCTGCTGAATTTGATTACGCCGGCACGCAGGCATGCCGTGCCTTAAAAGAAGAAGGACTGGAGGTCGTGCTGGTAAACTCGAATCCTGCTACCATTATGACCGATACTGCCATGGCAGATCATGTATACGTAGAACCGCTGACTCTGGATTTCTTAAAAGGAATCATTAAAAAAGAAAAACCGGACAGCCTCCTCTCAACGCTTGGTGGACAGACCGGGCTCACCCTTTCTATGCAGCTTGCAAAAGAAGGATTTCTTGAAAAAGAAGGCGTCACCTTATTAGGTGCAGACCCTGATACCATTGATAAGGCCGAAGACCGGCAGATTTTTAAAGATACGATGGACAAGATTGGGGAACCCACGATCCCTTCTGTCATCACAGAAACACTGGATGGTGCACTTGCCTTTGCACAGACCATCGGATATCCTGTCATCGTGCGTCCGGCATTTACCCTTGGCGGAACCGGCGGCGGAATTGCCTACACGGAACCAGAACTCCGCGAAATTGCAGCTTCCGGACTTCGTCAGTCACCAATCACACAGATTTTGGTGGAAAAATGTATCGCCGGCTGGAAAGAAATCGAATTTGAAGTCATGCGGGACGGTGACGGAAATGTAATTACCATCTGCTCCATGGAAAATCTGGACCCAATCGGAATCCACACTGGTGATTCCATCGTTGTAGCACCAGCGCTGACCCTTGCCGACAAAGAATACCAGATGCTCCGAAGTGCAGCCTTACATATTATTAGTTCCATGGGCATCGAGGGTGGATGTAACGTTCAGCTTGCCCTTCATCCAAAGAGCTTTGAATATGCGGTTATCGAAGTAAATCCTCGTGTTTCCCGCTCTTCTGCGCTCGCCAGCAAAGCGACCGGATATCCGATTGCACGCGTGGCTGCAAAAATCGCCATCGGCTACCGCATGGATGAAATTCTGAACGAAGTGACGGGAAAGACAAAGGCCTGCTTTGAGCCTGCTTTGGACTATGTTGTCGTCAAATTTCCAAAATGGCCATTCGATAAATTCGTTTATGCTTCCCGCACCCTCGGCACACAGATGAAAGCTACCGGTGAAGTCATGGCAATCGGAAGAACCTTTGAACAGGCATTGATGAAGGCCGTCCGCGGTGCAGAAATTTCTCACGATTATTTAGGTGATGATCGTATGAAACAGATGACAACCAGCGAACTTATGGAGAAAATCCTAATGCAGGATGATGAAAGGATTTTTGCAGTTTATGAAGCTCTTTCCCGCGGCATTTCCATCGAAGAAATTCATTCCCTTACTAAGATTGACCGCTGGTTTCTCCACAAAATCCAGCATTTATGTACACTGGAAAACCGCCTGAAAACTGAAGTTCTTTCTGACACATTTATCCGCGAATTAAAAGAAAATGGATTTCCTGATAAAGTCATCAAAAAA
>JAQYAI010000016.1 GCA_029227655.1 bacterium | reverse complement strand
GTAAGCTTATTCAACAGCTTCATCTTACTCACCTACAATCCTTCCATCTTCGATCTTAATGATCCGGTCTGCATATTTTGCAATCTCCATGTTATGTGTGATCATCACAATCGTCTGCTCATAGTCCCGGTTGGATCTGCGCAGAAGCTCCACAATCTCTTCACTGGATTTGGAGTCGAGATTTCCCGTCGGTTCATCCGCCAATATAATCGCCGGATTGGTGATCATTGCCCTTCCAATACTGGTTCTCTGCTGCTGCCCTCCCGACAATTCATTTGGTAAATGTTTCCTCCTCTTTTCAAGTCCCAGTGTACGAATCAAATCGGTCAGCTTCTTCTCATCCACTTCCCGATTATCCAGACTTAGCGGAAGGGAAATATTTTCCTCGACATTCAGAATCGGGATCAGATTGTAGAACTGATAGATCAATCCCACCTGCCTTCTTCGGAAAATGGCCAGCTTATCATCATCAAATTCATAAATGTCTTTCCCATCAATATACACTTTGCCCGATGTTGGCCTGTCCACTCCTCCGATCAGATGCAGAAGTGTTGACTTTCCGGATCCGCTGGCTCCTACAATCGCAACAAACTCGCCTTTTTCTACCGATAGGGAAACATGGTCAAGCGCCACCACCTCACTTGCACCACTTCCATATATCTTTGTCAGATTCTCTACTCTTAAAATTTCCATAACCTGTACTCCTCTCACTTTGATGGTTTCATTATAACGGTCCAAAGTTACAGGCAAGTTACTTTTTGAAAAATTTTCCACCATAAAAAGAAACACCCGGAAAATCTGTAAATTCCCCAGGTGTTCTTCACTATATTCAAAAAATCTTTCTCATTTTTTAATTGTTCTTTTCTAACCAGTCAATTGCGACCTGTGCATAAAGCGCTGTTTCAAGTGGAAGACAAGCTTCATCAAACAGGATATTAGGGTTGTGCTGTCCTACCCATTTTGATTTATCTGTTACACCTGCTCCGATTCCAAACATAACCGCTGGAACTCTGTCATTGTAGAATGCAAAGTCTTCGGAACCCATTGCATGCATACTTGGAATGGCAACTACATCTTCATCAAGTGTTTTCAAACTTTCCAGTGCTAATTCTATCATTCCATCATCAGAAATTACGGCAGGAACATTACTTAATTCTTCAATTGTAATGCTTGCTCTGTATGTCTTTGCAATTCCTTCTGCAACTTCGTGAATTCTCTGCATCACAAATGCCCTGACTTCTGAATTAAAAGCACGCAATGTTCCTTCTAAAAGTGCGGTATCCGGAACAATATTTGGTGCGCTTCCGCCTGCAAAATGTCCAATTGTGAGAACGACTTCATCACTTCCGGAAATTTCTCTTGCAATCAGTTCCTGTAATCCCAGAAGGATATAAGCTCCAACGGTCAACGGGTCAATTCCTGTTTCCGGGGAAGAACCGTGCGTTCCTTTTCCCTGAATATTGATCCTGAAACCATATACAGAAGCCATCGCTTCTTTTCCATAAAAAATAGTATTTAAAGGCATTGCCGCAAATACATGTGTGCCAAACGCAGCGTCAACGTGTGGATGTTCCATTACTCCACATTCAATTGCTGCCTTTGCACCTGCAAATGTCTCTTCACCTGACTGGAAAATGAATTTTACCGTTCCCTTTAATTCACTTTCGCGTGCTTTTAAGAGTTTTACAGCTCCTAAAAGTGATGTCGCATGAAAATCATGTCCACATGCATGCATACATCCATTGGTTGATTTGAAATCTACATCTGCTTTTTCCTCAACCGGAAGCGCATCCATATCTCCACGAAGTAAGATACATTTTCCGCCATGTCCAACGGTTGCTGTCACACATGAACAGTCTTCGTACACTTCATATGCAACACCCATTTCTTCTAATTTAGATACCACGAACGCAACCGTCTGTGGCAATTTTACACCAATTTCCGGAATCTGGTGAAGAGCTCTTCTCCAGCCGACCAGTTCTTCCTGCATTGCCTGCGCTTCTACTAATAATTGTCCTGCCATTAATATTTCTCCTTTTCTATTACAAACCGATATTCAATGGTTATATTCTAATACTTTTAAGGGTGATTTCCCATAAAAATATCTGAACTTTTTTCTGAATTTAGTGCAAAAAGAAAGACTTCTTTGTATTTACTTTTATTTAAAGAAACGTTTTTTGTAATAGCTTTCAGCCACATAAATTGCCGCCAAAGGATTATGTCCTGTCACGCGGTCTTTTACTGCAAGCACAGTTGTTGGTGCTTCTAAATATTTCATGGCAAGTGTATCATGTCCTACACAAAGACCAAGCAGGATATTACATTCTGTCTTCTGCTCATTCATCAGAAGTGCCTGTCCGATCGGATTGCACATTGCTTCATTCGCACAACCTGAAAGTGTCTGTTCATCCTTTATTCCGATAGAAGACTTTGGTATTGACCCGTTCTTACAGATTGCTGAAACAACTTCAAATCCATTGTGTCTTAATATTTTGGCTACTGTTTTTGCTTCATTCTTAAGTCCCACACAGAATACGAGCCCAATTTTGTTATATCCACACTTTTTGCAGAACATCATAATTTCTTCCATACGGCAGAGAAGTCCATAACCTTCACTTTCTACTAAAGCGGCATTATAAGCAATCTTCGCGTTTTCTTCTTCCTTATACAATTCTTTCGCCTTTTCCTGGACCTCGGTATTCTTGCACGGACAGATTTCAGGTGTTTTTTCCATATCCTTCAATTTACATCCCTGCAAATTACAGTCTGCACAAATATACATTGCATTTTCCTCCCTCTTTTGAAAGTTTTGCTTTATTCTAACATTTGTATTTGTGATAATCCAGTCAATCATTTCAATAAAGCCGATGAATTATAGTTTTTTTGTATAAAGAAATTCCATCATTTGCCATGTTGTGTCTATAGAAGAAAACTTGCCCTTTAGATACTCACTTTATCAACTTTCCGTCTCAAAAAATGCTATTTTGGTGACTGATAAAAGACTTTTTTCATATAGCTACCCCAAATGCATATTTCGGGTTTCTCACAGCAACTTTTTTCTCTATAGGTACGCACAAAAATAATTCAAGTACCTCACATAACAATTTTCTCACATAGACACTTATACTAGAAAAATGAGTACCTCATGCAATAACTTTTGTGCATAGCTACCCGAGACAAAAATCGGGTGCCACACACCAAAAAACAGCACCCCGCGCATGCGGAATGCTGTCCATCTTTTTTATTCTTCTTCCATCTTGAACCCATGAAAAAATTCTGCGACACCTTTTAAGACTTTGACTACTTTCGGAAGTGCATTTTCATCCTCTGCAAGAGCCTGAATGGCTGCATCAACCATCTGCTCATGGAAGATTCTGTGCTTTTCATACGCCCGCAGACCCTTATCTGTCAGTTTGATGATTACCATTCTCCGGTCTTCTTCGCTTCGCTCTCTGACTACATAACTCTTCTTGACAAGATTATTCATCGAAGTCGACAAGGAACCAATGGTCACGCCCTGTATCTTCGCAATCGAAGACATATTTTTTCCTTCACAAGGCCCGATTGCATCAATGATATGCATGTCATTCACAGAGATATTCTTGAATTCTCCTTTGATGAGTTCTCTTTCTTCCAAATCTAATATTTCAAAAAACAAATTTACTAATATATCGTTCAATGTTTCGCGAGTATCCAATTTCTTCGCCCCTTATCTCTCTTTCTATCTCTTGATAGGATATCACAATTTAAAGCAAAGAATCAACTACATCTTGTACTGTTTCGAGAGTTTTCGTGCGATAACTCTCAGCTCCCGAGAAAATCAGTCCGTTTGCCACATCCCCTTTCACTGCGCGGATGAGTGCACGGCTGATACAGTATGGAATCTCCGCCGGGTTGCATTTGCGAAGACATCCATAGCACCTTGTGATTTTCTCTTTTTCTCCTCGTGCCAGCCGATCGGTAAAGGCATTGCGAATTGCCCGACCCGGCATACCGACCGGACTTGAGACAAGCTGAATATCTTCTTTTGTACAATTCAGATAGGCCTCTTTATATCGAATATCGGCATCACACTCTTCGGTGGTAACAAAACGACTTGCCACCTGTACCCCATCGGCGCCAAGTGCAAATACTTTTTCCACATCTTTATGGTCGTAAATACCTCCGGCTACCACAACAGGGATGTGCTTTCCATATTTTTCTGCATATCCTTTGACGACTTCGATGATTTTTTTGATTGTCTCTGCATAAACTTCTTCTGTAATTTCCAGGACCTCTTCTTTCGAAAATCCAAGGTGACCGCCGGCCTTCGGTCCTTCAATGACGACAAGGTCTGCTGTCTTCTGGTATTTTCTGTCCCAAAGCTTCAAAAGCACCTGCGCTGCTTTCTCGCTAGAAACAATAGGTGCTATTTTTGTCGGGTAGGCGTTTACCAGCTCCGGAAGTTCGGTTGCCAGTCCTGCTCCGGAAATAATAAGATCCGCACCGACCTTTGCCGCCTGTTTTACGTATTCATTATAGTGATTCATCGCCACCATGATGTTGAATCCAATCACTCCATCTGGCGAGATTATTCTTGCTTTTTTATATTCCTTTTCAATTGCCCTGAGGTTAGCTTCATATGGATTCTGTTCAAAATCTTCTTCCTTAAACCCAATCTGTGCTGCGGAGATAATTCCGACTCCCCCTGCTTTTGCAACTGCTCCTGCCAGGTTTCCGAG
>JAQYAI010000015.1 GCA_029227655.1 bacterium | reverse complement strand
AGATTCATATTTACTGGATATGGAGTGGATGAGCGGAACAGATCTGCATACGCTTGATTTGCAAACAGGTGATGTTCTTCAGATTCAGTTTGAGACGGTGAAGGGGTCATTGTGTATGGAAATAAAAGCTCCGAACGGAACTACAATTTATCGCGGAAATGGGAAAGAAACAACGGATTTTACGGTTACTATCCCAGAAAGTGGTGTTTATTCGGTTGTCGCTTGTGCACGGCACGCAAAAGGAACGATTTGTATTCAGTGTGTGGAGAGGAGGAAGAATGATATCTAAAATAAAAGAGAAACACTTGTGGAATGTGGCGGACACAATGACTACCATGCGGATGGCCGCCTCTGTTTTTCTGCTTTTTCTTCCTTTGGAGGACATTTTGTTTCTTGTAATTTATACATTTGCTGGTTTAACAGATGTATTAGATGGATACATTGCCAGAAAAACAGGAAAGGCAAGTGAGTTCGGTGCCAGACTGGACAGTATTTCTGACTTGTTGTTTTATAGTGTTTTGCTGATTCGCCTTTTTCCAATGTTGTACCAGACGCTTCCAGGGGAAATCTGGTATGTAGTAGTGGCTGTCATATTTGTGCGTCTTACAGCATATATCACAGCCGCAGTCAAATATCATCGCTTTGCGTCACTACACACATGGATGAATAAGTTGACTGGTGCATTGGTATTCCTGCTACCTTATGTTCTTCTGGTTTCGTCAGGTGTAGAGTATTGTTGGTCAGTATGCATGGTGGCATTTGCTGCGTCAGCAGAGGAGCTGGCAATTCATCTTTTACGGACAGACTATCTTGTGGATAGAAAGTCCTTTTTGCAAAAAAAGTAGGATTGAAGGGGTAGTGGATAAAAAATGAAAATTGTAATGCTGAACGGACAGAACCATAAAGGAAGTACCTATCACATAGGTCGAATGATTGCAGATAAGATTGTCGGTGATAATGAGATTAGGGAATTCTTTTTTCCAAGAGATTTGTATCACTTTTGTATGGGTTGTTATCAATGTATTGAAAATGAGAAGGCCTGCCCTTATTACGAGGAGAAAAAGGTCATTCTGGATGCCATCGAAGAGGCAGATTTGCTTATTGTAACAACACCAACTTATTGTATGCATGTGTCAGCGCCACTGAAATCATTTATAGACTTATCGTTTGATTATTGGATGTCGCATAGACCGAGAAAGAGTATGTTTACGAAGCGCGCGGTCATTGTTTCTACTTCAGCAGGTTCTTCGCCTAAGTCGGCCATGAAAGATGTGGAGGATGCTTTATTCTATATGGGTGTACCATCTATAACGAAGTACGGAGTTGCAGTCCAGGCAATGAACTGGGATGGAATCAAGGCATCGAAAAAGGAAAAAATTGATAAGGATACGACTAGAATTGCTCAAAAAATGAACAACGTTGAAAAACCACATGTTGGAATTAAGACAAGATTTGTATTTTACATGATGAGGATGATGCAGAAAAATGGCTGGGGATCTTCACCAGTGGAGAAAGTGTATTGGGAGCAAAATGGATGGCTTAGGAGCAAGCGTCCATGGAAATAAATACGAGAAACCTATTTCAATTAGGAAGGAGAAACACAAATGAACGTTACATATGAACATAAAATTGCAATGACTTTTATCGGATTTTCCACATCTATTCGCCCGGAGGAGGGATATCAGAACTGTCCTGAGTTTTGGGATAAGGAATATGCGCAGAAGTATGCACATCTATGGAAAACAATGAAGCCGGAAAACCCGTTAGAAAAAGCGATTCTCGAAAATGGTGTGGGTATGTTTGCCATCTGCGATGAAAAAGAAGGTACCTTTGAATACTGGATTGCCGGATTGTATCAGGGCGGTGAGGTGCCAAAAGGGCTGAAGCTCTATACCTTTCCGGAAAGCGACTGGGCGATGTTTTCAGCCAGGGGCCCGTTGCCTGCCTCTTTGCAAACTTTAAATACTCAGGTGTGGCAGGAGTGGTATCCAAATGAGGGGCAACAGTATATGGGCAATGGAAATGCCATGCTGGAGGTTTATTCTCCTGGAGATATGCAAAGTCCGGATTATGAGTGCGGAATATGGGTTCCAATATGCAGACGTGAGGAGCAAGAGGAATGCGAAGCGGCTGAGATCGTTTCCACAATGATGGTGACAGGAATCCTGTAATGGAAAGGAAATACAATATGAAAAAACAGTTTTTTATTCCAGCCTGTGTGCTGACATTTGCTGCGCTTGCTTTTGTCCTGTATGCGCTGGGGCACCCAGAGTTGTCATTTCCTTGGAATGCTCAGATGACACATATTCTTTATGGGGTGTATGTGGACATCGTGGTGCTGCTGTTTGTTCTGGCGTTTTGGAAAAAGACGGATAGGATATATGTTATGGCAATTATTTGTGAACTTGGAGCGGTCTTTTTTCTTGTCCAATCCATGCTTAGCGTTTTTCCAAAGGGAGAATCCAATTGGTATATGCCATTAGCACTGGGACTTAATTGCGTTGCCCTGTTTCTGAACGCTGTTCAAAAGAAAAGGAGTGTGAATCATGGTGAAAAAGAATAAAAAAAATTGCAATCGTGTGCAATCTTGTTTCTGCGAGTTGTTTTGGAATCGTCAGCTATGGCCATTTTTACCGTGGACGAATCGAATATGGCTTCATATTTGCTATTTTAACCATTGCGCAGTTGGCACTGGCATTCACGAATTACCGAATATTTGAGAAAAATAAGTAAATTAAAAGGCATAGAAAATCTTGCAGGGATCTTGCAATGGTACAGAGAGAAAAGTAAGGAGGCTCACTATGAAAAAGAAATACGAATTATTAATGAATCAAATCAATGAAGGAAAATACACTGGTCGTGAAATTATGCTTACAGGTGCGGTTTTATTTTTGACTGGAACGTTGTTAGGGATGATATTTTCGCCACGGAAGTATCAGGTGATTGGAAGCAATAATGGCAATGGAAGTGGTAATGGAAATGATGCGAGAGCAGAAGCCAAGAAGCAAAGGGGACAATAAAAAAACCGATAAACTCCGTCCCCAATGGACCGTTTACATGCGGTTGGAGTTGTAGACTGAAATAAGACACCGCACGAATTCAGAAGAATAATCTTTCATTCATCTCTATAATGTGAGTTAGTAAAGGAGAGATGAATGATGAATATTGAGAACATTAGGAAAAACAAACTGGCAGCTATCCTTCAGTTTTCCATCCCGAGCATTCTTGCAATGCTGTTGACAACACTGATTACTATTACGGATGGATATTTTACAGGGAACTATGTCGGTGAAGAGGCTTTGGCGGCCATTAATCTTGGATTACCCATTCTGTATTTTTATCTGGGTGTTGGCCTATGCGTTGGTGTTGGGGGCTATGTAATCTGTGGAAGACTGCTGGGGGCAAAAGAAAGGCAGAAAGCATCTGAGGTGTTTTCGCAATCAATGGTTATGGCTACGATAATCTGTGTGATTACTTCGTTCGTTGTATATCTGCTTTTTACGCCGATTCTTCGGATATTAAGGGCAGATGGCGGATTGACTCTTTATTTCACACAATATTACAGAGTCATGCTGTTTAACTATCCATTGATGGTAATTGGGACTACACTGGGAATGTTTATTCGCGTGGATGGCAAACCACAGGTGTGCATGCTTGTGAGTATCGGAAGTTGTATAGTGAATGCGGTATTAGACTATGTACTGATGGCAGTGTTTGACATGGGAATTTTGGGAAGTGCATATGCATCTTTCATGGTACAGATCATATCAGTGGTTCTTCAGTTACTATATTTCGCTAGAATATCCACAGAAATACGCATGGCATGCTATCAATTTGATTTTGCAGTGTTTAAGGAGACCATTCTAAATGGTTCTTCGGAGTTCATTGGAGAAATGGCAAGTGCGGTATCTATGTTTGCTTTCAACTATGTTCTGATGAAATATGTTGGAACAGAAGGAGTGGCGGCTTTTACGATTCTTGGATTTGCAGTGTATGGATTCAGTATGATTTCCATTGGTTTTGGACAGGGACTGACCGTTCTAGTGAGTATCTGCTGGGGTGCCAAGGAACAGAAAACTGCAATGGAACTGCGTATCATGACAAATCGGATCTTATTTGTAATCGGTGCAGTGTTTGCGACTTTTTTCATCTTGTTAGGAAGAAGCTATGCAGGGATGTTCGGTTGCAGTAATAATGTGGCGGATATGGTATCTGCGGGCTTCCGTTTCTTTGCGGTCACATTTTTGTTCATGGGATATGATGTGATCAATTCCATGTATTTTACCAGTTGCGGGGATGCAAAATCATCGGCTCTGATTTCTTCTCTGAGAGGATTGGTTCTGCTATTGATTTTTACCTTTGTTTTTCCGGCAATATGGGGTATGACAGGTGTATGGATGACAACACCGGCAACAGAGACATTGACAGCGGTTGTTTCTGCGTGGTTAATCAGGAGACAAAAAAGGATGATAGAAAGCAGGGGATTTTTGGATGGAAAGACAGGATAGCACCACAATACGAAGTGCGGTGATCAATCAGGCAATCAGTTATATCTTTGATCATATCGACGAAGAAATCTCTGTTGATGACGTGGCAAAGCATTGTGCTTATTCGAAATATCACCTCATGCGGCTATTCAAGGAAGACACAGATGAGGCACTCTATCAATTTATCAAGCGCGTCCGCATCGAGCGGAGCGCCTGGAGACTGAAAGTAGAAAAAGAGAGGAGCATTACGGAGATTGGTATCGATTACGGGTATTCTGCTTCCAATTTTGCAACAGCGTTCAAAAAACACCTAAATATTTCACCAACAGATTTTCGAAAGACGAGTGAACAACTTGTAGAACAAAGTTCATTTTCACATGGAATATCACTGGATGATATAGAAGATTCTGGTAAATTGATCACTGTTGAGCATTTGGAGCCTATGCTGGTCATTTATGAGCGCAAAAAAGGGAATTATCATAATCTTCCAGAGGAATGGTGTGCATTTATAGAGAAATATTCGTATCTCGCTTCAGCGGATACGCTTTACATAGAATGTACGAACGATGATCCCACCATTACCAATGAAGACAGCTGTATGTTTGAATTATGTCAGACAATTGCACCAGATCATCCGGCACTACAAGAGGATTTGCGGATTTTTACCCATGTGTTTGATGGTGGAAAGTATGCAGTATATCATTTTAAAGGATTTCCACAATTTTTGTTCATGGTCTATCAGGAAGTATTTTGCAGGTGGCTTTCCCGGACGGGCAATCAGCTTGATGAAAGACCGATACTCGATATTTATCGATATGTAGGTGAGGATGGATATATGGAGATCGACATCTGTTTTCCGATAGTATAATCGGGAAGTAGGTTATCAACATATTGGAAGAAGGAAATATAGATGACAGAGACAATAAAAGCAGTGAGAAAAATACTGGCTGTTCTGACCTTTTTTTTAATTTTCCTACTGACAATTTTTCTTGCCGGACGCTATGGGTGGAAACTGGGAGGCTTTCGGCTCTGTCAGGGCGCAGGCATTACATCTGTGGAAGTAAATGAGAAGACAGTACATATCACAGGTTTCTATCCCGGTTCGTTCCCAGAGGGATTTTGTGGCTGCTACAGTGAGGAGAGGGATGGAACACTTTATGTGGGGTTCCGATTTAGTGCTGTGTTCGGTTTTTTTGAGACTGGAAACTTTGATATCACGATTCCAGTAAAGTCAGACATCAAAGAAGTGATTCTCAAAACCAGTATGAGCGAAACGCCTATCTGGAACGCGGAGACTGGTTCTATCTTCCAGTCGGAACGAGATGGTGTCTATGTGAAGCTGGAGCGAAGCGAATTCTATGATATTACCATGTCCTATGATGGCTTCTAAAGATGCTGGTGCACCAGTGCCCTTTACCATTTCTGTAAAGGACGCAAATGAGACCGTTGTGGCATCAGGAGAGTTTTTTTTGATGCCAGTGTAGAAAAAATGTATCTGACCGTTACTATGGACGGAAAAATCATAGAGGATACAGATCATGGGCAAGAATAAAAAACTATCAACTAAAGTAAAGGGATGGTGAAAAAATGATATATAAATTCAGTGCATTGATATATGCATAGAGTGGTCGAGCGTTTATCAATATACCATTCAGTGTGTGGGAAGAGACAGGTTTAAAGGGAAATATTCCATGCCGGGTGTCCATCCGTGACATCTCTTTTGAATGCAAACTTATCCCAAAGGGGCGTGGAAAATATGTAATCCCCATATCGAAGAAAATACTGTCGTCGCTTACACTTGAAGAAGAATATGAAGTTAGCATGGAACCGATTCAAACGTTATCGAGAATTAATCATGACAGCCCGTATTCCAAGGAAAAGCCGATACGATGATACATCGATCGTATTGAGATAATCCCTATCCAGGCCGGATTCTGCGGTCATTGCTGCGTTGCCATGCTTGCCGGTGTGTCGGACGTTGACCCAAAGAAAACAATAAGCTATATCGAAGTATTCACTGAAAACAAAAAAAAAGAAATCAAGAGAAGATTCCATTTATGAGGAACTTGGTGAGATAAGAGATACTATAAATGATAAAAAGATAGAGGCATTTAAAAGATTAGAGGCTTCAAGGCAACAATCCGAAGGAAGATTTGATTATGAAAAGGAGAGAGAGGAGGGAATAAATGCAAAATATGGATTATGATATAGCAATAATAAAGTGATTCAGCCATATAGAACAGACCAGAAGCCGTGTGATTTTGGTCTGCTTTCTGTCATGGCGACGAGGAGAAAAGATGTTGTGGAAAAAGTTGGGTTACTATATAATAAGTCATATATTTAAATGAACAAAAAAGGAAGAAATAGTTATGCCAAACCTTATAAAAATAACGGACTTTGGGAATCGCGAACTGGATGTGTATGCCCGTATGACAGAGGCACAATTGCTGAACCGGGATCACCCGGAAGAAGGACTTTTTATTGCAGAAAGTCCCAAGGTGATTGAACGGGCTCTGGATGCCAGGTACATCCCTGTGTCTCTTCTGGTGGAGACAAGACATATTACTGGAGAAGCCAGTGGAATTATAGCGCGATGCGAAGAAATACCGATTTATACTGCCGATTTTGAAATCCTGACGCAATTGACGGGCTTTGCACTTACCAGAGGAGCCTTGTGTGTTATGCGGCGCAGGAAATTGCCGAGTGTGGAAGAAGTGTGCAGAAATGCAAAGAGAATTGCAGTTTTGGAAAATGTGATGAATCCAACGAATGTGGGGGCAATTATCCGTTCAGCGGCAGCACTTAATATGGATGCAGTATTACTCTCGCAGGGATGCAGCAATCCTTTGTACCGGCGCGCGATAAGAGTCAGTATGGGTACTGTTTTTCAGATACCGTGGACGTTTTTGGAAGAGGGGGAATCCAAAGAACAATCGGGAATCCAAATGTTACAGGAACTAGGGTTTAAAACAGCTGCGATGGCGTTAAGTGATGATTCTGTTAGTATTGACGATGAGCGAATTAGGAAGGAAGAAAAACTGGCTATTGTGCTTGGAACGGAAGGTGACGGCCTGGCTCCGATGATGATTGCAGAGTGTGATTATACTGTGCGGATTCCGATGTCCCATGGTGTAGATTCTTTGAATGTTGCAGCCGCCAGTGCAGTGGCGTTCTGGCAGCTGGGGTTAAGATAAATTGTAAGGAAATTCAGGAACGACGGAGGATGATGAAAATGAATGGGAAGAAGATTCCTGACATAAAAAAAGCATTTTTTGCGACGATTCCTGTCATGGCAGGATATCTTGTATTGGGAATTGGATTCGGAATGGTGCTCAGATCAAGAGGGTTTGGCGCTTTCTGGGCGCTTGCAATGAGTGCAGGAATTTACGCCGGTTCTATGCAGTACGTAGCTATTGATCTGCTGACTGGGGGAGTTTCCCTGATTACAGCGGCACTTACGACGCTGGCGGTAAATGCAAGACATTTATTTTACAGTATTTCGATGATTGATAAATATAAGAATCAGAAGAAGAAAAAATTCCTTATTTTCACACTAACAGATGAGACGTATTCCCTTGTGTGCAGTGATGCGGCAGAAAAATTGGGTGATGCATCGAACTATTACTTCTATGTGTCTTTGTTCGACTATCTGTACTGGATCACAGGAAGTATCATGGGATCGATTCTTGGGTCAGTACTTCCAATCAGCACGGAAGGAATCGATTTTGCATTGACAGCATTATTTTTGACGGTATTTGTGGAACAGTGGTTATCTACAAAAAATCATTTCGCTGCCATCACAGGTGTGACGTCGTCAGTGCTTTGTCTTGTGATGTTTGGCAGTGACAATTTCCTGATTCCGACAATGATCTTAATTACCTGTATGCTGGCAGGAATGAGAAACAAGGAGGGCATTACCAATGAATAATTTACATTCTGTTTTACTAATTATTGTAATTGCTGCTGTGACAATTGGTATTCGTTTTCTGCCATTCTGGGTCTTCCGGAATGACAAGCAGACACCAGAATTTATTAATTATCTAGGGAAAGTGCTTCCATACGCAATTATGGGAATGTTGGTTGTGTTCTGTTTGAAAGGAGTATCTTTGGCTGAAGCACCCCATGGGCTACCGGAACTGCTTGCCTGTACGGTGGTCGTGGGATTACATATTTGGAAGAGAAATACTTCTTTGAGCATTATAAGTGGGACCATTTGCTATATGTTTTTGGTTCAACTGGTATTTTAGCGTAGACGGAGGAGAAAAATGATTTATCAGGACAGAGAGATACAGACAAAAGATGGGCGTACCGTAATTTTGAGAAATGCAAGACCAGAGGACAGTGAAGCATTGATTGAATATCTGAAAGTTACAGCAACGGAAACAAGCTTTCTGGTCAGTGAACCAGAAGAAATTACACTCACTATGGAGCAGGAAGAACGTTTTATCAGAACTAAGATGGAAAGTCCAGATGAATTAATGCTGATAGGGACGTTGGATGGAAAGCATGTTGGGAATTGCGCCATCTGTTCGTTGGGGGCAAAACAGAGGTATCGTCACAGATGCAGTGTGGCGATTGCGCTTTATCAGGAATACTGTGGACTTGGAATTGGAAGACAAATGCTTAAGGCGGCACTCGACGAGGCCGAAAAATATGGTTATGAGCAGGTGGAACTGGAAGTCATTGCGAGTAATACAGGTGCTATAGCATTGTACGAAAGTCTGGGATTTCATATTTATGGTACGATGAAACATAATATGAAATACAAAGACGGTACCTATGCAGATGCACATATGATGGTGAAATATTTTAACCATTGATTCATTTTTTCGCGTGAAAGTTAACTTCTTCTCGATTGTAGTCCAAGTATCGGATGATTATAATAATAGTAACAAAAAGCTTTTTGGACTACGAACAGGAGATGATGTGATGTCTATGAATAGAGTGATTATGGAGAGGCGTAAAGAGCTTGGGCTTACACAGGAACAGATTGCGAATTATCTCGGGGTATCGACCCCGGCTGTGAGCAAATGGGAGAAGGGGATTACAAGTCCGGATATCGGGCTACTTCTGCCGCTTGCTCGTCTTTTGAAAATTGATTTAAATACATTATTCTGTTTTCAGGAAGAACTGACACAGCAGGAAATAAATGCATTCTGTAAGGAAATAACGATGACAGCGCAAAATGATATAAAGGAAGCTTTTCAAGTAGCAGAAGAAAAATTCCATGAATACCCACACCATGAGGAGTTATGGATGGATGGGACGGTCTGCCTGGAGGCAGCATTGATCCAGTCAGCACTTACAGAGGAAGAAAAAAAGCCTTTTGAGGAGCAAATCGAAGGATGGTATGCCTGTCTGATGAAGAGTACGGAAGAGAAAATTTATAGTACGGCAAAATTTATGATGGTGAGTCGTTATATCAGGCAGAAAAAACTGGATCTGGCACAGAGCGTGCTCGACACGATCCCTGACCGGAAGGAAATGACTAGAAATCTTCCAGACAAGCTGATGCTGCAGGTTTCGATTTATCTGAAACAGGGAAAAGCAGATCTTGCGGCAGCTTCATTAGAGAGAGATTTATTCAGTACATTGAATCGTGTACAGATGTTGATGTATCAGCTGGTGGATGCAGAACTGGCGGATCACAACAAAGATGTGGCGGAAAAGATTGCAGAAAAATGTCAAAAGGTGACAGAGTTACTGGATATGTGGGATTATAGCGGGCTTGTACCGATATTTCAGATGAAAATGCTGGAAAAAGATGCAGAACAGCTAATAGAAGTTCTGGAGAAGATGCTGAAAGCGTTAAAAGAACCATATGATTTTCGAGAAGCACCTTTATTTTACCGGATGGCACCGGAAATGAAGCGGACAGATACGAAACAGATGTTGGATATGTTATTAAAAAGTATGGAAACGGATCCGGAATGTGATTATCTGAGAGAAAATCCAAGATTCGTAAATTTGATTGAAAAATATAAATCGTGATAGAATATAGAAAAGGGCTGCTTATAAAGGCAGTCTTTTTTGGTTAAAAGTTTTTTAACCATGATGCCTACGGATTTCTTCGCGTTTTACGCTTTCGAAATCCTAAAAACATTCGAAATCCGCTCATTTTTCTCCGAAAAATGGCTACTTTCTCATGTTTTACGGGCCTCAAAGTCATGCTTTTTTCATGCGAGCATGAAAAAGCATGACCTTTTGACCCTGGCATCAAATAATAACTTGATATATTTTGAATTCGATTTATAATGAAATAATGACAAAGGAAAAGGTGAAAGAGAGGAAAACAGGATTATGTGGGAAAAACTTAAAAAACTTTTTGCATATTATAAACCATACAAATTCTTATTTTTCAGTGATTTGTTTTTTGCAATATTGGGAGCAATTGTAACGCTTGTTATTCCGTTAATTGTCCGGTTTATTACAAATGAGGTTGTATATTATGAATCAGGAGCTGCAGGGCAGACCATCATGAAACTTGGTGCCGTTCTTCTGGCGCTGGTTTTGGTAGAATTTGCTTGTAACTATTATATCGCATATTTTGGTCACATGATGGGTGCGCGTATGGAAGCTGATATGAGAAGAGACATTTTCGGTCATTATCAGAAGCTGACATTTGCATTTTATGATAATCAGAAAGTAGGGCATCTGCTTTCAAGAGTGACAAGTGATTTATTTGACATCAGTGAACTTTTGCATCACGGACCGGAAGATGTGTTGATTTCGGTCATTAAAATTGTAGGTTCCTTTGTGATTCTTGTAAATGTCAATACGAATCTGACCTTTGTTGCGTTTGCGTTTGTGCCGGTGATGCTTGTGTTTGCTGTCTATTATAATAAGAAGATGAAGAAAGCATTTGCACAGAACAGAGCAAAGATTGCGGATATTAATAGCCAGATCGAAGACAGTTTATCAGGAATCCGGGTAGTCAAATCCTTTGCAAATGAAAAGGAAGAGATGAAAAAGTTCAATGCTGGAAATGATAACTTTGTGAAAGCGAAAAGAACAAGTTATCTGTACATGGGAATGTATCATTCAGGACTGAATGCGCTGACAACATTGGTGACGGTTGCGGTTCTTGTTGCCGGAGCCAAATTCCTCACTACAGGAAAAGTAGATGTGACGGATCTGATTACCTTCTTACTTTATATCAATAACTTTACAGAACCGGTAAAGAAACTGGTGAACTCCGCAGAACAGTTCCAGAATGGTTATACAGGTTTCGAACGTTTCCTTGAAATTATATCAATTGCACCAGATATTGCAGATAAAGAAGATGCGGTTTCCGTAGACAAATTAAAGGGAGAAATTGAATTCAAAGATGTTTCTTTCCAGTATGAAGAATCGCAGGATGCGGTGTTAAGTGGTGTGAATTTGAAGGTAAATGCAGGGGAATACGTTGCACTTGTGGGCCCCTCAGGAGCCGGAAAGACGACACTTTGCAGCCTGATACCAAGATTTTATGAAGTTTCAAAGGGTGCTGTTTTTGTAGACGGCATGGATGTCCGTGATATAAAATTAGACGATTTGCGTAATAATATCGGAATCGTACAGCAGGATGTCTATTTATTCGCCGGAACGATCATGGAAAACATTCGATATGGAAAACCGGATGCGACGGATGAAGAAGTTATTATGGCAGCGAGAAATGCAAATGCACATGAGTTTATCATGGCATTTCCGGATGGATATGATACCGATATTGGACAGCGAGGGGTGAAGCTTTCAGGAGGACAGAAGCAGAGACTTTCTATTGCAAGAGTATTTCTTAAGAATCCACCAATTCTGATTTTTGATGAAGCAACATCGGCACTGGACAATGAAAGTGAAAAAGTGGTACAGAAATCACTGGAAAATCTTGCAAAGAACCGAACGACATTTGTAATTGCACATAGACTGACAACGATTCGAAATGCACAGCGCATTTTGGTTCTGACGGATCAGGGAATCGAAGAAGAAGGAAGCCATGAAGAGCTCCTCGCAAAGAAAGGTATCTACGAATCCTTGTATCACATGCATTTATAGGAGATAGAGGGATGAACAATCGTTTTCAAATTACGGAATTTTGCCATCATTTTTTGGAAGAGTATATAGAAGAAGGTGCTATTTGTATTGATGCTACCGCAGGAAATGGAAATGATACCGAATTTCTCTGTAAAATGGTCGGCGAATTAGGGAAAGTATATGTTTTTGATGTTCAGAAGACGGCAATTGAAAATACGAAAAAGAGACTGGAAGAAAAGGGGCTTACAGGCAGGGCTGAACTGATTCTGGATGGTCATGAAAAGCTGACACAGTATGTGAAAGAAGAAGCTTCGGTAATCGTCTTTAATTTTGGTTACCTCCCAGGCGGTGATCATTCCATTTCCACAAAGGTAAGCACCAGTCTTGCAGGAGTAGAACAGGCGCTTGGCCTTCTAAAAGTGGGCGGTGTCATGAATCTTTGCATTTATAGTGGGAAAGATACCGGATATGAAGAGAAGGAAGCCTTGCTTTCCTATCTGAAAGAATTAGATTCCAAACGTTGGCTGGTCATCGTCAGCAGTTATTATAATCGTAAAAATGATCCACCGCTTCCGGTATTTGTAATTAGATTAAAATAATCCGGTTAAAAAAGAAAGAAGAGTATGGTATACTGGAAAAATATAATTGGAGGCAATATATGTTAGAACAGTTTCGTAAACCAAAGATAGAAGACTGGGAACTCATTTCTTCTTACATGCACAGGTTCCCGGGGGCGAACTGTGCGAAATCTGTGGGAAATGTGATTCTCTGGAGCGATTTCTATCAGGTAGAATTTATGATCTATAAAGATGTTCTGTTACTCAGGAGCAGAACAGAGGAAACACCATACTATTTGGCGTTTCCAATCGGAGAAGATGAGAAAGTCAGACAGGTACTCGCAGAGATTATGGCAATGGCGAAAGAGGAAGGCAAGAAGCTTCAATTCTATGTGGTGACGGAAGATGAATTTGAGAAATTAGATTCCTGGTTCCCGGATACCTTTGAAATAGAGTATGACAGAGGTGATGCTGATTATGTTTATGAAGTAGAAAAGCTCGCAACGCTTACAGGTAAGAAATATCAGGCGAAGCGTAATCACATCAACAGGTTATGTGCTGCTTATGAGGAAAGATGGGAATATGAACCGATTTCGAAGGAAAATGTAACAGAATGTATCGAGATGCTGCATCAGTGGTATTTACAAAAAGAAGTGGCAGAAGATCCAGAGGAGCAAATGGCAGAAATCATCGTTGCGGAGAAGTCGCTGACCTATTTTGAAGAACTGCATTTTCGGGGAGGGCTTCTTCGAATTGATGGAGAAGTGGTCGCATTCTGTGTAGGAGAACGGGCCTGTGAGAAGACCTTTATTGTTCATATTGAGAAGGCATTTGCAGACATTCAGGGAGCGTATCCGCTGATCAACCAGCAGTTTGTTAAGAACGAATTACTTGGGAAATACGAGTTTGTGAACAGGGAAGAAGATATGGGACTGGAAGGATTAAGAAAAGCAAAGCTTTCTTATCATCCGGCATTTTTAATAGAAAAAGGAACTGTAACTTGTAAATCAGATATTTACGAAGGAGAAGAATAATATGATTTCAAAGAAAATGGAAGGCATGGTAGCAAATAGTTCCGCAATCCGTGCGATGTTTGAAGAAGGTACCCGGCTGGCAAAGATATATGGGGCAGAGAATGTTTATGATTTCAGCCTTGGAAATCCGAATGTGCCAGCACCAAAGGCTGTCAAAGAAGCAATCATAGAGCTTTTGGAGAAAGAAGATTCGCTGGTACTTCACGGATATACAAACAGTAATGCAGGATATGAAGATGTTCGTCAGGCAGTTGCTGATTCTTTAAATGAGCGGTTCGGAACAAAATTTGCAGCAAAGAATATTACGATGACAGTGGGTGCAGCAGGAGGATTGAATGTTATTTTGAAGACCTTGCTGAATCCGGGAGATGAAGTCATCACATTTGCACCATATTTTGGGGAATATAGAAGCTACACCAATCATTTTGATGGAGTGTTAGTTGCAATTTCACCAAATACGGTTGATTTCCAACCGAAACTGGATGAATTTGAAGAAAAGATCACGCCAAAGACAAAAGCAGTCATCGTCAATACACCAAACAATCCAACCGGTGTCGTTTATTCAGAAGAGACCATCAAAAAAATGGCAGCTATCATGGAAGCAAAACAGAAAGAATTCGGGACAGAAATTTATCTGATTTCCGATGAACCATACAGAGAACTTGCGTACGATGGTGTGGAAGTTCCATATTTAACAAAATATTATGCAAACACGATCGTAGGGTATTCCTACAGTAAATCACTTTCTCTTCCGGGAGAACGTATTGGATATCTGGTAATCCCGGATGAAGTGACAGAAAGTGAAAAGGTGATTGCAGCAGCCAATGTTGCGAACCGTATTTTGGGATTCGTTAATGCACCGACACTTCAGCAGAAGGTAGTTGCAAAATGTCTGAATGAAAAAACAGATATTTCTTACTATGACAGAAACCGTGAGACATTGTATAACGGTCTGAAAGAAATGGGATTCGAATGTGTAAAACCACAGGGAGCGTTCTATTTATTTGTTAAATCTCCAATTGAAGATGACAAAGCATTTTGTAATGAAGCGAAGAAATACAACATTTTGATTGTTCCGGGAAGTTCTTTTGGCTGTCCTGGCTATGTCAGAATCGCATATTGTGTTGCTTACGAAACAATCGTAAACTCTCTGCCAAAATTCAAAGAGCTGGCAGCCGTATATAAATAAGAATGGAAAAGAACATGAAAGAATTTGAAAAAAATATCAGAAGGGTGGAGCCATATGTTCCGGGAGAACAGCCACAGACAAAGGTCATCAAATTAAATACAAATGAAAATCCATATCCGCCGGCACCGGGGGTACTTTGTGCCATGAAAGAGATGGAAACGCAGATGGATTCTCTGCGTTTATATCCCGACCCGACATCGGACAGCCTTGTATCTGCACTTGCAGATTACTACCAGGTTGGCAAAGATCAGGTTTTTGTCGGGGTTGGATCAGATGATGTTCTTGCAATGTGTTTCTTGACATTTTTTAATTCAGAGAAACCGATTTTCTTCCCGGATATTACATATTCGTTCTATAAAGTATGGGCAGATTTATACCGTATTCCATATGAGTGTAAACCTGTGGATGAGAATTTTCGTATCAGAAAAGAAGACTATTATGGGGAAAATGGTGGTGTGATTTTCCCAAATCCAAATGCGCCGACCTCTATTTATGAGAATCTGGAATTTGTGGAAGATATTTTACAGCACAATCAGGATGTCATCGTAATTGTGGATGAAGCATATATTGATTTTGCGGGAGAATCAGCAATGGCACTGCTTGATAAATATGAGAATCTGATTATTACACAGACATTTTCTAAAGCCCGTTCTATGGCAGGAATGCGTATTGGATATGCGATTGCAAGTCCGCTTCTGATCAAATATCTGAATGATGCAAAATACTCTTTTAATTCTTATACTATGAACAAGACGTCCTTGGTATATGGTGTGGAAGCGGTAAAGGATAAAGTATATTTTGAAGAAGTTGTTGATAAAATAGTTGCAACAAGGGACTGGGCGGCCGGGCAGTTTGCCGAGCTTGGGTTTGTATTTCCAAAACCAAGTGGAAATTTCCTTTTTGTGTCACATCCGGACTATGATGCCGGAGAATTATTCTGTGCATTGAAAGAAGCGGGAATTTATGTGCGTTACTGGAATCAGGAACGCATCAGGGATTACATGCGTGTGACGGTCGGAACACGCAAAGAGATGGAAGAATTATTTGCCTTCCTTAGAAAATATATGAATAAATAGGAGTATAAGAATGACAGAAAAGTTAGTTGAGTGGTTTGTTGTAAATTTAGGGGGAAAATTAACAAAAGAAGTAGTGGTATTCATCATTTCTCTTTTTCCGATTCTAGAATTAAGAGGCGGACTTCTGGCTGCCGGACCGGCTTTTCTTGATGTTCCGGTGAATGTCGCAATGCCTTTGTGTATTATTGGAAATTTGTTGCCGATTCCGTTTATCCTGTTATTGATCTGCCCTATTTTTGACTGGATGCGTGGGACAAAATATTTTCGCCCGCTGGTAGAAAAGCTGGAAAAAAAGGCTATGAGTAAAAAGGACAGAATTGAGAAATACGAATTCTGGGGACTTTTGTTCTTTGTTGGAATTCCTCTTCCAGGGACAGGGGCATGGACCGGCTCGCTGATTGCGGCACTTCTTGGAATGGATAAGAAAAAGACATTCGGAGCAATTGTATGTGGAGTATTTCTTGCTTCGGCGATTATGTACTTGATTTCTTATGTCTTTATCGGAGGTATTTTCGGATAAGAATTAATTTGGATAACATACGTGAATGAGAGAACAGAGGTGATTTGTTTGCAAAAAGAATATTTGATGGGAAATGAAGCAATTGCGATGGGGGCGATTGCTGCTGGGGTAAACGTAGCAGCCGGCTATCCGGGAACACCTTCTACAGAAGTATTGGAGACGATTGCGAAAAGAAGGACAGGAGATATTTATGTAGAATGGTCAGTAAATGAAAAAGCAGCGCTGGAACTTGGAGCAGGAGCTGCTTATTCCGGGGCAAGGGTTCTTGTGACGATGAAGCAGGTCGGCTTGAATGTGGCGGCAGATCCGCTCATGAGCCTGGAATATATCGGAGTAAAGGGTGGTCTTGTCATTCTTGTTGCGGACGATCCGGGCCCGATTTCTTCACAGACAGAGCAGGATACAAGAACATTTGCAGCATTTTCTAAAGTGCCGTGTTTTGATCCGTCTTCGGTGCAGGAAGCGTATGAGATGGTGCAGGAGGCATTTGCCTATTCAGAAAAATATCATACACCGGTATTCCTGCGCCCTACGACCAGAGTCTGCCATGGATATGCAGCTGTGGATGTGAAAGGACCAGGGGAATACGAAGCACATTGTCCGGATGGATTTGTCAGAGATACAAAACGTTGGGTCATTTTCCCACGTCTTTCTTATCAAAATCACCTGAAAATAGAAGAAAGAAATGTACAGATTGCGGATGATTTTTCTTCGTATCATCGAAATAAAATTGTAGAAGCAAAGGAAGCGAAGAAAGGTGTTGTTACTTCCGGAGTCAGCTTTACATATGTAGCAGAAACTTTGAAAGAAATAGAAAATGTCCGTCTTTTTAAAGTTGGAACACCGTTCCCATTTCCAGAAAAAATGGCGGTGGAATTCCTTACAGGACTGGATGAGGTGCTTTGTATCGAAGAATTAGATCCAGTTCTGGAGAGAGAAATGCTCCGCATTTGCGGGAAATATCATCTTCCTGTAAAAATTTGTGGAAAGCTGTCTTATCATGTAAAGCAGGCTGGAGAAAACACAAGACTGAGTGTAAAGCAGAATATTTATGAATTCCTTGGAATGCAAATAACAATGCAGAATATACTGGAGGATGCGCCAAATCTTCCGGTCCGGCCACCTGTCCTTTGTGCCGGATGCCCGCACCGTGCCTCGTTCTATGCGGTCAAACAGGCAATGAAAGGGAAGAAGAGTGTATTTTGTGGGGATATCGGATGCTATACGCTGGGAAATGCAATGCCACTTGACATGGTAGATACTTGTCTTTGCATGGGTGCCGGAATCAATATCGCACAGGGAATCGGGAAAGTCGAACCCGATACCGCATGTTTTGCATTTGTCGGTGATTCCACCTTTTTTGCATCGGCGATTACAGGAATCGTAAATGCCGTTTACAATCAGGCGAATCTGACCGTCGTTATTTTAGATAATTCCACAACGGCAATGACCGGGCACCAGCCACATCCGGGCACCGGCCGCACGATGATGGGCGAAATTGTCCAAAAGGTCAACATAGAAGCCGTCCTTCGTGGAATTGGATTAGAAGTAGTAGAGACGGTAAATCCATTCGAACTCGATAAGGCAGTTCAGTGCGTGAAAGAAACAGCGGTAAGACCAGGTGTAAAAGCAATCATTTTCAAATCGCCATGTATTGCGGTTACTAGGCCGAATCAGGCGCTATATGTCAAAGAGGACGCGTGCATTCATTGTAAGAAATGTATCCATGAATTGGGATGCCCGGCAATTCTTCTGAAAGATGGACAGGTGAACATAGACACTTCTCTCTGCACCGGATGTGGACTTTGCGGTCAGGTCTGCCCGGTTCATTCAATTACAGGAGGTGACCAGAATGAATAAGAACATTATTCTCTGCGGGGTCGGAGGTCAGGGGACAGTCCTTGCTTCGAAACTGATTTCTTCTGTAGCGATGGAAAAGGGACTTCTGGTCATGAGCGCAGAGACTATTGGCATGTCCCAGAGAGGTGGAAGTGTATTCAGCCATATCCGCATTGGTGAAGGCATTCAGACACCGATGATTGGAGAAGGCGAAGCAGATATTATTATCGCATTTGAACCAGGGGAAGCCGTGCGAATGCTTCCTTACCTAAAGGCGGATGGGCAGATGATTGTAAGTGCCAAAGAGGTGATGCCGGTCATGGCTACACTTACAGGTTCTGATTATCATGGAAGAGAAATGCTTGATTATCTGGCATCAAAAGTGACAAATCTGGTCGTTGCAGATACAGAAGATGCCTGTCAGAAAATTGGTACAACAAAAGCACTGAATGTATTTCTTCTTGGAGTGGCGGTTTTTAGTGGTTCACTTGGAATTACGGAAGATGAATTGAAAGAAATGATTCGGAAAAAAGTTCCGGAGAAATTCCACGAACTGAATTTTAAAGCACTGGATTGTGCAAAAGATTATAGAAAAAAGGAGGAAATGTAATGCAGATTTCAGAATTACAGATGCAACAAGTCAATAAGCAGATAGAGGCTCTGCGGCGCGCAGGAAGCTTCTATGGTAAGAAACTGGAAGAAGCAGGAATTTCAGGTATTTCCTCACAGGAAGAGTTTGAAAAGCTCCCATTTTCAGAAAAGGATGATTTACGGGAAGCCTATCCACTGGGGTTAATGACAGCTCCGGAAGAAAAAATTGTCCGTATTCATTCTTCTTCAGGAACCACAGGAGTTCCGGTCATTATCCCTTATACAGCGAAAGACGTTGATGACTGGGCAATTATGTTTGCCCGCTGTTATGAGATGGCAGGAATTACAAACAAAGACCGTATTCAGATCACACCGGGATATGGACTTTGGACAGCTGGGATCGGATTTCAGAATGGTGCCGAAAAATTAGGTGCTATGGTCATTCCGATGGGACCTGGTAATACAGATAAACAGCTGCAAATGATGCAAGATATGCAGTCAACTGTTTTGTGTTCTACCTCTTCTTATGCCTTATTGTTGGCAGAAGAAATCGAAAAGCGTGGATTAAAAGATAAGATTCATCTGAAAAAAGGTGTCATCGGTTCAGAACGGTGGGGCGATACCATGAGAAAACGTATTTCAGAAGAACTTGGAATCGAACTGTATGATATCTATGGACTGACGGAAATCTATGGCCCTGGAATTGGAATCAGCTGTAAGGAAAATCAGGGGATGCATTACTGGGATGATTATCTTTACATAGAGATCATTGACCCGGTTACACAGAAACCAGTGCCGGACGGAGAGATGGGAGAAATTGTGATTACAACACTTGTAAAAGAGGGTGCACCACTCATTCGTTATCGTACTCACGATCTTTCGCGTATTATTCCTGGAGAATGCCCATGTGGAAGCAAGTATCCTAGACTTGATGTGATCATGGGAAGAACGGACGATATGATGAAGATTAAAGGGGTAAATGTATTCCCAAGCCAGATTGAAGAAATTTTGAATGAATTTCCGGAAACATCCAGTGAATATCAGATTCGTATTTCCCATCTGGATGGAAAAGATACGATGCGTATCTATGTTGAAACGAATGGAAGCGTAAATTTCTTAGATCTTGCAAAACGTATTGCGGCAAGAGTCAAGAGCAAGATTGGATTCACACCACTTGTGAAGGTAGTAGAAATTGGACTGCTGCCGAGAAGTGAGAAGAAGACTAAACGAGTGATTGATGAGAGGTATGAATAAATAATTGATATATTACGGAAATTGATGAAAAAAGGAAAAGACGGTTTATTCTGCCGTCTTTTCCTTTTTGTGGTTATTTGCTGAAACAGAGTGTTCTTCGATAAACTTCTTCATGGCCTGAAAACTTTCATCACTGATCTGGTGTTCCATTTCACAGGCATCTGCTGTGGCAGTCTCTGGGTCAACGCCGAGAGAAATCAGCCAGTTGGAAAGTACTTCATGCCGTTCATAAATGCTGGTTGCAATTTGCATTCCCTTTTCGGTCAAGGTAATGAATCCAGCCTGACTTACTACAATGCAGTCATTTTCGCGAAGGTTCTTCATGGCAACGCTGACACTTGGTTTGGAAAAATTTAGTTCTGTAGCGATATCAATAGAACGTACCACAGGTAGTTTTCTGCTTAATAGTAATATGGTTTCCATATAGTCTTCAGAAGATTTGTTATGGCGCATAGAATTCTCCTTTCACAGAGGGTTAGTCCGTACTACTTTTTGTTTATTTCATTTTAACAAGTAGAAAAAAGGAATGCAAGAAAAAAATTCCAAATGTACAGAATACCAGTTTAATGAAAAATATTCTCAATTAAAATTATTGACATCTAACATAGGTAAGAATATACTAACTAACGTAAGAAATAACTGATACTATTTATGAAAAACGAAAGCAGGTGGATTATGATGCCTTTATCGATGGCTGGAGTTGGCCAGGAGATTCGAATCAGAAAGATTGGCGGACAGGATGAGACCAGGCGCTTTTTAGAAAGGCTGGGGTTTGTAATGGGAGGATTTGTCACAGTTGTATCAGAAATCAATGGGAATCTGATCGTAAAGGTGAAAGACTCACGAGTGGCAATCAGCAAAGAAATGGCGCGTAAAATCATGATATAAGGAGGAAATGAGAAATGGCTACATTAAAAGAGACAAAATGCGGTCAGACCGTCAAGGTTGTGAAGATTCATGGAGAAGGCGCAGTAAAGCGCAGAATCATGGATATGGGAATCACGAAAAATGTGGAAATCTACATAAGGAAAGTGGCGCCCTTTGGTGATCCGATAGAAATAACAGTCCGAGGCTATGAATTATCTTTGAGAAAAGCAGATGCGGAAATGGTAGAAGTGCAGTAGCGTTAATTTTTTACACATTGGTTAGTTTAAACTAAAAAATATTTGTTATAAATAATTGGAAAGAGAGGAAGCATATGAAAGTTAAAATTGCACTCGCAGGTAACCCGAACAGTGGAAAAACGACATTGTTCAATGCTCTGACCGGTTCTAATCAGTTTGTAGGAAACTGGCCTGGAGTAACGGTAGAGAAAAAAGAAGGGAAAATTAAAGGATATACAACCAAAGGTGAGGAAGCAATCCTGGTGGATCTGCCGGGAATATATTCCCTGTCACCATATACTTTGGAGGAAGTGGTATCTAGAAATTTCCTGATCAGTGAAAAGCCAGATGCGATCATCAATATCATTGATGGAACAAATCTAGAGAGAAATCTGTATCTGACGACGCAGCTTACGGAACTTGGAATTCCAGTCATCATCGCAGTAAATATGATGGACTTGGTGAGAAAGAATGGAGAAGAGCTGAACATAGATCGTCTTTCGAAAGATACAGGCTGTAAGGTCGTTGAGATTTCAGCGCTGAAAGGAGAAGGAATCAATCAGTTGATTCAGCGTGCGGTTGCGATTGCAAAGAGCAAGAAGAGTATTCAGCCGGCGCATAGGTTTGAAGGCTGCGTGGAACATGCGATTGCACATATTGAAGAAGCAATCACAGGACGTGTGGATGCAAGTATGGAGCGATGGTATGCTGTAAAGCTTTTTGAACGTGATGAGAAAGTACAGGAAAGCCTGAAACTTGACAAAGCACTTTTAGAACACATTGAAGAAGATATTGCAAGCTGTGAAAAAGAAATGGATGATGATGCGGAGAGTATCATTACAGGAGAACGTTATCACTATATTGGAAGCATCATTGAAGACTGCTATAAGAAACGTGTGAAGAAACAGATGTCTGCGTCGGATAAGATTGACCGTATTGTAACGAATCGTTTCCTGGCTCTGCCGATCTTTGCACTTGTAATGTTCATTGTATATTATGTGTCTGTAACAACGGTTGGCTCAATTCTTACCGACTGGACCAATGACACGTTATTTGGTGAGTGGATCATTCCGACAGCACAGAACGGACTGGAAGCGATTGGATGTGCAGACTGGTTAACCGGACTTTTGGTTGATGGTATTATCAGTGGTGTTGGTGCAGTTCTTGGTTTCGTTCCACAGATGCTGGTATTATTCCTCTTCCTTGCATTCTTGGAAGGCTGTGGCTATATGGCACGTATTGCGTTTATCATGGACCGTATCTTCCGTAAATTTGGGCTTTCTGGAAAATCGTTCATTCCAATGCTGATTGGTACTGGATGTGGAGTTCCAGGTGTTATGGCGTCCAGAACGATTGAAAATGACAGAGACCGTAAGATGACGATCATGACAACGACATTTATTCCTTGTGGAGCAAAATTGCCGATCATCGCACTGATTGCAGGTGCGTTATTTGATGGGGCTCCGTGGGTCGCACCGAGTTCGTATTTTGTAGGAATTGCAGCAATTATCTGTTCGGGTATTATTTTAAAGAAAACAAAGATGTTCGCAGGAGATCCAGCTCCGTTCGTTATGGAACTTCCGGCTTATCATTTACCAACAGTAGGAAATGTGCTCAGAAGTACATGGGAGCGTGGATGGTCTTTTATTAAGAAAGCGGGAACAATTATTCTCCTTTCGACTATTTTTGTATGGTTCGCACAGAGCTTTGGCTTTGAAAGTGGAAGCTTTGGAATGGTAGAAGATATGAATCACAGTATCCTTGCTTCCATCGGATCTGCAATTGCATGGCTCTTTACTCCGCTTGGATGGGGTGATTGGAAAGCCGCTGTTGCAGCAATTACAGGTCTTGTTGCAAAAGAAAATGTGGTAGGAACATTCGGTATCCTTTACGGATTTGGTGAAGTAGCAGAAGATGGTGTGGAAATCTGGGGAACACTTGCTGGTTCCTTTACGCAGGCTTCCGCATATTCATTCCTGGTATTCAACCTTCTGTGCGCACCGTGTTTCGCAGCAATGGGAGCAATAAAACGTGAAATGAACAATACGAAATGGTTCTGGTTTGCAATCGGATATCAGACCATTCTTGCTTATGTAGTTTCCCTTTGTGTATATCAGATTGGAACACTGGTAACGATTGGAACATTTGGAATTGGAACAGTGGTAGCATTTGTACTGGTCATCGCTTTCCTTTACCTGCTGTTTCGTCCATATAAAGAAAGAAGGTAGAATCTATGGGAACAGTAATCGTATGTGTTTTACTTGTAGGAGTGGTTGGACTTGTAATTCGAAGCATGGTAAAGGATAAAAAAGCTGGAAAATCTTTACAATGCGGACAAAATTGCAAGCATTGTTGTGGACATTGTCATGAAGAAAGATAAAGTGATTGAGCAGTTAAAAAAACAAGGGTTTCGAATCACGAAACAAAGAAAAGTGTTGATCGATATTATTCTGGATGGAAACTGTAGCTGCTATAAAGAGGTCTATATTCTTGCAACGAAAAAAGATCCTGGAATTGGAATTTCGACTGTTTACCGGACGGTAGAGGCACTGGAAAAAGTTGGGGCTTTGAAAAGAGGGTCTGCATATCAATTGTGTGATCATAAGAAAAAGAAATGTCAAAGTTGTCTAGTAGAATTAGAAGACGATTCTACGGTGCAATTAGATTATTCACTGGTTGAGAAGATGATAGAACAGGGGATGAAAAAATACGGTCTTTCAGGAGGCAAAAAGATCAAAGAAATTACTTTGATGAAATTTGATCGTGATGGTTCTGGATTTCAGGCGAATCAGGAAAATTCCAATGGATGAAGCATTGAAAAATGTAGAATAAAAATGGAAACGGCAGGTTGCACTTCGGATAGAGAAACAACCTGCTGTTTTTCTTAATGGATAAGATTTTTCAATATGGATAAAAAGAATTGACGATAGGGTAGACGTCATATATTATATAAATTAGTTAGATGAAACTAATTACAAGATTATTTGTTAGCGCCTGAGTAGGCGTTTTATTTAAAATGCAGAGTTAGTCAGAACTAATTCAGAAAGGAGAATGATTTATGAGCGTAGTAATTATCGGTGGAAATGAATGTATGGTACGCCAGTATAAGGATTTGTGTCAGGAATATCAGTGTGATGCAAAAGTGTTTCCAAAGCAGCTAAGTAGTCTGAAGGGGATCGGAAGTCCGGATCTTATGGTGCTTTTTACGAGTACAGTATCACATAAGATGGTAAGGAATGCATTAAATGTAACAAAAGGACGAAATGTAAAGGTGATACGTTCCCATACCAGCTCCATATCGGCATTGAAAAACATTCTAGAAGAGAATTTTGGATAGGAGGTAGTGGAATGTCCGATGAGATGATTATCCGTCATGGTTCTCCGACACTTGCCGGGCTAAAGACGGCAAATTTATTTGGCTGTCCGTATACAGATAAAAAGGAACTGATGGAAGCACTGAGATCTTTGAACCACAGAATTGTACCGAAGGGAGTCAGAATCATTCCTTTGCGTTTGGCAAAAGGAAGAGTACTTCTGTATATTTATAGACCAGGGAAGTTACAGAACGATTTTGCAGTAAAAGAAGTATCAGAATTGTTAGAAGCTTATGGATATCCTGTAGATAATCCTGGAAAATGCATTGTGCAGTTAAGCAAAAGATTGAATGAAACAAAAGAATTTCCACATGAAATTGGGTTGTTTCTGGGGTATCCACCAGAAGATGTAAAGGGATTTATTGATAATCGCGCGGAAGGATATAAATGTATTGGATGCTGGAAAGTGTATGGCGATGAAGAAAATGCAAAGAGAAAATTTAAGTGCTATAAAAAATGCGCAGATGTGTACTGCACTCAATGGCAAATGGAAAAAGCATTGAACGGCTTACCGTGGCTGTTTAATATTAAAATTAATTATAAAAAATGAAAGGTTGGATAAGATATAAGGTAAACTGTATATAAAGTTAACTATATCTAACTGTAAGACAAAAAAGGAGGATGGAAGAATGTCATTAATCAATAAAGAAGTGAGTGATTTTTCGGTACAGGCGTACCAGAACAATGAGTTTAAAACCGTAACAAAAGAAGATTTGAAGGGAAAGTGGAATGTTTTCTTTTTCTATCCGGCAGATTTCACATTTATCTGCCCTACAGAATTAGAAGATCTGGCGAATAAATACAGTGAATTTCAAAAAATAGGCTGTGAAATTTATTCCGTATCCTGTGATACACATTTTGTACACAAAGCATGGCATGATGCATCAGAGAGAATACAAAAGATTCAATATCCGATGCTGGCAGATCCGACACATGCACTTTCGAAAGATTTTGAAGTCTATATTGAGTCAGACGGAGTCGCAGAGAGAGGAACATTTATAGTAAATCCGGAAGGAAAAATTGTAGCCTATGAAGTAAATGCAGGAAATGTGGGTAGAAATGCAGAAGAATTGTTCAGAAAAGTGCAGGCGAGCCAGTTTGTATATGAACATGGAGATGAGGTCTGCCCGGCAAAATGGCAGCCAGGAGCAGCAACACTGAAACCGAGCCTTGATCTTGTAGGACAATTATGATGGACAATTTATATGACGTAATTATCATTGGCGGAGGTCCTGCGGGGCTTGCTGCAGCAATTTACCTTGCCCGTGCAAAATATCGTGTGCTGATTGTGGAAAAGGAACGTTTTGGAGGACAGATTACCATAACCTCTGAAGTGGTAAATTTTCCCGGTGTGTTTAAAACCAGTGGGAAGGATCTGACAGAAACTATGCGTAAGCAGGCAGAAGCTTTTGGAGCAGAATTTATACTTGCGGAAGCGACAGGTTTTGATTTGACAGGAGATATTAAAAAAGTAATTACAAATAGAGGAGAGCTTTTTTGCTTTGGAATCCTTCTTGCGACAGGAGCACATCCGAGAAAGATTGGATTCAAAGGAGAAAATGAGTTCAAGGGACATGGTGTTGCATACTGTGCGACCTGTGACGGAGAATTTTTTACAGGAAAAGAAGTATTTGTCATAGGAGGTGGATATGCGGCCGCGGAAGAAAGTATATTTCTGACGAGATATGCAAAGCATGTGACCATTTTCATACGAGGAGATGATTTTTCCTGTGCCAAAAGCATTGCGGATATGGCAAAGAATCATGAAAAAATAACGGTGCTTACCAACACAATCGTTGTCAGTGCAGAAGGCGATACCGCGCTGAGATTATTGAAATACAAAAATATAAAAACAGGAGAAGTAACAGAGTATAAGGCCAAGAATGGAGAAACCTTTGGTATTTTCGTATTCGCAGGATACGAACCAGAAACGGAGTTTGTAAAAAATATCGTAAAACTCGATGAAAAAGGATATGTAGAGACGGATGAACAGCAAAAAACAAATGTGGACGGTCTATATGCGGCAGGTGATGTGTGTGTGAAAAATCTGCGGCAGGTAGTGACAGCAGTAGGAGATGGAGCCATAGCGGCTACGGAATTGGAACGTTATGCGGCTGCCATGCAGAAAAAAACAGGCCGAAAAGCAAAACGAAAAGACAATGCCAGACAGGAGTCAGCAGAAGACAGTAAGGAAACCGAAAACAAGGACGATACCCTGTTCGATGCAGATACAAAAGTTCAGTTAAAAGCAGTTTTTTCTAAAATGGAACATCCGTTATTGCTTAAATTGTATCTGAATGAAAAGCCGTTATCAAAAGAACTTGAGAATTATGTAAGAACAATGGCCAAGCTTACAGATAAGCTGTCGGTTGAGGTGGTCAGAGAACACACGGAAAAAGAGACACCTTGTGTACGCATCTTCAGACAGGATCATTCGGATACAGGCCTTGCTTTCCATGGTGTGCCTGGCGGACATGAATTTACTTCCTTTGTCCTTGGCCTATATAATGCAGCAGGGACTGGCCAGTCCATTGACGAATCACTGAAAGAGCAGATAGGAAACATAAGAAAAGAAATTCATATGCAAATATTGGTTTCTCTTTCCTGTACGATGTGTCCTGAGCTTGTAACGGCAGCTCAGAAGATAGCATCCATGAATCCGCTTGTCAGTGCAGAGGTTTATGATATCAATCATTTTGGCGATAAAAAAGAGAAGTATAATGTCATGAGTGTGCCTTGTCTTGTCATTAATGAGGACAAGGTGACATTTGGAAAGAAAAATATAGAGCAGATTTTGCAACTGCTTTCATAAATCGATAAAGAAAATGTATTGGAAGGGGCATGTAAGTGCCCCTTCACACTTTATGCGTGATCGTTTGGAGTGATCCAAGGGCCGTGATGATAGAACCGAATGGATAACATGGTTGCAACGCACCATCCTATCGGCCATGCACACCAGATTCCGGTCGCTCCCAACGCTGTTTTAGAAAAGCAGAATGCCAGAAGAACACGCAAAATCAAGTCGGTAAAAGTTGATGTCATGAAATGCTTCATCTTTCCTGCACCTCTTAAAATACCGTCTGCCACCAATTTTGCAGAGACTACAAAATAGAAAGGTGAGAGAATTTTTAAGTAGGCGATACCTGTCTGCATTGCAAGTTCTGTAGGTTCCTCGATAAAGAGTTTCAACACAATATTTCCACCAAAGAAGTAGAGGAGAAATAGTGGGAAACTCAGCATCCATACTAATCTAATACCAACATGAAAGCCTTGTTTGATGCGTGATAATTTTCCCGCACCCAGATTTTGTGCCGTATAATTGGAGATTCCATTTCCAAGAGTGGTAAATGAAGTAATGACCAGATTATTTAATTTTACGGCTGCGGAATATCCAGCCATGACCGGTGCACCAAATCCATTGATGATGCTTTGAATAGCAATATTTCCCAATGAGATAAAACTTTGTTGCAAGGTACTTGGAACTGCGATCATTATGATCTGTTTCAGAATCTGCAGGTCGAAAACAGGAACTTTTTCTTTGCTTTCAATTTTATGTAGTCTGCAAAATACAACAGTCATTGCGAAGCTGCAGCTGATCCCCTGACAGAGAAGGGTTGCCCATGCTACTCCGGCAACTCCCATATGGAAACCTTTTACGAACCATATATCTACGGCTATGTTGGACAGGGAAGATACAGCTAAAAAGTAAAAAGGTGTTTTGGAATCCCCAAGTGCGGAGAAAATACCGGTTGCAATATTGTAGAAAAATACGAAAGGCAATCCCCATGCATAAATATCCAGATATAATTTGGAGTCGGCAAATACCTCGGACGGGGTTCGGATTAATGTTAGCAGTATACCAGAACCTGTGATTCCAAGAAGCATTAGGAAGAAGCAGACAAGACCGCTGAATATACAAGCAGTATAAACAGCGGTTTTCATTCTTTTAAAATCTTTGGCACCAAAAAACTTGGATACGATCACGGAACAGCCCATGTTACAGCCGAATGCGAAAGCAATAAAGATCAATGTGATTTCATAACTGTTTCCAACTGCAGCCAGGGCATTCTCTCCAACAAATTTTCCGGCGACCAGACTGTCGGCAATGTTATATAATTGTTGAAAAATAATACTTCCAAATAGGGGTAAACAAAATTTCCAAAGAACTGTTTGCGGATTTCCTACCGTCAGATCCTTATTCATTGTC
>JAQYAI010000014.1 GCA_029227655.1 bacterium | reverse complement strand
TAGTACCAATGGTGATATTCACCCATGCCAGACTTGTGTAGGAAAGCCTATTGCCAACATCATGACCTGTGATAATTTAGTAGAAGCATTAAATACTCAGACTTTATATCCATTAGGACATAAATATAAGAGACCAGACGCTTGTGACCCAGATAATTGCTCAGCATCATTTCATTGTAAAGGTTCATGTAAATTAAACATGACCCCAGGAGATGATAATCCAAAATGTAGATTAATCCGTAAGATTGATGAGTATTTTTCGGATAATGGGTATTATGCTGATTAAGAGCATTAGTTGTTCAGTATTTTCATGATTTCCAAATATTTTTGTTTGTCTTTTTTGCTGAGATTACGAAAAGTATTGAGTATTACTTTTTCATCTTCCGTAATAAGTGGTGTTTCATCCCTATATGGAGTATCCTCTGAGAAGAATTCCGATAAGGTGATATGAAACCCATCACATACTTTTTCAAGAGTAGATACGGTTGGTTGATTATTTTTTAGAAATAGTGAGTTTAAGGATGAATATGGTATATTTGCTTCTTTTGATAATCTATAAAGAGTCCAATTTCTCTCATCAAGTAATTCTTGAATTTTGGTGAGGAGCTTATTGAGTTTCATACATAACCATCCTTTCTACGTTGTACCATTTTATTTTAGTTGCAATATAACGCTTTAGACAGATGAAATATGACGTTAAAAGTGATTGGTAAAATAATGTTTTTACATAGTATATTGTGTAAGCGATTCAAAACAAGGCGTATCGCCTTCTGCCATTCATTCTGTTAAACTACTTCCAAAAGAAATAAAAGGAGGAGTTTCATGGATGAAGAAAAAGCAATGCTCTGGCAGCAACGCATACAAGAGTGTCTGTCCAGTGGACTTTCTGTAAAGAGATGGTGTAAAGAAAACCATGTGTCATCACCAAGCTTTTATTACTGGAAAAATCGATTAGAGAAGAAACAGAGCGAAACATCAGAAGAAACAATGCCTGTTTTTGTAGAGGTTACGCAAACTGCACCATTACAGTCAGACAACTTTCGTTCTTCTCTACATATCGCATGGAATGAGATGCATTTTGATATTATGTCAAAGGAGGATGCAGACCTGGCAGCATATTTTATACGCCAGGTACAACATCCATGTTAGAGACATTCACAAACACAGCCACACATATTTATTTCGCATGTGGCCCTACAGATTTCAGAAAACAAACAGAAAGCTTATCTGCGTTGGTATCTGCACAATTCAAGCTGGATCCTTATGCAGGCGACTGTGTCTTTGTTTTCTGCAACAAAAAGAGAAATGCAATCAAGGTCCTGCGATATGATCATAATGGTTTTATACTTGCCAGCAAGAAACTTCTGGATGGTATGAAGTTTCAATGGCCAAGAACACCGGACGAAGTAAAGGAAGTAACACAGCAACAGTTAAAATGGCTTTTAGACGGACTTTCCATCGAACAGAAAAAAGCACATCATGATGTGAAAATGTCAAGTGAAAACTGCTGTTTTTAGCACCATCAAATCAACGAAAATATCGGCACAAACCCTTATAAAATCGGCGTTTTTTAAGGGTTTGTGCCGTATCTTTTTGGTCGGATTTCTGGTATAATTATCTTAGAAAATTTTAAGGTAGGTATTCCAATGACAGAACAAGAAGAACTTATCATGCTCCGTGCATTAGTTGAAAAACAGAATAAAGAAATCATAAATCAGCAGAAAGAGATTGAAAAAAAGGATGAGACCATCCGCAGACAGAATATCCAGATTGAAGGTATGCTCCAGGCATTATTACATGCGAAAAAGCAGAGATTTGGACGCTCGTCAGAAGCAACCCAGTTTCCAGGACAGTTAAGTCTGTTTGAAACAAATGAAGAACTGGCAGAAATTCTGGAACAGGAGAAGGAAAAGATCGTTGTTCCTTCCTACCAAAGAACTCCCCGTAAACCCGGTGTACGTCAGGAAATGCTGGACGGGTTACCAAAAGAGATCGAGGAATATATCATCAATGAAGAAGATACCTGTAGTAAATGCGGAAGTCCTCTTACAGTCATTGGAAAAGAAGTCGTGCGAACGGAAGTGGAATTTAAGCCTGCCCGACTGATTGTAAAACAGATTGTCCGTCAGATTGCAAAATGTACCAAATGTGGAACCGATGGAAGTGATAATCCAAACCAGCATTTTGAAAAAGCAGCCATACCTGCAAATGTCCTGTCACATTCCATTGCAACAGCTTCGCTTGTAGGACATATCCTGCATCAGAAGTATGGCATGGGTGTTCCGCTGAATCGTATGGAGAGGGAACTATACGGAATGGGGCTTGTAGCATCCCGCTCCCAGCTGTCATACTGGGTCATCCGATGCTGTGAGGAATGGCTTACCCCGATCTATGACCGTATGCATGAAGTACTCATGTCCTGTGAGATACTGCATATGGACGAAACAAGGATCCAGGTAAACAAAGAGGAAGGACGTGCACCAAGTACCAACTCCTATATGTGGGTGATCCAGAGTGGTGCATGTGAAGCATTAAATGCTACCTACTTCTTTTATTCGAGGACCAGAAAAAAGGAAATCGCCCGGAAGCTTCTGGAAGGTTTCCACGGATACCTGACCACGGATGCTTATAATGCATATGAATACCTTGGTAATGAGGATATCCGGCATAACTTTTGCTGGTCTCACTGCAGAAGATACTTCATAGAAAGTATCCCTCTGGATACAAAAGGAAAGGAGATCCCGGGATCCAAAGGTGCGGAAGCAAGGGAATACATAGACGCCCTCTTCCTTATAGAAAAGAAAAGAAACGAACTCTCTTATGAAGAGAAGAAAGAAAAGCGTCAGACTGCATCCCGTGCAGCTCTAGATGCCTTCTGGTCGTGGTGTAAGAAAACGGGTGAAATCCCAACCACAAATGAAAAGCTTACCAAAGCATTGAATTATGCAATCGGCCACAGAGCACAGTTAGAAACCTTCCTAGAAGATGGCCGTTTGGAAATTTCAAATAACTTATGCGAATCCCACATCCGCCCATTTGCAACAGGCAGACGCTCCTGGTTATTTGCAGACACTCCGAAAGGAGCCACGGCAAGTGCAGTTGCATATACATTAGCAGAGAGTGCAAAAGCGAACGGATTAAATGTATATGAATATTTCCGTTATATATTGGTGCAAATGCCCAACAATGATTTTCACAATCATCCGGAAGAGATCGATCGATTACTTCCGTGGTCGGATGAACTTCCGAAAGAATGCCGGTTGGCACAGAAACATAAGAAACACCTAAAGAAATAGGCGTATGGCTATTGTAGCATGTATTTGCTGTGATAGCCATACGCCTTGTTTTGAATCGCTTACGTATATTGTGTATAAATCATAAATAGAGTATTCAGATTCTTAATTGAGTCTGAGTACTTTTTTCATGCTTTTTCAAAATTATTCACATGAAAATAATTTGGTATCTGAAAGAAAGGGTGTGATTTCATGAATTACAATAGCTTAGTTTTTCGTAAAGATATGACTGGTGTAGATGAGTATGTTAAGTGGGCAAATATAACATCTGATTTGATGAGAGCATATTTATATTCCAAAAGGTCGGTTATCGATGAAGTATCTTATATTTACTATGATGGGGAATTGATACCAGAAAAGAAAGTTCTGGATGCATTCAATCGTTTCTTTGGTCTTTATCAAAAGTATTTAGAGAGGGGTTATAACATCGATAAGATTGGTAGTAATGCCGGAACATACAGTTTAGGATCGTTTCAAGATGATTATGAAAACTGTGATTTTATTTCGTCTGACTTTAGTTCTTATGTCTGTAATCCACCTAAAGAGCAGTTTTCGATGTCTGATGGCATGACAGTAATTCAAGTGTATGATAATGGTACTATAGTCAGGGATGTAAAAAATGGTACTACCTACTATTACTCGAATGAGGATGTTGAATTCTTTCGAAGGTTTAAGGAGTTTCCATTGGAGTTGGAGATGGCAGCACAGATAAATTTAGGGTTACTAAAAAGAAGAGAAAAATATGATATTGTTGATGGTCTTGAGTGCAATCGATTATCTGATAATTTAATCAAGGTACATAACCATCAAAGTATGTTAAATCGATATTCTATGGGGTACTCAGTGCGAAAGCAGAAACTACCAACAGGGCGATGCGAGTTTATTCCAGAGTTTTGGTATAAGGGAAGATGTTTTATTGGTAGACATTGTGATAACGAACCAGAAGCTGTTTGTGAAACTTATGAGTTGGAGCATAGAGTATCAGGTGTAGATAGTAAATACCTTTTTAATCCGACAAATTTTCACAGAAATCATAGAAACTTATTAGGGAAGTATGTTAGAGGGGA
>JAQYAI010000013.1 GCA_029227655.1 bacterium | reverse complement strand
GAGAGAAAATTTCATTCTCATCATTCTAGGCACAATACCGCTGCATGCAACGGGCCTTCTTGTCGATTCTTCCTGCATAATACGGACAATCCTCATAAAAATGCTCCCTGAACGTAACCTCATCAATCATCGACAACTGTCCTCTGATATCCTTATTAACATCTCTTGCTCTCAAACAAGGTCTCATATGTGTAATCCCCTTTCTGATTGCCACTTTGTTTTTCCTGGCAACACAAGAAAGTAGCAGAAAAGTTACTATTTACAGTCAAATACAATGAACAGACAGATGCGTTGTGCTTGCACATAAGCAAATGGCTGCTTGTTGTATACTCCTCTGCCACACGGCTTCTATTGTCAGTTACCCCGGAATGCACCGGGGCAAATAATAATTTCGTACAGTGCTCGTTTGTCTTGTTTACGCGTGTATCCCATCTCAGGGAACACCCAGTCCGTTAGCGCCATCGCAGGCAGCCTCAGCCATATCATGTATGGTCTCCAGGATCCTCACTCCTCCTGGCCGACATCATTCGGGAGTCTCATTGTTAGTTCGCCGCTTTGCTCAGAAAGCCATCGCCGTAGCAATGCTTAAATGCAAACCTCTGTTTCTGTTCATCCTCGGACCGATTATCCTTGGACTTATCCGGAACCCTATCTGGCTGGATTCCGGCGGACTGGCAAGCTCATTCAGTTGTCAAAGTGCTGAGCGGCTATCCGATTTGAAATATTGATCTGTAGCCTTCTCAGCTTCTAAATACAAAAAAGTTGGAAAAAGTTTAGGAGGATTTGAAAATAATTTCTGAAATTTTTATTTTTATGGGAAATGGCCAGGAAAGTGGCCGAAAGAAGGAAAAAAAGAAGGCCATCCGCTTCAATGCAAATGACCTTTCCATATTTGAATAGATTATCTGTTTCTTTTTAAAAGACTGTCCATATACTCCATATTATTTTTCGGCATCTCATCATCTTCAAACTCACCCAAATAAGTGATGGCATGATATTTTTGTCCGCCATACTCGTATCCTGTATAAGGATATCCTCTTTGAGTTGTACCTTGAAAAGGTTTAAACTGTGCTCGCGCTTCCTCTTCCGTATACATATCAGAATCGAACCATACACCTACTTGCTCTTTATCCCAACCTATTTTTGTTGCTCTAAATACATGTCTCATTCTAAATCTCCTTCATCATAATTTCTTAATCACTTTGGCTGCTACTTTTCCAGCAGTTTTAAGATTTTCCTTATTAGTAACTAATAATACTGATGCGACTAATACACTACCGGCACCCTTAACTACCTTTGCCCCAATTTCCATTGCCTTGTGATCGTCGCTATTAATCTTGCTCTTTTTAAATCTCTTCTGATCGGACATTTCCAATAACCTCCAATAATTTTTCTCCGCTTACTTCGACAGCAACATAATCATACTTTTTGGACTCTTCCATACATACCTGCTTTTCAGTGGTTATATATTCTACAGGGCAATGATAAAACATCTTGCTCATATCCCCATGTGAATATTCAATACTTTTGACCTTTTTGAAATCTAAAGCATCCATAGTTTGTTCACTGATTTCAAAGATTTTTTCCGCGGTTTTCAAATCTCCACATACAACATAGGATGCAGCAATCATTCTCGTTGCTTGTAAATAGAGATCGTAATACTCTTGCATCTCACAAACCTCATTATCTTTTCTTGCGAGGTAACCACTATGAGACAATTCTTTCATAAAACGGACTGTTGCATGCTTTGATACCGGCTGGAACTCATTTACTCGACGTTGTAGAGTTTGACCGATTTGCGCATGGGCAGTTAATAAATTCAGTCTACTTGAATTAATCTGCATTGTTCTTTCTTCACCTTCTGGCATAGTCATTGCGAGGATCATGCCATTTTTCCCTGCTTCTAAAAGCCCAATACGATCATCCATTTGTCCATGTTCGATACGCTCTACAGCTTTATAAGTTTCTTCCATCATGACTGTCAGCTGTGTAATCTGCTGTTGTACCAACATATTATGATAACCTACCGCTAAATCTTGTACCGGACTTCCTTGAAAAAAGCCCTCTTCTGCGATAGGCAACGGTGTGACAACTTGATTTCTACCATTTTCAGCCACTTTCATAAGCGAAGGCCACATTTTTCCTGTCTTTTGATTCTGCATCATGAAATACTGGCCTGTTTCAAATGCTTCCTGATGTTCTGCTGGTATTTGCACAACGTACTTTGTTCCAGCTTGAATTTTTCCAACGATATCTGCCATATTTACATACTGAACTACCTTCCCTAAAATTCCTTTATAATTGAAACCATCTGTTTCAGGAGTAATGTATAAAGTCTTTCCCTCTGCCGGAACAGGCACATTATCGTTTTGAATAATCAAATCATTATTTGAAGTAATAATTTCTTCCATTGCGCACCTCTTATTCTTTATGCTTCATCATCTATTAATGACAACAAATCAATGTTTTCATCTTCTTCATATGTCGCAACTATTTCTTCCTTTTTTAACTCGATACCTTCTGTATCTATTAGAATTACAGTTGCATAACCACGGTAGGAATTATGGTTTGCTAATTTAAGTACCGCATCATATAATTCCATATCATCAACGACAATTGAAACCTTTCTCTTCTTATCAGATGCTATTGTCACCATTCTACTAAATAAAACTGAAGCACGATCTGTTGCAGATATGATTACACTGTCATCTAATTTTTTATCTTTTGCCCAATATATGAACCACCAACTGCTAATTAATTCTTCTGAAAAAACTAGATATTCATCTGGACGAACGCCGACGTCATCTAAGTCTTTCAATTCTCCTGGAACAAACGAATAACCCTTTGACATAATAGCTTTACAAATTATTCCTGATGCAATAGCCTTAAATCTTTTTTGCTTTTTCTCGTATTGTAAAAGTATGTCATTGTTATAGGTGAGTGGCTCATCTATTTTTTTATTCTTTCCTTTACCAGACAACGCATTAATAATTCCAACTTCTGCCAAGGCAGCAAGAACAACCCCCATTCCCACTGGAGAAACAGCTGTAGTAGTCATAATTCCAGCTAAAGTAGCCAGAGCTGCTGTAGCTCCCATCGCCTTTCCTGTATCCTCCATTAGCAGATAGTTGACATCACATCCATAGAGATCAGCAATTCTCGAATAAGTTTCTCTTTTTCTCGGTCTTGTGCTGTTCCGTTCATAAGTAATATATGCTCTCCTTGAAATACCAATTTGCTCTGCAGCCTGATCTATAGTTAATCCTTTTTCTTTTCTCAACTTTTTTAATTTATCGCCAAATGTCATTTAACAATCCTCCGTTTCAGTTGCACTTATGCAGTGCATTTCAAATGCACTTTTATTGTAATCTGAACTTCACTATTTGTCAATGGCATTTTTTAATAATATATCATTTTCTAATACGTCAAACCTTCACGTTATGTGAAGTCTTCTAGTGATGCATGATAATGCTCTGCAATCATAAAAAACGTTTCCAAATCTGGCTTTCTATAACCACTCTCATAATTTGCAACCGTTGTCGCTCCATACCCGATCAGTTCTCCCAGTTCCTCCTGCGTTTCACCATACTGCAACCTCAATCTCCTGATATTTTCTCCAATCATTTTTGCTGTAGTCTTTTGTTTCATCACAATGCCCTTTCTGCCTTATCGGCCGTATATTTCTCAGTACATTTGCTGAGTTCTATAACAGGGCATGTTTTTTTCGCGAATAAAAGAGCCTGGTCTATCAATCAAAAACCAATCTCTTCTACCTACGCTATTCAATTAAGACATATATCTCTGAGTTTCTTTCTGATTTTCCAAGAACATCATATACATTAACCAAAGTGCTTCTTCCATTCTTGGATCATCATCCGGTAGAACTTCTTCTATATCCTTCCCTTTTACAAAACACTCTTCGTAAACATATTCTGATAATCCCATAGCTTTTCGGAATAATTCAGATACGATAGCACGGATACTTTGAAGAAAAAAATAATATTCTCTGGATCAACGTGGTACACTCTCACTTCATCATAATAGGTCCTTTATGAATATAATAATACCAGTCTATCACGTTCTATAAAATATAAATATTGAAGAATTAACCTGTCTTATTTCGCATCTCAGGATAAAATGGCAATCATAGAATGCGAAAAGGAACAGTTCATATCTCCATGAGATAATCTACCGTTCCTTCGATCTTCCTGTTTCAATTTTTTACGGTTATAGCCTTTACCATTTGGTATCGTACGCGTCACGGGATTAAGTTCACCCCAGGTATTTCGCTTCTTCGCGTAATACTCTTTCTGTGCCTTCTTCGATTTCTTGTTGATTGGAATAAATTTGTCCATCTCGTTTTCCTCCTAAATAATTTGTAAAGGGAAGAAGGCAAACCTTCTCCCACTGATTTATTTAAGTTTTTTCAAATACTGTACCGGTACTTCCTTCGTGAGCCATACTCCATTTACAGATTGAAAGAATTCATAACCGTCATTGTACATCTGACTCGCAAGTACTTCATACACCACAGGTCTCCCATGTCTTGAGCCGACAATAGTTGCAGTTGCTTCATCTCCAGATAAATGGACATAGAGACGGCTCTTTGGAATAAGTCCTTGTTCATCAATCGAGGCCACATATTTTTCTCCCGTTCCGTGATATAAGATTACCGGCGGCTGCTTCTTCAGAAGTTCTACATCCACGTCAATGGAATGACCTTGATTTGCTCTGATCAAAGTTTTGTCTTCATTAAAAGAATATCTCTGCTTGCTATCTGTTGTCACAATCTTCTCAAGCATTACCATATCAATGTACTGTGTCTTTGAAATACCGGCCAAAAGTTCTTCAACACTTGCCCATCCATGTTCATCTAACGAGATCCCGATAGTATCTGGCCTGTGTCGGAGAATCAAACTGATAAATCTGCTTGTTTTATTTAAATCCATTTACATCACTCCCTATCGTACCATTCAAACCTTTCACTCATTCAAGAACGCCTTGGCGTTCTTGCTGCGAGATGCGAACTCACCGCAGTGAATCCGCTTTATTTTTTCTTCATGCACTTATCTGCACCTGAATGGTTGCATCAACCACCAGAATATCATCAATCTTTACTTGTAAGAGCGCAGCCAAAACTACCAGATTATCAATCGTTGGCATCATAAACATAACTTCCACCTCCAAAAGGTCTACCGGACCTTTTTACGGACGCTTGGCGTCTCTTTCCAGCCTTCCGAGTTAAATCGAAAATCTCGAAGAGGATTTGCGGGCGAGCTGCACAGCAACGAAGTTACCTTCTTATGTGCAGCTCTGCCATCCGCCGGAGGCTCATCTCAGTGGATTTCAACCCACTGAGATGAACAGATTCACGGATCACATCAATAATATCCTCCAGTGATTTGTATGCCATTGGTGCTTCGTCCAATGTATTTTCATTAACAGAAGTTGTGTACACTCCTGCCATTTCTTCTTTGTACTGATCCAGACTAAGCTCATTTTTCGCTTTGGTTCTGGACATAACTCTTCCTGCTCCATGAGGTGCGGAATAATTCCATTCGGGATTTCCTTTTCCTACCGCAAGAACACTTCCATCTCTCATATTAATTGGAATCAGAACTTTTTCACCTTTATGTGCTGCAAAAGCGCCTT
>JAQYAI010000012.1 GCA_029227655.1 bacterium | reverse complement strand
CAGACATGGGAAAATGTATGCTTTGTCCAAGGCACTGCTTGGCAGATAGAGAAAATGGAAGGAAAGGTTTCTGCATGGAGTCCTCTACGGTAAGGGTTGCGCGCGCAGCACTTCATATGTGGGAGGAACCCTGCATTTCTGGAGAAAAGGGCTCTGGAACTGTATTTTTTGTGGGATGTACGCTTCGGTGTGTATATTGTCAGAACTATCAGATTTCTGGTGGAAGTGTGGGAAAAGAAATTTCAGTGGAACGTCTTGCTGAGATTTTTATAGAACTGAAGGAAAAGGGTGCAAATAATATCAATCTTGTCACACCCACCCATTTTGTACCGCAGATCATTCAAGCATTAGAAATGGCAAAAGCGCAGGGAATGGACTTGCCTGTGGTCTACAATACGAGTGGATATGAAGAAATAGAAACGCTGAGAATGCTAGAAGGATATGTAGATGTGTATCTCCCGGATTTCAAATATCTGAACCCATCCCATGCCAGGAAATATTCGATGGCGGAGGATTATCCGCAGAAGGCAAAGGATGCGATTGAAGAGATGGTGCGTCAGGTAGGGGAACCAAGGTTCGATGAAAATGGAATCATGACCAGAGGTGTCATTGTGCGGCATCTTTTGCTGCCAGGTTGTCTGGAAGATGCAAAAAAGATAGTAAGCTATTTATTTGATACTTATGGAAACAGGATTTATATGAGTTTGATGAACCAGTACACACCACTGGATTCTCTGGATAAAGAAAAGTATCCTGAGCTGAACAGAAGAGTGAGTGAAAAGGCCTATGATTGGCTGATTGATTATGCGCTTTCCATTGGCGTGGAACATGCATTTATCCAGGAAGGAGAAACGGCGGAAGAAAGTTTCATTCCCCCGTTTACATTAGAAGGAGTATAGAGGAACATGAAGAGGAATGTTGATTTAAAAGAGATATCAGATGGAAGATTGTACAGCAACAACGATATGGTAAAAGCCGATTGTGGAGACTGTAAAGGGTGCTTTGCCTGCTGCTGTGGCATGGGAAATTCGATTGTACTTGATCCAATGGATATTCACAGGCTTACAACCGGCCTTCATTGTACATTTGAAACATTGCTTGCAAAACATATGGAACTGAATGTGGTGGATGGAATTATTTTGCCAAATTTAAAAATGCAGGAGGAGTCTGGACATTGCGCGTTCCTGAATGGAGAAGGACGCTGCAGTATTCACCCAATCAGGCCAGGAATCTGCCGTCTGTTTCCACTCGGAAGATATTATGAGAACGGAAGTTTCTGGTATTTTCTTCAGGTTCATGAATGTAAGAAGGAGAACCGGACGAAAGTAAAAGTAAAGAAGTGGCTTGATACACCGGATTTGAAAAAGTATGAAGATTACATTACCAAATGGCATTATTTTCTGAATGATATGGAAGTATATATCGAAGCACACCCAGAAGAAGGGAAGACCATCAGTATGAGCCTTTTGAAAATCTTCTATATGCAGCCCTATGGTGAGGATTTTTATACAGTGTTTGAAAACAGACTTCGTGAAGTGAAAAAACTTATGGATTAAAATAAAAACAGGGAGGAAATGATCATGATCAGACATGCAGGAGAAGCTGATCTGTCGGTAATTTTAGAAATTTATGCGAGAGCAAGAAAATTTATGGCCGAAAATGGGAATACCGTTCAGTGGAAGAATAACCGCCCATCAAGGGAACAGATCGAAAAGGATATAGAAGAAAACATTTTATATGTATATGAAAATAATGGGGCGATTCAGGGAGTGTTCGCGTTCATTCCGGGAATTGATCCGACCTATACTTTTATTGATGGTGCATGGCAGGATGATTCACCCTATGCGGCAATTCACCGGGTGGCAAGTGCCGGAAAAGAAAAAGGTGTATTTACAAAAATTGCAGATTACTGTAAATCACAGAGTCCACATTTAAGAATTGACACTCATGAGGTAAATCTTCCAATGCAGGGAGCCGTGGAAAAGAATGGTTTCCGAAAATGCGGGACGATTTATCTGGAGGATGGAAGTCCAAGAATTGCATACGAATATGTAGGAAATAATCCAAAGAGAGGATAGAAAGTATGGCAGGAAAATTTTATGGAGTTGGAGTAGGACCAGGGGATCCGGAACTTCTTACACTGAAAGCAATACGTTGTATCAGGGAAAGTGATATCATTGCAATGGCTGTGTCGAGACCGGATACGTTGGAAGTACTGTATCAGATGGAAACTACCAGGGAGAATCAGAGGCAGTATGAGAAATTGCTGGAAGCATGTATCGCCTATCAGATCGTGCGTGCAGTATGTCCGGAAATAGAAGAAAAGGAAAAGCTTTTTTTGCCGATGCCAATGATGAAGGAGAAAGAAGAGTTAAAACAGATTCATGATATGTGTGCAGAGAAAACGATGGAA
>JAQYAI010000011.1 GCA_029227655.1 bacterium | reverse complement strand
TCCTGCTGGTACAGGAAAGTCACAGATAGCTTATGCAGTAGCAAGAATATTAAAGCTTCCATGGACAACGCTTGATATGAGTTCTATCAATGACCCAGAACAGCTGACAGGAAGCTCTCGAATTTATTCTAATGCAAAGCCGGGTATCATAATGGAGGCTTTCTCAATGGCTGGAGAGTCGAATCTTGTATTTATTATAAATGAGCTTGATAAGGCTGCGTCAGGAAAGGGTAATGGAAACCCAGCCGATGTACTTCTCACCCTTCTGGATAATCTGGGATTTACAGACAACTATATGGAATGTATGATTCCTACAACAGGTGTGTATCCTATTGCCACAGCAAATGACAAGGACATGATTAGTGCGCCGATTTTATCACGATTTGCAGTGATTGAACTTCCAGATTATACACCTGAGGAGAAGAAGGTTATCTTCTCTAAGTTTGCACTTCCGAAGGTGTTAAAGAGAATTGGGTTAAAACCTGATGAGTGTATTATCTCAGAGGAAGCACTTGAGGCAATTGTTGATATTCACAAGAATACTTCAGGAATCAGAGACATAGAACAGGCGGCAGAGCATCTGGCAGCCAATGCTTTGTATCAGATTGAGGTTGATAATCTCGAGAGTGTGACCTTTACGGCAGATATGGTGTATGAGCTACTAAGATAGAATAATGGAGGAGTAGCAAAATGGCGATACCAAAAATTGATGAAAATAATATATTAGCGGCGATTGAGTATATTGATGAGCATGGGGTACCTGATAAAAACAATAGTACGCAGTATGTTCTTGTAACAGAGGATGGAAAAAAGTATCCTCCGAAATATGTGATTGCAATTGCAAATTATCTTGCAAACGGAGTTGATATCGAAACCGATGGTTTCAATGCGATGGAAGCGAAAAATTATTTTGAAGCAAGAGGATATAACATAGAATCAAAACAGGAGAAGTATGAGCTTACAATTACTGCAAAAAATATAAACTCTACAGATGATAGGTTCACGATTGATAACTTGAATCTAGGAGGTAATTATAGACCTATAGATGCATATTTTGTAAGCGCTGATGGAGAAATTGTACGCAGAAAGTATAACAAGGGTGAGCGAAGAAATACAAATCAAACACTTCCAAGACTAGCATTTCAAATATTTGAAAATCAGATTAACAGTCTGTCAGATTGGGATAAAGAGAAATTTCCTATATGCAAATATTCGCCGGAAACGGAGACAATATGCGGTATTTTTTCTACTGTAGAACAGTTCTTGAAATATAAAAACTCAATGGAGCATTTAACCTATAAGAGAGAGAATGGTCCGCAGTATATTATTTATTCCTGGAACATATTCTCGACATTACTTTTTGTTCAGGAGTGTTTGAAGCGATTTGGCAAAGAGGAGGACAGGTTTATCCTTGTATATCGTGATAAAACTGAGCAGGAGAAGAATCAGGCGGTAAATGATGCTATAGTTGTAGAAGAAGAAAAGAAAACAGCACAGGGCTGTAAGAATCCATACTCAAAAATATTGCTGGAGTCTAAGAATATTATTTTCAGAGGTGCGCCGGGCACAGGAAAATCTTATCTTGCCAAGGAAATTGCTGCAGATATTATCAGCGATGGATACACAGATAAATATACGGATCTTTCGGATGAACAGAAGAAACAGGTTGAATTTGTTCAGTTCCATCCAAGCTATGATTATTCTGATTTTGTTGAAGGGCTTCGCCCCAAAATGAATGATGATGGTTCTATGGGCTTTGAATTGCAAGACGGAATATTCAAGAAATTTGTAGATAGAGCAAGGAAGAACTTTAATGATTCTAAAAAGTCAAAGGAATCGATAGATCAGGAAATATCTGCCAAAACCGCAATGACAGATTTTTTTGGAAGTATAGATATTGGTGAAGAAAGATTTAAGACAATTAAAGGTAATGAATTTATCATTACAGATGTAGATGACAAGCATATTGATATATCAATTCCTGGAAATGCAACGATTGACAGGCTAAGTCTGAATATTGAAGAATTGCAGAAAATGTTGGAATCAGATGTAGTTTTTGAGAAGGTCAGTGATATTACGAATTTCTTTGGAAAACAGTTTGCCACGCAGGCATATTCGTATGATTTTGTCATTTATAAAGCAATCAAGGAAAGAAAAATTAAAGCACAGACATTAACGGCTACGCCAGAAGCACAGAAAAAGTATATTTTTATAATTGACGAAATTAATCGTGGCGAGATATCAAAAATACTAGGTGAATTGTTCTTTTCTATTGATCCGGGGTACAGAGGAAAAGCCGGAGAAGTTGCGACTCAGTATTCAAACATGCATGTTGATCCAGATGAAAAATTCTACATACCAGAAAATGTGTATATTATAGGCACAATGAATGATATTGATCGTTCTGTTGACAGCTTCGATTTTGCAATGCGCAGAAGATTCAGATTCGTGGAAGTGCGGGCAGAGGATACGCAGGATATGCTGGAGTCTATAGAGGATGAAGAACTTAGGGCAGAAGCAATTGAAAGAATGGATCGGTTAAATGCTGAAATTATTAAAGTGCCGGATTTGAATGAGAATTATCAGATTGGAGCATCTTATTTCTTAAAATTGAAAGCTATTGATTTTGACGAATTATGGACAGATTATTTGCAACCTTTACTTCAGGATTATGTGCGTGGCTTGAATGATGAAGAGGACTGTATGAAGAAATTTGCGAGAGCATATGGTTATAAGATTTTAAGCGAAGGTGATTCTTATGAAACAGCTCAAAATTAAGGATAACCAATGTAATCCAGTTGTAGATTTCTATGAAGTGAAGGAAGTAGCAAGTCGTGTTGCAGACAAGACTTTAGAACAATTGGAACGGGAAGGTGTATTTGTTTTTCCAACGGTTATAACAGAATCCGATGATTTAACAAAAGACCAGATGATATTGCAAAGTTTTAATAATATGTATGTCTCAGGAAATGTAATGGGATTCTTAGGTGTTGGGGATGAAAGGCTTGTAATTGAATCAAGATTCAGTAAGGATGATAATGATTTTTTCTTCCAATACCTATTGGAAAGAGTGTTAGAATTTCCTAATTTTATTGACCTTGAAACGAGTGCGAGCCAGGATGATAGGTTATTCAATTTGCTTTTATGTCTATTTCCGAAATACTTACGAGCAGCGATGAGAAAGGGGCTATTTAAGACTTATATCAGGAATCAGTACAATGATGGGAATGTCAGAGGCTCTATTGATGTGGCAAGACACATTAAGAAGAATACGCCGTTTGTTGGTAATATAGCATATTCACAGCGTGAATATTCATATGACAATTATCTTATAGAACTTTTGCGACATACAATTGAATTTATTAAGGGAAAATCATGTGGCAGACTTCTCCTTAATACTGTAAAGGATGAGATTAGTCAGGTGGTTCAAGCAACACCGCAATATAAGGCGAGTGATCGAAGAAAGATTATTGATGAAAATCGTAAGAATGTGGTAAGACATGCTTATTATCATGAGTATCGGTCTTTACAACAACTGTGCATTTTGATTCTAAGAAATGAGCAACATCAATATGGGAATGGAACAAGGAATGTTTACGGAATTCTATTCGATGGTGCGTGGCTTTGGGAGGAGTATATGAATACACTTATCGGAGATGCATTTTACCATCCTAGGAACAAAGCAGGTGACGGAGCACAACGACTGTTTGATGGAAAATATGGATTGATCTATCCGGATTTCATTGGAAAGGATAGGATGAATCGTATTATAGCTGATGCGAAATACAAGCCATTAAATAATATCAGTGGGAAGGACTATCTACAGGTTTTAGCATATATGCTTAGATTCGATAGTAAGCAAGGCTATTATCTCTACCCAGAAGCAGGGGAGGCACAGGATTTGATACTTAAGCTAAATAAAGGTACGACCTATGAAAACAATGTAGCTCCAAGACAGGATGTTTCTATTACAAAATGCGGATTACAAATTCCATGTAATGTGACAAATTATTCAGAGTTTGTTGAACAAGTAAAGAAGAGCGAGGCTGTACTTAGGGGGAAGATATTCGGATAAATCATTATTGGAATATATATCAAGAAATGGTATATGTTATCTTGTTTAAATGTGAAGGGATAAAAAGTTAGGGTGTAAACCGGATGATGATATAGGCTCTGTTACATTTTATTGGGAGGGATGGAATTAATGGTAAAGAAGATAATGCGTGATCCGCTGTTTCTGGCACAGAAGTCAGTGGATGCAACAGAGGAAGATAAACAGATTGTGACTGATTTACTAGATACACTTAGGGCAAATCAAGAACACTGTGTTGGCATGGATGCAAATATGATTTGAGAAAAATAGAATATCATTGTAGTAGCAGCCGGACCATTGCAATGGGATAGTAATATAAGAATCAGGCAGGAGGAAGGAAGAGGAACTGCTTGCAAGCTGTTATTTAAATACTATGAAATTGGCATTTGAATGGGTTTTATTTGACAATGAGACAGAAAGAATTTATGAAACTGAAGTAGATGAATTATATATAGGATACAAAAATAATTAATGAAAAGAGCGGGTGCTTTGAGAAAACTTGCATATATGCATCATCTTTGTGGTGGTGCATTTTTTGTTGCTCAAAATTGCTCAAAAGTCCATTTCCTCTGTACCTCTAATATGCTGGCATTTTTATTGGACAACTTTGCGAGTAAAGTGATATTAACAAAAAAGCAAAAGTAAAACAGCACTATTAAACAAAGGAGGTTTTTATGGCACTATTTGGAGATTGGAACGGAGACGGCAAAAATGACTGTGATGATACTTTTATTGAATACATGATTTTTAGTGGTGCACTGGATGGGAAGAATAATCAAAAGAGAGGTGGAGGCGGCTGCCTGCTTTCGGCTATTCTGATGCTCTCCCCGTTTATCGGAGCCATTCTGTTAATCGGTAAGCTGATTGCGTAAGATTATTCATGGTGGAGAAAAGAAGCAAACGAGCTAACAGCCATTGACAAATGCGACAGAAAAGGGCATTCTTGAAATAGAATTGCTGGTGAAATTTGAAAATCAGCAGACATAATGAAACAAAGGATAACATACATGAATCAAAATACAAAAGGTATCAACTTTACGAAAATAGTGATTATTATCTCACTGACTGTAATGCTGTTAATACTCGGCACTTATGTGGTATTGATGTCAAATAATGAAAAGAATGCGAAAAAAACCGGTGAAGTTATGATCAATCAGATGAGCGGAATTTTAACACAAAACCAGTCTGATGAAGAAACCTTGGTAGCATCGCTGAAAGAAGAATATATGATTCGTGCTAAGACAGTTGCCTACATGTTAGAACATGATGCAAGTGCGGAGTATGATGTGGAAGAACTTTGCAAAATTGCAAATATGTTGTCCGTTGATGAGATTCATTTGTTTGACGAAACCGGTACGATTTATTCGGGAACGCGTCCCCAATACTATGGATTCAGTTTTAATTCCGGAGAGCAGATAGGGTATTTTAAACCGATGCTTATGGATAAGACCTTGTCCATGTGTCAGGAGGTTCAGCCCAATACTGCGGAAGGGAAAAGCATGATGTATGCCATTACCTGGGACAGCAACGGAGAGCGGATGATACAGGTGGGGATTGAACCCACAAGATTATTGGAAGAATTGAAAAACAACCGGATTTCCAATGTCGTAGACAGTATGCCGGTATATGAGAATTTAGAAATATATGTGGCAGATGCAGACACGGAAGAAGTATTGGGGGCAACCGATGCTCAAATCGCAATGAAACTCAGTGAGGTTGGGATAGATGTCTCAAATATACAGAAGAATACTATTTGCCATTTTCCTGCTGTGGTAAAGGGATGTGAGAGTAATTGCTCTGCTTTACAAGAGGGGCAGTATGTGATATGCATTGTCCAGAATATGGCCGGAATACGAAAGAACACATTCTTTTCCATTCTGCTGATTGTGATGTATCTTATCATTGCAGCCATGATTATTTTAGTTGTTAGTAAGCAGCTTTTGATGATAAAAGAGGAACAAATGGATCAGCTGACCATACTGACTTCTATGGCAGAAATCTATTATAGTATGCATTTGATAGATTTACCCAATAATACATTTACTGAGTATTCCGCACAGGAAGCAGTGAAAGAGACAGCATCAGAAGATCGTAGCACTGATGCAGTTTCTACGATGCGGGACGTAATGTATTTAACAATGTCAGAGGAATATTTGGAAACGGGATTGGAATTTTCAAATCTCAAAACGCTTGCAGAGCGAATGCAGAATAAAAAAATTCTGTCTATGGATTTGCTGGGGAAAAATGTTGGCTGGATTAGAATGTCTTTCATTACCCTTAGTCGGGATTTGGACGGAAAACCGCAAAAGGTAATTTGTACCACGCGGATTATTGATGAAGAAAAGCGCAAAGAAGAATTACTCATCATGGAATCAAATACGGATAAACTTACACAGTGCTATAATCGTAGGGCTTATGAAAATGATGTTCTGCTGTATGAAGCAAATTCGCCGGAAGACGATTTTGTACTTATTTCCATGGATGTAAATGGGTTAAAAAATGTGAATGATACTTTAGGGCACAATACCGGTGATGAGTTGCTCGTGGGAGCAGCGGAGTGCATGAGACAGAGCTTTGGAGATTATGGAAAAGTATATCGAATGGGCGGGGATGAGTTTACGGCTATTATCCATGCAAATACAGAACAATTAGAGAAACTGATGGCTGATTTTGAGAACAGGCTACACAGATGGTCCGGGAAATTACTAGATAATTTGTCTGTTTCCTATGGCTATGTAGCGAAACGGGAGTATCCGAATACTGCTGTTAGGGAATTGGCAAATATTGCAGACAAAAAAATGTATGAAAAGAAAGCAAAGTACTATTCCGGCATTCCTAAATAAAATCCCTGTAAATAATCTGCTTTTGTTGTAAGAAGAAACTCCAATTCCTCCTTGCACTCAATACCTTCGGCAAGTACATGAATGTTCCTTGCATGAAATGTTTCAATCAGCTGAAAAAGTCTATCCTGGTTTTCTGCATGTTTATGTATATCTTTAATTATGGAACGGTCAATTTTTACTTCATTTGGCTGGAAAACATTTACCGCCATCATATCGTTATTGCCGGAACCAAAATCATCAATCGATATGCGAATGTCATTCGCTCTAATTTGCTCCCGCTTCAATATCCACTTATCAAGATTTAGGTCTGTGTATTCCAGAATTTCCACAAACATTTCTTTTGCAATATTGGGAAAACATTGAAAAAAGATTTTGGACTCATCTTGACTAAAGCACTCGGACGGGAAAGAATTAATCGATATCATTCCGGTCAAACCTCTGTCATAATAAGCTTTGGATGCTCCAAAAAAAGTTGCTAATTCTAAGGTATGAAGTTCATTTTTCATGTTGTATTCTTTGATTAACTGTAAAGGTGTACTTCCTAATGGCCGCATCAATGCTTCATATCCCACTCTTTTTAGTGAATTGTTGCAAAAAATGGGTTGAAAGGCAAAATCTATCTTTAATTTACCAAGCGTTTCTGCCAGTGCATCATTTAACTGCAAATCTGAAAATGCTACCACGTTGGGTTCCTCCCTTCCAATCAAAACATGATGATTCTTTTGACTATTATTATAGCAGACTTTTCTGCTTTTTTGAAATATAAATGAGTTAATCCCGGACGAAGTTACGAAAATGGAGTTTTTACCTCCGGATGGAATAATAAGTTGACACATAGATAGCATGAATGTATAATATAACATGTGTTAGATAACGAACAATTTGTTGTTGCGATTGGGAGGATATATGCCTAGAAAACCACAATTTACAAAGGAAGAAATTGCCGGATACGGATTAAGGATTGTTGAGGAAAAGGGCATGGAAAGTCTTACGGCGCGAGAGTTGGCAAGGAGTCTTGGAACAACGGTTGCGCCTATTTTTGTCCATTATCCTTCGATGGATGAACTGAAACAGGATATTCGTGTTATGGCACAGGCAATCTATCATGAATATCTTCAACGGGGACTTCGGGAAAAAATTCCGTTTCATGGAGTGGGAATGCAGTATATTACATTTGCAAAAGAAAAACCGGAACTTTACCGTCTCCTGTTTTTAAGCGACAGAGGGAATCAGAGCCATTATGCAATGGACGAATTGAAAAGAACACAGGATCTTGTAAGGGAATCGCTACAAAAAAATTATCGAATGGATGCTCTTTCGGCAGACCGTCTTTTTCGGGATCTGTGGTTGGTGGCACACAGTATTTCAACTCTTTTGGTAACGGGTGGGTGCAATTATACAGAAGAGGAGATTAGTTCTATTCTGACAGAATTTAGTCTCGGACTATGTAAAGCTTATAAAGAAATAGATGGATTTGTGGATGGAACTTACGATAGAGATAATGAATTTCAAAAAATAATTTACAAATGAGGGAGAAAAAGGGTATGGAAGAAAAAAACGGTGTACTGATTCAAAACGAGAAACAGGCAAACAAAGCGGTGGCAAAAGTAATGAGAATTACGTTCTTATTTTTTTCACTGGTATATTTGCTTAATGTTGTCGGAATTTTTGTGGTTGATATGGGAATAATGACGCTTGCGTATGTGACAGGCTCTGTACTCCTGTGGATTCCTACGTTGCTTGTCAATGTGGCAAAACAGCAGAAAAGTTATGTAAAATATGTCCTGATACTTTGCGCGGTTGTATTTGTTACCGTTGCAGCATCGACTTTAGGATATCATGTTGTCCTACTGTATATTTATGCGATTGCGATTGCAAGTCTCTATTTTTCCAAAAAATTGAATATCCTGACAACGGTTTTGTCAGTAATTGGTGTTTCGGTAGGACAGTGGCTTGACTTTGTCTTGAATACACTTCCGGATAAAAACTTTCCAAGTATGTATAAACTGATTATATACGGAATTGTGCCAAGAGCGTTGGTTCTGATTGCCGTTGCCGCCATTTTTACGATGCTTTGTCAAAGAACGGCAGAAATGCTTTCCAACCTGTTGAATGCTGAAGAACAGGAAAGAATGATGAATCATATGAAATTGATGCAGGAAAAGTCAAAACAGACATCGGATGAACTGCTTCATATGGTAAAAGAATTGTCAGTCATTACCGAATCTTCAATGGAAGCAAACGGACAGATTGCTGAAGAAACAAGCGGTGTATTACAGAGTTTCAGCGAAAATACAGATGAGATAACAAGCATTAACGGAAGAACGCAGGATATTAATAGCCAGTTGATTGCGCTTGGAAATATGAATAGCCAGGTTGCCGATCTTGCAAAACAGATTAATGAAAGAACGAAAGATAATCAGAAAAAGATGGATGATGCAACGGACAGCATGGAACAGATTCATGTTAGTACCGGTGAATGCAAGGAGATAATATGGCAGCTGGGAGAAGAGTCAAAAGAAATTCTTGGTATCATTAAGGTGATTACGGGAATTTCCAATCAGACGAACATTCTTGCTCTGAATGCTTCCATAGAAGCGGCAAGGGCCGGAGAACACGGAAAAGGATTTGCCGTAGTAGCCGGTGAGATTCAGAAACTGGCGGAACAGACAAAAGAAGCCGTTGATGACATTGGAAAAATTGTAACGCAAGCGGTACATCATACAGAGAATGCAGTAGGTGTTATGGAAAATAGTGTGCAATTAACCCAGACCGGTATGGAGAGTATTCGGGAAGTCGGAAATTCTACTGCAGTCATTACTTCGTCCAACAAACAGATGTCAGAACAAATTCTGGAAATGGACAAAACGGTAGAGAGAATTAAAGAACAGAGTAGTGAAGTGGCCAAGAGCATGGAGCAGGTAAATTCGAATACGCAAAATAATTACGGTGCAATTGAACATGTGGCGGCAGCTACACAGGAAAACAGTGCCGGAATTGAGGAAATTGAAAGCATGGTGGAAAGAATTAAGAAACTTGCATATACGGCTGTGGAAAATACAGAGCAAACAGAGTAAAAACAAATGGCAGTACGAAATTTCGATTTTGTACTGCCATCAGTGAAAATAGGAAGAGAGGGAGTTACATGAAACAAAGAATGAAAGCTATCCTTATGGCTGTTGTGATGTTGTTTGTCACAGTGACAGCACCGCTTTTGCAGACAATGAGCGTTCATGCTGCAGGCGATTTGGTGTTAAAACTGCATTACAACAGAGAAGACGGCAATTATGATGACTGGGATGTATGGCTGTGGGAAGAAGGAAAAGACGGCGCCGGTTTTCCGTTTGCAGAGGAAAACGGAGAAATGGTGGCAACAAAGGTCATTACTCCGGGGACAACATCTGTAGGATTTATCGTAAGAACATCCAGTTGGACAAAGGATATTAACGAAGACCAGTTTATTGATATTTCAGAAATGGTTTCCGGTACCGTACATATTTATGTACAGTCAGGCGTTCCCGGATATACAAAGGAATATGGGGAAGATGCAGTGACCGGAGTTAAACTTACCAAGGCAAAATATGACGGCGAGCAATGTATGGTTATCATTACAATGACCGGAAAACCGGAAGGAAATCTTTTGAATGCTTTTTCCGTAAAAGGGGCAGAAGGTGCAGTTGCAATTTCTGAAGTGACCGAAGGAGAACAATTTACCTACCATTTATTGCTGAAAGAACCTTTGGATTTGACAAAAAACTATTCTGTTATCTTTGATGGGGAAGAATATGCAATTGTTATGCCAAGCATATATGAGACGGAAGATTTTGAGAAGGAATATACTTATACCGGAAGCGATTTGGGTGCTGTATGGAGCAGTGAAAAAACAACATTTCGTGTTTGGGCACCGATTGCGGAAGAAGTAGCGTTGAACCTTTACGAATCGGGAACACCGGAAACGGAAGACCTCATTGAGCAGGTTGATATGCAAAAAGACGTAAACGGAACCTGGATTGCCGATAAAGAAGGCGATTTAAACGGAACGTATTATACCTATCAGGTTACCATCAATGGGCAGACAACAGAAGCCTGCGATCCTTATGCGAGAGCAACCGGCGTCAATGGAAAACGGGCCATGGTTATTGATCTGTCTTCCACAAACCCGGAAGGCTGGGAAAACGATGCAAATCCGCATGCGGGAGAATCATACACCGATGCGGTGATTTATGAATTGCATGTAAGAGACCTCTCTTCTGACGAAAGTTCCGGTATTTCCAATACAGGAAAATATTTGGGAATCATTGAGGAAGGAACAACCAATCAGGCAGGTGTATCTACGGGACTTGACCATATTAAGGATTTGGGAATTACACACCTTCATTTACTCCCATGCTATGATTACGGCTCAGTAGATGAAACAAAGTTAGACAAGCCACAGTTTAACTGGGGATATGATCCGGTTAATTATAATGTTCCGGAGGGCTCTTACTCTACAGATCCATACAACGGAGAAGTAAGAGTAGCTGAAATGAAACAGATGGTACATGGTTTACATAATAATGGTATCAGCGTTGTTATGGATGTGGTGTACAATCATGTCTATAATGCGACAGACTTTTGCTTTAATCAGATTGTACCGGGATATTTTTCAAGAATTGATGAGGATGGAAAATATTCTAACGGCTCGGGCTGTGGTAATGATACAGCATCAGAACGGGCAATGGTTCGTAAATATATTGTAGAATCCGTTAAATATTGGGCAGATGAATACCATATCGACGGTTTCCGATTTGACTTGGTGGGATTAATTGATACACAGACAATCAATGAAGTGATTGAGGAAGTACACAAAGACCATCCGGATGTCATTTTCTATGGGGAAGGCTGGACTTTAAACACCACCCTGACAAAAGACGGTTATGATTTAGCAACTCAGGTAAACTCGGCTATGACTCCGGATTTTGCATATTTTAATGATACGATTCGAGATGGAATGAAGGGAAATGTTTTCGATACGGATACATTAGGATTTGTTTCCGGCGGTGAAAATTTTGAAGAGACGATTTCAGAGTGCTTCCTGGGTGCGGCACAGTGGTGCAGTTCTCCGTCTCAGACAATTAATTATGCATCCTGCCATGATAACATGACATTGATTGATCGTATTACAAGATCAACCCCGAGTGCATCCAGAGAAGACAGAATCCGGATGAACAATTTGGCGGCTGCTATTTATATGAATGCACAAGGAATTCCTTTCTTACAGGCGGGAGAAGAGATGCTTCGTACCAAACAAAAACCGGGTGGCGGATTTGATGAGAACAGTTATGCGTCTCCCGATTCCGTAAACAGTTTGAAGTGGGATTCTTTAAATGAAGAGGAATATCAGGATGTATATAACTATTATAAAGGTTTAATTGCATTCCGAAAGGCACATCCGTCTTTACATATGACAAATGCAGAGGATGTGGCGGCCAATTTGTCGGCGGTGGAAGGAATGGAGCCCGGTGTGGTAGCCTTTGAAATGAAAGGCGGAGCAAACGGTGACAGTGCCCAGGGCATCTTCTTTATCTTTAACAGTAATAATGAAGAAAAACAGATTTCCCTTCCGGAAGGAAATTGGAACGTTTGTATTAATGATAAAAAGGCCGGTACAGAAGTCCTTGATACGGTTTTGGGTACAGCAACGGTAGCACCGATTTCTGCACTTGTACTTGTGAAAGGCGATGCGGATGCAGCGGTTGCCGAGCCGGAAGGTTCAACGAACACTTCAAGCAATACTGTAAACACACCGATTGTTGTATCAATTGTTATTTTAGCAGTTCTTGCAATAATAGGTGGGGCGTTTGTGATTCGAAAGAAAAAGAAGTAACAATATGCAGACAAGAGAAGAAGCTTTAGCGTATGGTTTATCGTTTCCAAATACATATATGGAAGCACCCTTCCATGATCCGAACTGGCAGTTAGTCAGGGTGAAAGGCAGCAAGAAAGCCTTTCTATGGACGTATGAGAAAGACGGCTATATCAATCTGAACGTGAAGGCAGACCCGGAATGGAGAGATTTCTGGAGAAATTCATTTGAGGCAGTAATTCCCGGATACCATCAGAATAAGGAACACTGGAACACCATTATTCTGAATGGCTCTATTCCGGATGCAGATGTGAAACGAATGATTGCCGAAAGTTATGACCTTGTGACGGACACTCCTTCAAAAAGAATCTATGAGGCTGTCAAAAAAATTCCCCAAGGCTGCGTGGCAACTTACGGACAGGTTGCCACGATGGCGGGTGATAAGAAGATGGCAAGAGCCGTCGGCAATGCGCTTCATAAGAATCCGGATCCTGAGCGTATCCCATGCTTTCGTGTGGTAAATGCAAAAGGTGAACTTGCCGGGAAATTTGCATTCGGAGGTGCAGACGTACAGGAAAAACTACTTAGGGAAGACGGCGTTGAGGTTATAAACGGCAGAGTGGATTTGGGAAAATATGGAATAAGGGTGAAATGATTAAAAATAGTCGCTTTTTTGACAATATTGTTATATAATAAACAATTAGAGAGGGTTTTGACTGAAAATGTAAGGCGATACATTTAAAGGAGATTAACAATATGGGAAAACAAGCGGAAAAAGAAATGGAACATAAGTACAGTGACAGGGGAAACAGATTGGGAAAATTAACAAGACGGCATTAATATGTGTTACCTTTATTGAAGCATTGTTGATTTTTGCATTGCTGATACAGACCTTTGTGACAGTGAACAGTTATGGAAAACTTGGAATTGTTCCGATTATTGTCCTGATTATCGGGGTGATTGTGAACCTGGTCGTTTATTTTAATTACAATCAGATCGAAAAATTGAAGTATATTATTATTGTAAATTAACTTATTGGTTGGGGATATATTATGGTTAACGGAAACA
>JAQYAI010000010.1 GCA_029227655.1 bacterium | reverse complement strand
CGTGATTACCTTAAGTGGAACCGGCTATGATTATCTCTATCTGGGAACAGCAGAAGAAGCAGTAGCAGCAAGTGTAGACACATGGATCAAATATGTAGAAAATGCAGAAGGTCAGTATACCTATACGATTCCAGTTACGGTACTTGATACACCGATTGCTGTGGCAGCCCATTCCCTTGCAAAAGACAAATGGTATGACAGAACGCTTACTTTTAAATCGGAAGGATTGGAAAAGATAGAGTCAGAAACACCAGATTCTGGAGATTCTGAAAATCCAGACATACCGGAAAATAGTCAAAAACCAGAAACTGACGAAACTGTGAATAACAATACCCCAGATCAGGAATCCGGACATGTATCTGATTTGACCGGAGGAACCGTCCGTGTAAACAGTTCTACAACACTGAAAGATGGAACATACGCTCCGGATCAGTTCTCATGGTCAGGTGGTACTGGCCGTGTAGGCATCAGCTGCAATAAGATTACGGTAAAAAATGGGCAGGCGTATGCTACCATCGTGTTCAGCAGTGGATCGTACTCTTATATTAAAGCAAACGGAAACATTTATTATGGAACGAATACGGGAAGCACCTCTACTTTTGTCATTCCGGTTGCATTGAACAAAAATAATACGATTATCGGTATGACAACAGCGATGTCAACAGCTCATGAAATCCGATACAATATTTTCGTTTATCTTGCAGCGGCTGTAGAAGGAGAGAAGGCAGAAGCATTAAGTAACCAGAAACTGGATGAGAAGGCACCTGTAATCGCCGGTCTTACCTATGAAGAAGAAATTGAGATGGAATACACAGAATATGTCAAACTATATCGTTACGAGAACGATATTCTGTTGTTGGAAATTGATATGAAAACAGATACCGAGCGTGAGCTTGTGGAAGGAGAAACCGAGAATCTCTACGAAGGAAATGTTGTAAAATATTTGATTGTTCCAGAAGATACGGAGATTCCGGTAGGCCTTGAGAAGAATGTAGTCATTATCCAGAAACCGGTGGAAAAGGCATATATTGCGGACGAAGAGATTCTTTCCCTTCTAAAAGAAATTGGAGTGGACGAAGAGATGCTTTTGGAAGGAGAGAAAGAGGAACCGGATTACAAAGAAATCGTGAAGAATAAGTGTAATCTTGCCATTTTATCATCGAATCTACTGGAAGAAGAGGACGAGGAAAACTTATTAGTAGTAAGTGAACGTTTCGCAACGCTTCAGATTCCATTGTTCGTGGATCGAATGCAAGATGAGGAAGAAGAGGAAGCAAAATTAGAATGGCTGAAGGTCTATGGAGTGATCTTTGACTGTGAAGAAAAAGCCAATGAAATTTACGAAGAAAAACTCGCAGAGATCAATGCGCAGTAAAGAGGAATAGAACGGTAACATGAAGAAAAGAATTAGAAATGTTGTTCTTTTTATGATGGTCTTTGTCTTGACCGCAATTCCTGTACTTTCAGGATGCGGTCAGGCAAAGACAGAAGATGTTGTATCACAAAAAGAAGAAATAGAAGAAGTGAAACAGAATCAAACAGCACCGGAAATTCCAGGGCTTACTTATGAGAAAATGCTGGATCTGGAATATGCCGAAGGGTTTGATGTATTTTATTATAAGGATGGATATGTACTGGTAGACGTACATGACAGTGCAAAGTATCTGGCTGTACCTGAAGGACTTGACGTACCGGAAGGACTGGACGAAGAGATGGTTGTAGTGCCGAAAGCAGCAGAAACGATTTATCTGGCTGCCACATCGGCCATGGCACTCTTTGATTCTCTTGGATGTCTGGATGCAATCAAAATGAGCGGTACCCAGGCTTCCGGATGGTATATTGAACATGCGGTCGCAGCTATGGAAGCCGGTGATATGGTCTTTGCCGGAAAATACAGTGAGCCGGATTATGAACTTCTGCTCGATCAGGGCTGTGATCTGGCGATAGAATCCACCATGATTTTACATACACCGAAAGTAAAGGAAATGATAGAAATGCTGGGAATTCCGGTCTTTATCGATCGTTCCAGCTATGAGAACCATCCACTCGGACGGACAGAATGGATCAAACTTTATGGCGCCTTGATGGGAAAAGATGAAGAGGCGGCAGCATTCTTTGATACCCAGACGGTGATTATCGAAGAACTGAAAGATTTTCCAAACACAGAAAAGACGGTAGCATTTTTCTATGTGAGCACCGACGGAACCATTGTAGTTCGAAAATCCAAGGATTATATCCCAAGGATGATTGAGATAGCCGGCGGAAAATACGTTTTTGAGAATCTGGAAAATACAGAGAGTGAGAGTGCTGCGGTATCACTCACGATGGAAGAATTCTATGCAACTGCGGTGGATGCGGATTATTTTATTTACAATTCCAGCATCGACAGTGAGATCAAGTCTGTCGATGAACTCATTGGAAAGAACCCGTTGTTTGCCGAGTTCAAAGCAGTCAAAGAAGGAAATGTCTGGTGTACCGGAAAATACCTGTATCAGGCCACCGATATCGTTGGAAATCTGATTCAAGACATTCATCTGATGTTGACAGATGAAAATCAGGAAGCTATGACATTTTTATACAAAGTAAATTAAAAAGGAGTCATTATGGACATAAGAAGAAAACGACAGATGCGTTATAGTCTGGTGTTCGGAATGTTGCTTCTGGCATTTTGCATCATTGTGGTACTGAATATTAATACAGGGAATGTGCAGATTTCCGTTCCGGATATTTTGAAAATTCTGTTCCTGAAAAAAGGCGTAGAAGTGGAATACAATATCATATGGAGAATCAGGCTGCCGCGTCTTCTCATGGCAGCTATCTTAGGAGGTGCCTTGTCGTTGTCCGGATTTTTACTTCAGACCTTCTTTGCAAATCCGATTGCAGGGCCGTTCATTTTGGGAATTTCGTCCGGGGCAAAAATGGTCGTGGCGCTTACGATGATTTATTTTATGGGTCACTTTAGCCATGTGAGTTCCACTGCGCTGATTGTTGCGGCATTTATCGGTTCTTTGATATCCATCGGATTCATTCTTCTGATGTCACGAAAGGTTCATCATATGGCGACCCTTTTGGTAGCAGGAACCATGATTGGTTATATCTGTTCCGCCATTACCGATTTTATCGTTACTTTTGCGGAAGATACCGATATTGTAAATCTTCATGGCTGGTCGCTGGGCAGCTTCTCTGGCATGAGCTGGGGAAATGTAAAGGTGGCCTTTCTGGTGGTAAGCATTACCTTTGTCTGCACTTTTCTGATGGCAAAGCCTATCGGTGCCTTTCAGATGGGGGAAGGATATGCGCAGAGCATGGGCATCAATATGAAAGTTTTCCGCGTGATACTGATTTTGCTGTCCAGTGTCTTTTCCGCCTGTGTGACGGCATTTGCAGGACCCATTTCCTTCGTAGGAATTGCAGTTCCGTTTCTAGTAAAAAAGACACTCGGGTCAGCAAATCCACTGGTGGTGATTCCGGGAACCTTTCTCGGAGGAGCGGTGTTTTGTATGGCGTGTGATCTGATTGCCAGAATGGCATTTGCACCGACCGAACTGAACATCAGCACGGTCACTTCCATCTTTGGAGCGCCGATTGTTATTTTTATGATGCTTGGCAAAAAGAAGGGGAAATAGCTATGGAAAAACCTTATGTTCATATCGACAATCTTTCTGTTGGATATCATGGGAAGGCGTTGATTCACGATATTTGTCTCGATATCCACAAAGGAGAAATCGTTACACTGATTGGGCCAAATGGATCCGGAAAATCAACAATTCTAAAAACCATCACGCGCCAGCTGGAAAAGCTGGGCGGAAATGTGGCATTTGCAGAAAAGGATTTACATAAGCTGCCTCTCAAAGAACTGGCAAAGAAAATGGCCGTGGTGCTGACAGACCGTGTTCATCCAGAACTGATGACCTGTTACGATGTGGTCGCGACAGGGCGGTATCCGTACACGGGGCACATGGGAATTCTCTCGAAAGAAGATGAGCGGAAAGTATATGAGTCTTTGGAAGCGGTTCACGCAGAAGCACTTTCAGAACGGGCCTTTGATGCCATCAGTGACGGACAGAGGCAGCGCATCCTTCTGGCAAGAGCCATCTGTCAGGAGCCGGAGCTGATCGTGCTGGACGAACCGACTTCATTTTTGGATATTAAATATAAGTTGGAATTATTGTCCATTTTAAGAAATATGGCAAAGAAAAAGGGCATTACGGTAATTATGTCCTTACATGAGATTGATCTGGCACAGAAAATCTCAGATAAAATCATCTGTGTCAGAGGAGATATCATCCGCTGGTATGGAGAGCCGGAAAGCATTTTCAAAGAAGACATCATACGAGAATTATATGAGATGGATAACGGTTTTTTTGACACGACCTTTGGAAGTATTGAATTGCCTGGAATAGGCGGAACTCCTGAGGTGTTTGTCCTCTCTTCCTGCGGAAATGGAATTTCGATTTACCGGAAACTGCAGAAGGAACGAGTGCCATTTGCCACAGGAATTCTATATACCAATGATATCGATTACCAGCTGGCAAGATATCTCGCGTCAGAGGTGGTCACCGAAAGACCGTTCTGTGAAATCAGTGATCAATCGGTGGAGCGGGCTCTGCAGCTGATGCGAAGCTGCAAAAAAATTATCAATGCCGGGGTGGTCATCGGAGACTGCAACCGCAAAATGCAGAGATTGATAGAGGAAGCGGAGAAACTGGATATATAAAATTCGTCAGAAAAAGTGTGATACAATCTCAAAAGTTCGTCAGAAAAAATGTTATACAACATTGAAAGTACGTCAGAAAAAATGTATACTATTATAACGAGAAGGATATAATTGTAATGGTAAGATATTTGGGCGGGTGATTTTTATGGAAAGAACAGCGATGGAAGCTTTGGTAAAATGGAATGGCAAAAAGAACAGAAAGCCATTGATTCTCAAAGGAGCAAGACAGGTGGGAAAGACTTGGCTGATGAAAGAATTTGGGAAAAGATATTTCAAATATACAGCGTATGTGAACTTCGATAATAATGAACGTATGCGTGACGTTTTTGAAAGTGATTATAATATTGACCGAATTCTCATGGCGGTGAATATTGAAACAGGAGTGAAAATCGTTCCGGGAGAGACTTTGATTATTTTTGACGAAATTCAGGAGACACCTAAAGCAATTGCTTCTTTGAAATATTTTTGTGAAGAAGCACCCGAATATGCGGTGATTGCCGCGGGTTCATTACTCGGAGTTGCGATTCATAAAGGAGTATCATTTCCAGTAGGAAAGGTTGATACAATTCAGCTTAATCCGCTCAGTTTTCGTGAGTTTTTGGCGGCGGTAGGAGAAGAAGGACTTGCAAGACTGATCGAGCGGAAAGAGTATGATTTGATGTCAGCTTTCAGGGAAAAATATATCGATTGGTTGAAGAAATATTATTATATCGGTGGAATGCCGGAAGTAGTGTCCTCCTTTGTAGAGGAGAAAGATTTTGGTGAGGTCCGTTATCTTCAGAAACAGATTATTGAAATGTATGAAAATGATTTTAGCAAACACACTACGGAGCAGGAACTGCCAAGAATCAGGATGGTCTGGAATTCTGTTCCGATGCAATTAGCAAAGGAAAACAAGAAATTTCTGTTCGGGAAAATCAAAGAAGGTGCAAGGGCAAAGGACTTTGAGATAGCAATAGAATGGCTTCAGGATTGTGGACTGATTACAAAGGTATACCGGGTGAATAAGCCGGCAATGCCATTAAAAGCATATATAGAATTTTCGGCATTTAAGCTTTATCTGTTAGATGTAGGTCTGCTTTCTGCAATGAGTGATCTTGACGCAAGAACAATCTTAGAAGGCAACCGAATATTTACAGAATTCAAAGGAGCTTTGACGGAACAGTATGTTTTGCAGCAGCTGATTGCTGACACAGAATATGTGCCATATTATTTTACTGAGACAAAGTCAGAGGGCGAAATAGACTTTTTGATTCAAAAGGGAATGGATATTATTCCTGTTGAAGTAAAGGCAGAAGAAAATCTCAGGGCCAAGAGTCTGAAATGTTTTTGTGAGAAATATGAGCCGAGAGAAGCCATCCGAACATCCATGTCAGACTATAAACAGCAGGATTGGCTGACCAATATTCCGTTGTGGGCAATTGCGGCTCTATAAAAATATAAAGTTTAATAAATTTGTTTCAGAATTGTAACATTATATATGTATAATCGACAATGTATTAATGTATTGTATTTGCAATCAGTGGGGAAGCAATCATGATTTTATATTTTTCTGGAACTGGAAACAGTGAATATGTTGCAAAATATATTGCAGAGAGGATAGAAGATGACATCGAGAATCTTTTTGATCGGATTCGAAAGGAAGACTATTCATCGATGGAATCCGAAAGACCATGGGTCGTTGTGACACCAACCTATGCGTGGAGAATCCCGGAAGTGGTGGAGATGTTTCTGCGAAAGACAGATTTTATCGGAAATCAGGAAATGTATTTTGTGATGACCTGTGGATCGGATAATGGCTGCGCAGACAAGTATCTGGATAAAATGTGTGATGGTGTGAATCTGACTTATATGGGCTGTGCGGAAATTGTGATGCCGGAGAATTATATTGCAATGTTCAAGGCACCGCCAAAAGAAGAAGCTTTAAGTATCATTGAAGAGAGTGAGAAAGACGTGGATAAGGTTGTCCGATGTCTTTTGGAGGGAAGACCTTTTCCGAAGAAGAAAGTCAGTTTGACAGATAGGATTACCAGTGGACCGGTGAATCAGGTCTTTCGAAGATTCTTTATAAAAGCAGATAAGTTCAGATCAACAGATGCATGTGTGCATTGTGGACTTTGCAAAAAAGTCTGTCCGTTGGAAAATATTCATTACATAAATGAAAGACCAGTATGGGGAGATAAATGTACACATTGTATGGCGTGCATTTGCAGATGTCCGAAGAAAGCAATTGAATATGGAAGAAAGACAGTAGGAAAAGAAAGATACATATGTCCAAAATAAAGAGGGTGTCGCTCTATCAGATTAGATGATAGAGCGATGCCCTCATTTTGATTTGTAATGGCTCCCTTTGGTACTTGAGGTGAAAGTTTGATTACCCAAGTTCATTCCCGAGAGTACCCATACAGAAAAATATTTTCTCTAGTCACCCTCTTTTTATGATTTTTGTCCTATTTGCTTGGATTCCAGTACCTGGAATAAACTTTTTTCTCTATAGAAACCCAAGAGATCGATTTTGAGTACCTCATACTTATTTTTTTGTACATAGACACTCAGATAAAAAAAGTGAGTAGCTGGGAAAGTGAGTTTTCTAGATAGATACTTTTGATGAAAAATTGGGTAGCTGATAATAAACTTTTCTGCCATAGATACCCTATCCGAAATCCAAGGTTGCTAGTGAGAATATTCACTATTATAATGGCTGAGGAACTTCCGGGTTCGTTCCTCCCGTGGATGTTCAAATACCTGGGAAGGTGTTCCCTGTTCCACGATTTGACCATTATCCATAAAGATGACATGGTCTGAAACATCTTTTGCAAATGACATTTCATGGGTAACGATGAGCATGGTCGTATTTTTATCAGCCAGTTCTTTGATGACTTTTAGAACCTCCCCTGTCAGTTCTGGATCAAGTGCAGATGTAGGTTCATCAAAGCAAAGAATATCTGGCTGAAGTGCAAGCGCACGTGCGATTGCGACCCTTTGGCACTGGCCGCCGGAGAGCTGATGTGGGTAATTTTGCATGCGGTTCGCAAGTCCCATTTGTGTCAGAAGTGAGATGGCCTGTGCTTCGATCTCTTCATGAATTTCTTTTTTTCTTGTTTTATAGTCAGGCATTTCTTTTGCCAGTAATTCCTTTGCCAGCATCACATTCTGCAAGGCAGTATATTGCGGGAAAAGGTTAAATGATTGAAAAACAAGTCCGAAATGAAGTCTTTTTTTACGAATCTGAGCTTCAGACTGGGTAGATAAATCTTTGGCATCAAACAGGATTTCATCATTTACGCGAATGAGACCGGTATCCGGTTTTTCTAAGAAATTCAGGCATCTAAGAAGCGTGGTCTTTCCGCTGCCGGAAGAACCGATGATGGAAACGACCTGGCCCTTTTCTAAAGAAAAGTTAATATCTTTTAACACTTCGGTATGACCAAATTTTTTATTTATATTTTCTATTTCTAAAATAGGCATGTTCTAAATTCTCCTTTTTATTTAAAATAGTCCAGTTTCTGCTCAAGACGTCCTAAAAGGATGGTAAGAATTCCACTGAAAATAAGGTAATAGATACCCGTAAAGAAGAGTGGCCAGATGGCACCGGAGATTCCCTGTGATCCTTTAAGGAATGCCTGCCCTGCCCAGATAATTTCCTGAAGCGCAATGATACGTGCAAGAGAAGTATCTTTTACCAGGGTGATGATTTCGTTGGACATCGGAGGGATGATTCGTTTGATCATCTGAAGCAGAGTAACCTTAAAGAAAATCTGGCGTTTTGTCATACCAAGCACAAGACCGGCTTCTTCCTGACCGGCAGGTACACTCTGGATGCCGCCGCGATAGATTTCAGAGAAATAGCAGGCGTAGTTGAAAATAAAGGCGATTGACGCTGCAAAAAAGCGGCCAAATTCTCCACTTCCCCAAATATTGTTTTTCAGTACCAGACCAGGAAAATAGTAGACAATCAAAAGCTGAATCATCAGAGGAGTACCTCTGATGATCCAGACAATGATTCGAGTAAGATAGCTAAGCGGTCTGAAATGGGACATAGAACCAAAGGCGATGATAAGTCCAAGTGGAAAAGCGCCAATCAGTGTTATAAAGAAAAGTTTTAATGTCTGTATAAATCCAACATTCAATGCGTGAAGGACAACCGGCATTTGTTCTAATATCTGTTCCATAAATTGCTCCTGTTAAAAAAATTACTGTTCAATGAGTGCTGCCTGAACGCCATAAGTTTCTGCACATTTCATCATAGATCCATCTGCATAACTTTCAGCAAAGAAATCATTTAATGCAGCAACGAGGTCAGAACCTTTACGGAAACCAACACCGTATTCTTCACTGTTGAGCCCAACGGTATAGGTAAGATCTGCATATCCGGTTCCTTCTCCGATCATGGCACCGGCCATTAAGGAGTCGATAACAGCTGCATCAGAAGTTCCGGCAGCAACTTCCATCAAGGTATCAGCCTGTGATTTTACAGGAATAGATTTTAGATTCAGAGCTTCTACTTCTTCCTCACCTGCACTTCCGGCTTCTACAGCAAAAGTCAGGTCAGAAAGGCTGTCTACCGTCTGGTATTGATCCGCTTTATCGGCAGGAACGATAACTACCTGTGCATTATTACAATATGCATTTGAGCAGTCCATTGCACTTGTGACTTCATCTGTGAGAGTCATTCCGTTCCATACACAGTCGATGGTCTTTCCGTCAAGTTCTAAGGCCTTATTATCCCAGTCAATTTCAACAAATTCCACGTCTACACCAAGACTTTCGGCGAATGCTTTTGCCATGTCTGCATCGAAACCAATCCAGTCGCCATTTCCATCCTTGTAATCCATTGGTTCAAATTCTGTGATTCCAACGACTAGAGTTCCTTTTTCCTTTACATATTCCATGTCCGTCTGATCTTCATCGGCAGATTTACCGCTTCCACCGCATGCAGCGAGCGATAATGCCATAGCCAGGCTTA
>JAQYAI010000009.1 GCA_029227655.1 bacterium | reverse complement strand
ACTTGGAGTGGTAGTAGGAAATCAAAGCAAACCAGCAAGCCCCCTTTGGGGCTGAGCCGGAGTAAGGAAGCACTGAATAAGCCCCTTTAGGGGCAGCTGTGAATGTGGTGCAGTTGGCAGACCTTCAGTGCGCCTTCCGGGTGCAAGCAGGTAATAGCCCCTTATAGGGGCAGAACAAGCCACCCGCTAAGCGGGTGGTCTTGACTTATGTTTACGCTATTTTGTAATATCTGGCCACCCTGGAATATTTCCATTTAAAATTGCAGTGAACATTCTGTTCTTACATCCAGGGTATTTCTGGTTCAATTCTTTGACCAGATCCTTTGCATCCTGTCGTTTGGTTAGTCCATCTACCGGGCAGCGACTCTTCACCACAGGAAGATTATATTTATGCTGGAATCCAATCACATCCATTTCATTAACATACATCATTGGTCTGATTACAGTCAGATCCATACGGTCGAGATAGGTCTTAGGTGAAAAGGAATGAAATCTTCCTTCAAAAATCAAAGATAATAACATGGTCTCGATAATATCGTCTTTGTGATGAGCGTATGCCACTTTATTGCATCCCATTTCCTTCACCGCATCATTTAATGCACCTTTTCTCATTTTAGCGCATAAGGAGCATGGATTCGTTTCCTTGCGTTCTTCAAACAGAATATGTGCAATATCTGTCTTAACGATTTTATATGGAACATGAAGTTCCTTACAAAGCTCTGCAACCGCAGAAAAATCACATTTTTCATATCCAAGATCTACCGTAACTGCACTGAGCTCAAATCTTTTTGGATAAAAACGACGAAGACCATGTAGGGCATATAGAAGCGTAAGGCTGTCTTTTCCACCTGAGATTCCGACGGCAATATGGTCTCCTTCCTGAATCATTTCATAATCATCGACTGCTTTTCTAGTAAAACTTAGTAGTTGTTGTAATTTCATTCTTTTCTCTCCATTTTCTGTTTCGACTGACGAATATTATGTTACCTTATTTACAGTTCCATTACAAGTAAAAAGTAGAGAGATTTACAAGAAACAATTGCTCCTTTGTTCTGAAAATGGTAAGATATAAGACAGAGTGAAAGAAGAAAGGAATAACAAAAAATGAAATTTGTAATTCAGAGAGTCACAGAAGCAAATGTGAAGGTAGATGGTAAAATCATTGGAGAGATTACCAAAGGATTTATGGTCCTTATCGGTGTTGGTCAGGATGATACAAAAGAAATTGCAGATAAAATGGTCAAGAAACTTGTTGGACTTCGAATTTTCGAAGATGAAAATGGAAAGACGAATCTTTCTCTGGCAGATGTAGATGGACAGTTGTTGCTCATCTCACAATTTACGCTCTACGCAAATTGTAAGAAGGGGTATAGACCAAGTTTTATCGAAGCTGGCGCACCGGATATGGCAAGTGATATGTATGAATATATTATTTCAGAATGCAAAAAGAGTATACCTGTTGTTGAAAGGGGAATCTTTGGTGCAGATATGAAAGTCAGTCTGGTAAATGACGGACCATTTACCATTCTTTTAGACTCAGATAATTTATAAAAATAAAACCAGGAGGAAAATCAAATGAATCATGAAGCTTTAAATAATAAAATATTGGAAATGAAAGATGATATTATTGCTTCTATTCAGCAGAATATGAGAATTGAAAGCGTGAGAGGTGAAGCTAAACCAGATGCACCTTATGGGGAAGGTCCAAAAGCTGCACTTGCAGATGTTCTGGCATTAGGTGAAAAACTTGGGTTCAAAACAGGTCATGCCGATAACCGTATGGGATGGATTGAATACGGTGAAGGAGAAGAAATGGTCGGTATTTTAGGTCATGTAGACGTAGTTCCAGCAGGAGCAGAAGGATGGAATTACCCACCATTTGGAGCGGAAATTCATGATGACGTACTTTGGGGAAGAGGATGTCTGGATGACAAAGGACCTATCATTGGTTCCGTATATGCACTCAAGGCAATCCGTGACTTAAATCTTCCTATTGACCGCAGAATTCGAATCCTTTTCGGTTCTGATGAAGAATGTGGCTGTTCTTGTGCCGAATATTATGTAGAAAACGGCTATGAAATGCCAACTATCGGATTTACACCAGACGGAGATTTCCCGCTTATTTTCTGTGAAAAAGGGATGTCGAATTTCAAAATTGGTGCGAAAATCCAGGATAAAGGGATAATTGATGTAGAATATTTTGGCGGTGGACTTGCTGCAAATGTGGTTACACCAAAATGTAAATTAATTGTAAATGGAATAATCAATGTAACTTCGGAAGATGGCATAACTGTAATAGAAGAAAATGGAAAAACAATCGTTGAAGCTGTAGGGTTAAGTGCCCATGGAAGTACACCTTATTTGGGCGTAAATGCTGCTATTAAACTTTTAAATGCAGTAAAAGAAAATGAATTTGGCGGCGATTTCCAGAAATATATGGATTTCCTCTTAACGAAAGTTGGTACAGAAGTACACGGAGAATCTTTGGATATTCACTACATTGATGAAGAGACAGGGGAAACCTCACTTAACTTAGGTGTATTAAACTATGATGGAGAGAATATGTCATTTACTTTAGACATTCGTTATCCAAAGAATGCTGTTGCAGCAGATGTAGATGCAAAAGTTGTGGAATATATCACCGCAGCTGGCTTTGAGGTTATCGAGAAGTCCAATATGAATTTACTTTATGTTCCGAAGGATTCTGAACTTGTCACAAAACTGATGAAGGTCTATAAAGAGGAAACCGGAAGAGATGATCAGCCAATGGCAATCGGTGGTGGAACATACGCAAAACATTTCCCTAATATGGTTGCATTTGGTCCAATGTTCCCTGAAGATGAACAGACAATCCATCAGCCAAATGAGAGAGTAGAAATCGATAAACTGATGAAAGCAATTCAACTTTATGCAGTTGCAATGTATGAACTTGCTTTAAAATAAATTATAAATGTAGATGAATAAAAAGCCAGAGGATTGAAATTTTCCACTGGCTTTTTATGATTTTTGGATATATAGTTTAAGGTTCACGCAATTTTACAATGTTAGCAGCACGTTTTCTACGATCCTCGTCAGAAGCTGCATAATGCTTTTTCGTGGTGTTTACGTCTTTATGACCTAAAACATCAGCTACAAGGTAAATATCGCTTGTTTCACGATATAACGCGGTTCCATAGGTACTCCTGAGCTTATGTGGAGTAATTTTCTTTGTAGTGATCTGGCTGGCATATTTTTTGACCATATTCTCAATTGCCTGAATACTCATACGTCTTTTCTGAGTGGAAAGGAAGAGGGCGTTTTCATAGCCAGGCTGAGGAGTTACAGCTTTTCTTGAATTTTCCAAATAGTTTCGCAAAGCTTTCTCCACTTCATCTCCAAAATAAACTACTGACTGATTCCCACCTTTTCTTGTAACAGTGATTCCATTGTTGTTAAAATCAATATCTGTAAGATCAAGACCAACACATTCAGAAACACGAATACCAGTTCCCAATAGAAGTGTGAGAATAGCAATATCACGTTCCTTTGTTTTCTCATAGTAAAGTTTAGCCTGTCCTGTCAATGTAGAACCACAATTTTCTACATAATCCAATAATCTTGCAACTTCATCCGCATCCATTCGAATAATTGCTTTTTCATGTAATTTTGGCATGTTGACTAAAATAGTTGGATTTTTCTCAATTAAGTTCCTCTTATGATAATATGCATAAAAGCTTCTCAAAGAGGACATTTTTCTTGAAAGGCCTTTTTCTGTATTTGTTACTTCGCGGTCATTAGAAGAATGATATACTTTTAAATATTCCTGATATTCTTCTATATCTAAAGGGGTAATTCGTTCTAAATCGCTTACCCGAAAATCTTTCATGGTATAATTCTTGAATGCTGGATTTTCATTCAGTAAGAACTGAAAAAAAACACGAATGTCATATGCATAAGAAATTCTAGTTTTTGGAGAACTTGTAGGTTCTATAGAACGGAAATAATCTTTTGCAAACTCAGGTAATGTATTAAGAACACCACGAAGTTTAATCGTATTATCAATGTAAACTTGCTTCTGATAAGTATTGTTTGAATTTGAAGCCATATAAGAACACCTCATTTATTACAATTTATAATAGACATTATAACATATATTGAAAAAATATACCACATCTATTGGATAAATATGGATTTGTCTTATAGATTGACTTCTGTTTCCTCATCGCTTATTTTATCAATTTGAATATAATCATATGTAATATTATTATTCGGACTATCATTGACATTTACTTCTGGTTTTGTATTTTTATAAATAACTCTGGTATCGGATAACATATCATGTAAAGAACTTTTATCTTTATTTACAAAAATCAGGAAATATCCAGCGTATATAATTAGTTTCGATAAGAATCTTCCAATAGTTTCTCGATATAATATATCTATAAATGTATATTTACCAGTATCGTTGGTAGATACAACTTTAAGCTTAAGAATATGTTTACCCAAAGTCGCGCTTGTAAAGTAAGTCAACAATACAAAATAAAATGCTCTGCAAATATAAATGATAATATCTGTCCATGAGTATTGAAATAGAATCTGGTTTGTAAAAAAATCAGAACCAGCTATTGTATTCATGATAAAGACTATAAATTTAATGATCAATATCACTGAACCTATAATCAAATTATCTATTGCGTATGCTAGAAGTCTTATCCCAAAACCAGCATATTTGGGTGTACTTACCTCAGTCGAAATGTTATTGCTATTATTTTGCATAATACATTAACACCCCACTTTCCATATTATCTGCTGTTTCGAGTAGAATCTGGGCCTCTGACTTTGGAATAATTCCTTTAATCTGTGAGAATAATGATGCAAATATATTCTCAGGCTCTACTGGTTCATAATATTCCCATACGTCTAAATATTCAGACATTTCTGTCTGCATATCTTCAAAGCTACTGATTTGATCAATCAAACCGTAAGATAATGCCTGATGAGCTGTATAGGTTCTTCCATCGGCTAATGCTTTCACTTCCTCTGCTGTCATATTGCGACCATCAGCAACAATCTGTACAAATGATTCATAGCATTCATTTATCTGAGACTGATAGATGGCAATCTGTTCATCTGATAATGAACTGCTATCTTTATTTACACCGCTTGTAATACTTACATATCTGATACCAAGTTTTTCATACAAGCCGCTAAGATCATATCCGGACATAATAACACCGATAGAACCAGTTGTAGTATTCTTATTTGCATAAATATAATCAGAAGCCATGGATATCATATATCCTCCAGAAGCTGCATAATGTGCCATGTAAGTCCAGATAGGTCGGTCGGTTAATTCTTTGTATTCATTTAATTTGTTATATAATTCCTCTGATTCATAAACGGTTCCACCAGGAGAATCTACATATAACAAAATAGCTGAATTATTATCATCATAAATTAATGAATCAATATATTCCATTGTATCATTATGCTGATAGCCTTCTGAAGTTTCAAATATACCTGTCTCTGTCTGTTCCTGAATTGTTCCTGTTACTTTTACGACAGCAATGTATGGTTCTGTTGGTAAAGTATCTTCTATCTTCTCACCAGTTGCAGCGTCCATGCTAAAAGATAACCCCTTCTCGGCTAGAAAGTTTTGTGAGAATGTGTTCGTAAGCACACTGGCTATTCCGCACATTGTAAACATTACTACTGCAATGACAAGCCCTATAATCTGTTTCTTTTTCATATAATAACTCCTTCTTCCTGTGTAAAAATATATGTTTAGTATAAAAGTTCTTATATGAAATTGTCAATCATTCTAAATCAGCTATTCAAAATATACAATTGTTAAATAGTCTCCTTCCCGGATTAAATCTGCAGATACGGAATCAAGATTATTGATGCTGATGATTTCATCTAAATACTCAACTATAGAATCGTATTCATCAGGTATATTTTCTTCTGCTATTTTCCATAAGGAATCACCTTTTTTGATTTCAATTGATTTGTAATACTTTATTCTTTGAGGAGCTTCTGGCGAATGCTCTGCATGAGCACTTGAAAAGAAACTTCCAAAAAAGCAACTACATATAATAATTAATAATAGACTTACGATTCCTGAAATAAATGTACTCTTTCTTTTTCTATTGTTTTTATAATTATTCTTACTCATGCTTCTCCCTCCAAATCACTTAAACGAAAATATGTTCTCGAACAAAAGTTCTGTATAAAATATAACATCAGAACAAATGTTTGTCAATTATATTATTAAAAAAATCGAACATATTTTCTAAACATTTGTTTGCTTTTTTGTAATGGTTATGCTATTATTAGTATTATTAATAGAATTATTAATCAACAGTGCATTTTTAAGGGAGGCCCTTATATATGAGTCAAGGTAAAATCAGTAAAAAACAAGAAGAAATATTAGAATATATCAAATGCCAGATTTTAGAGCGTGGTTTTCCTCCTGCTGTTCGCGAGATATGTGAAGCAGTTAATCTGAAGTCGACATCATCTGTTCATTCTCATTTGGAAACACTTGAAAAGAACGGATATATCCGACGAGACCCGACAAAGCCGCGCGCTATTGAGATTCTGGATGAGGCATTTAATCTTACGCGCAGAGAGATGGTACAGGTTCCAATTGTAGGACGTGTTGCTGCCGGTGAACCATTATTAGCACAGGAAAATATTGAAGAGTACTATCCTATTCCAGTAGAATTCTTACCAAACAATGACTGCTTTATGTTGAAAGTAAAAGGGGAAAGTATGATTAACGCCGGAATTCTGGACGGTGATTATGTTGTTGTATCAAAATGTAATACTGCTTCTAACGGTGATATGGTTGTAGCATTGATTGATGATGGTGCTACGGTCAAGACATTCTATCGGGAAGAAGGATTTATCCGTCTGCAGCCGGAAAATGATTCTATGGAACCATTTATCCTTGAAAATGTAGATATTTTAGGCAAAGTATATGCTGTTTTCCGATTTATGCGCTAAAAAGACATTAAAAACAGATTGCATCTATTTGGTGCAATCTGTTTTTGGATTATAAAGGATGTTTTGTTATATAGTCTTCCATGATTGCAGCTGCCATTCCGGTCAGCTGTAAACATGGTCTTTTTTCATAGTACTCTTCTGTCCTCTTTTCAGGAACTGGCTCATATTTGTGCTGATCCAGTCCTAAAAGCGTTCGGCAGACGATGGAACTATTATATTTTTCGAACTCACCTGCAAGTTCCTGTATTCGTTTATAGTGACGTGTTTTCCCCTCCTGGTCAGTGGGATTGTCATATCCATAAAGAATTCCAGCTACCATGAACATTCCAGACACAGCGCCGCATACTTCACGAAGTCGTCCCATTCCACCGCCGAAAGAAGAGCTTAACATGAGAGCCTCTCTGTGATTCATCTCGTATTTGTCCTCAAATGCAAGAAACACTGCCTGAGAGCAATTAAAGCCTTCTTGAAAGAGTTCCATAGCTTTCTGTGCATATTTACTTTCATCAAGATTCTTTTTATTCATTGACTTGTCTCCTAATGTTTACGGTTTTTATAATAAATCGGTCCTAATAATTGTTCCAGATTATCATGATTGATGGAATTAACGATCACTCCATCTGCATAATAAATGCTTATTACAGACTCACATAATCTCCTGCATATTCGCTCTAGATCACGTACCCCTTCTTCCGGGCATAATTCAATCAAATCTTCGATTGCATCGTCTTCCAGACGAAGACTTTCTGGATGTTCGAAATTTTCTTCTAATGGATCACAGAGATAGTCGAGACAATCCAGACGGTATTCTCTGAGCAGACGTGGCCATAAATATCTCGTAATAATCTGTGTCTTATCAAATTCTGTATAAGGTGGCAATTCTACGATGTCCAGTCGGTCCTTCAAAATCGGTGACAATGGTTCCAGGCTGTTCGCTGTTGCAACAAAAATTACGTTCGATAGATCCAGTGGAAAACCAAGATAATTATCTACAAATTTAGAGCGGTCTGTATCTAGAATATCCAAAAGTACGCTTTCCGGGTCACCGTGTTCAACAGAACTTCCCATTTTGTCGATTTCATCTAATAAAATCAATGGACAAAAGCTTTTGGAACGAATGAGCGCATCTACGATACGTCCTGGTTTTGCATTATGGAAAATAGTCTGTGCTCCACGTAAATAAAGCGCATCTGAAATGCCGGCCAACGATATTTTTACACAAGGACGTCCCATGGCACGGGCAATGGATGCTGCAATAGATGTTTTTCCTACTCCAGGAGGCCCTGCTAACAAAAGAACTGCTCCATAATTCTTTCCAAGATGCTTCTGACAGGCCATATAACGCAATATTTTTTCTTTTACATCAATCATTGCATAATGCGTTCGGTCTAATAATTTTTTTGCAAGTTCAAGTTCAATATCAGGAAGTTTTCTTTCTGACATCCACGGAAGTTTTAATAAGGTAGTTAGATATGCTTCTTTTACATCAGCAGGGTCAAGTTCAATTAGATAATCCTGAAGATCAACGGGCATACGTTCAAATAATTCTTCATCTATTCGATTTCGAAGCCGGAATTTTAGTTGGTCATGACGGGAAATTTCTTTTGTTTCTTCCATAAAACATCCTCCAATGTTTGATTTTTCCTTTATTATTCATTTTCACAATAAGATTATATCAAAAGAAAGGACATGTGAAAATATGTTTCCTCATGTCCTGAAAAAATATCTTATTTTTTTCTTATTTCATTGACCGTGAATTATTTAAAAGTATTGTACTATATAGAAATAAAACATCAGCATTTTCAAAATCTACGAATTCTGATAATTTATCGCTGGAAATATATCGAAGGTCCACCAGAATGATTTCTGAATAACCTCCTATAAAAAGTGGGGCAATACTGGAACCAAAAGAATCTCGAAAGATAATCAGCCGCTTCTGATTTTCACACTGACTGTTTTTTAAAGTTACAATTGTCTGATTTCCTGACAAAAAAATTTCATATGGATCTGTTCCTTTTGCTTTTTCCATATCATATACAGCTTTTGCACTTTCCACCTGTGCTCCCTGTATTGTCTCACTTAAAAGATAAGTTATCGTATCTGGTTCGCATTTCAGTGCGGATTGCCCTGCATATACTCCGTAAAAATCAGCTTCTAACAGATGTTCTGAATAAGTCTGAAAAATATTTGCTCCCATGGCATCTGCAATTCTTACTGCTACGTCTACAATTTTCTCCTGTCTCCAATGTGAATCTGTATAATAATAATCATCAGCCTCTAAAAGATCTGAGATTTCAATATACTTGGCATACTCCATATGTTCCGCCATATAGTTTGAAAACTTTTCATAGTCCATTGATAAATGTCCTGTTCTGTATGCAAGATATTTATTTTTATCCGGTATAATTGCAAGATAAATTTTATTATCATCCAAATATTTTTCTTTTATACCAGAAAACAACTCAATTACATAATCCATCATTGGTGTATTCATTGGATATTCCATTTGGGATATATGACGACCGGTCGTATAAATATTGTTATTATCTTTTTGAAAAAATAATTTTGTCTTTACATAAGCTTTTATCTGTCGCCATACGTCTCGAGCAGGAAAGCGTTCCACTGTATAATTGTCAAATTCTTTGGAAAAATCTCCACTTACAATATTCTCGACATTTACATTCGGAAAACTTGCGAGAGCACGTCTCTCGCTCTGTGAATAGTTTGGTGTTTCCCAAAAGATTCCCCATAAAGACATCATCAGGAAAAAGGCAGAAACTGAAAAGATAATGATTCGATTTTTTGTCTTCATATTCATTGCTCTCCCTAAAATCTAAAGTATAAAAACGGGTTAAAGGAACCATCAATAAGATATGATGTAACTACTACAAGTAACACAAGCAAAACGGTTGGTTCCATATAAGATGAATATTTTATTCTTTCAGCCATTTTTTTAGGAAATGGCGTTGCACCTATAATCGCTGTCAAAAGTACGACTGTATAGCTTTTAAGATAATAAACTGCTTCTGCTGAAATCACTGGCGCAGTCCCTCTTCCAAACATTTCACGAATATACCCAAATGCCTGATCCATGGATGTCGCATCAAAAATAACAAAACTAATGATTATTGAGATCATTACATATATATGATTCATTATTTTTGCATTTACTAAATATTTTAACATGAATTTCTTTTCTATAACCAAAAGCACTGCAAAATACAGTCCCCAGATGACAAAATTCCATTCTGCTCCATGCCAAAGACCTGTCAGTATCCATACAATCAAAAGATTCAAATACATCCGGATATTTCCCACTTTTGATCCGCCCAAGGGAATATAAACATAGTCACGGAACCATGATCCAAGTGATATATGCCATCTTCGCCAAAATTCAGTAATACTTTTTGAAATATATGGATAATCGAAATTTTCCATAAAGGTAAACCCGAATATTTTACCCAAACCGATTGCCATATCGCTATATCCTGAAAAATCAAAATATATCTGTAAAGAAAATGAAACAGCATATATCCAGTAAAACAATACACTCTTTTCGTTCGAACTGTGAAATGCAGCACACACTTCCCCTAAAACATTTGCGAGCAATACTTTCTTTGCCAGACCTAATACAAATCTTCTTATTCCTAAAGAAATATCCTGAAAATTATGGCTTCGTAGTTCCAATTGGTCTTCTATATCTTGATATCTTACAATTGGACCTGCAATCAGTTGTGGAAACATCGTGATATATGTTGCAAGATGAATCAGATTCTTTTGTGCAGAAACCTTACCACGATATACGTCAATATGATAGCTTAGTATCTGAAAGGTATAAAAACTAATACCGATTGGCAGTGTAATCTTCAAAAGTGGAATAGATGTTCCGACAAACCTGTTAAAATTATGGATAAAGAAGTTTGCATACTTAAAATAGCCCAGAATTCCCAAACAAAATACTACTGCAAGTGTTAAATACAATTTTTTATATTGAGGATACTTTTCGGTCAACCTGCTAAGCATATAACCAACCAAAATAGAAGTAAGCATACAAAAAATGATTTTGGGTTCTCCCCAGGCATAGAAAAACAAACTTGCTCCTAACAGAACCAGATTTTTTAGTTTTCTAGGTACCAAAAAATATAAAACTACGACCCATGGTAAAAAATAATATAAAAATGTAATACTCGAAAAAAGCACTTTCCTTACCTCACATAAAAAGGCGCAGCGTAACTGCACCCTTTTGTTATTATTCTGCTGTTTCTTTAAAAGACATTGGACTCATAAGAAAAAACACTTTATTTCCTTCCTTGCCAAGAGTCAGTTCTTCTGCTTCTGTACAGATATTCCATCTAAGATTTGCATGATCCTTTAATGTTTCTATAAAAGAATCTACATCTGTGTCATCTTCTACTTCAAAAATATATCCTACAAATGGAATGGTTCCTATCATTGGAGAAAACATTGCACCTTCCTTAAAACCAGTAATCTCTGCATTATCAAAACCGGTAAGAAATCCTGGTTCTACTTCCATTACACTACCTGCAAATGGAATGATCTCATTGTTAATGATTCTGTCTGCAATCTCCTGTACGTTTCTATCTGGATTTGATTTAAAATCCTCTAACAAAACTTTACCTACTGTTTCCTGGTCCTTCTTAGCACTACACCCAACAGTTCCAAGAGCTATTAGGACTACCAAAAAAATCAGAAACGCTCTTTTCATTTACTAATCTCCTTTTTTAAATTCATATTATTATCAAACAACAATACAAATTGTACCATACAAAGTGAATAGATACAATATCCAATACTTGGAGAACAGTTCGTTTCATTCCTCCAAATTTACCTGCATTTTGTTCCCTCAAATTCTCCTTAGTTTTGTAAAACAGACTGCTGCATCTAATAATTGATAACAAATTCCCATTCCTAACAGCAAAAGCAGATTTAATAAGGATATCTTACTTACACAATTAAGAATTGCTTTATAATCCTTGCGAAACACTAAATATAATATAGTTAGAAGAATTATGATTGTTATTAAATTCAAGACAATTTTTCTATACTTTCGTTTATTCATAAAATCATCACTTATCCTTCCAAATTTCTCACCAAAAAATCCCCCGTAAAAACCATAATGTCATTTTTCTTTCACAAAAGATGTAATTCAGTGACTATATAAAATTTGTTATCTTCTTGCTGATTCCCATACCAAATGCTCCGGGACCCACATGGCAACCAATACTGAATGTCAAAGGATCATAATTTATTTCTTCCTCTGAGAATAGCTCACTTGCCATGTCCATCCATTCCTGATCCTGCTCGCTGTCAACAAAGCTCCCTGCAACTCCAACACGGATTTCTGTGCCACCTTCTTTAAATTTATCTGCACTTTTCTTCATTTCCTCAAGCAGTCTTTTTTTGCAATTTTTTGTTCCCCGTACCTTAGCAAATGCATCCAGCCGCTCTCCTTCAATAATCAAAAGTGGTTTTATATTTAACAAAGAACTCATAGCTGCACCTGCGGGAGTCACGCGTCCACCTTTTTTCAAGTATTCTAACGTTTCCACTCCGACATAAATGATTGATTCATAGACTGTTTTTTCCAAGATTCCCTTTATATCCTTTGCGCCATAACCTTTTTCTACCAGCGTCAGTGCATCCTGAACAGATTGCCTCTGTGTAACAGAAATTCGGTGATTGTCCACCACATGAACCTTACCCTCATATTCCTTTGCCAGCATTTTTGCTGTCTGGCATGAACTACTCAGTCCGCTTGACATGGGTATATATAAGATTTCCTCATATCCGTCAAACAATAAATCCTCCCAAACATCCATGACATCGCCTGGGGTTGGCTGAGAAGTGGAAACTTCTTTATGCTCTGAAAGTATTTGATAAAACGCTTCATGCGTAAGATTCATTCCCTCATAATACGTTTTTCCTTCTACTATTACCGGCATTGGAATAACGTGAACGCCTAGTTTACGTCCCTCTTCCACAAATATGCCACTGTTACTGTCCGTTACCACTGCAGTTTTCATATATGTCCTCCTTATTCTGTACATTTCTAATTATTTCTTAATTTGATTCTCACACTTATCTGCCAGTAATCCGATTCCACTTTTCCAGACTAAACTTCCTGGCATCCTTGGAGATTTGTATTTTTAGCAAAGCATCCAGCAGAATTAATAGCCCCAAACATGAAGACAAATGTTGATAAATGCGCATATTACATGCCAAAACATTTCTGATATTTTGTTTTTCCTTTAGAATTTTATAAAGTAATTGTGATTTTTACCATAGACAAACTATTAGGCAATATCTAAATTTCAGACATTTCCACTCTGTTTGCCTAAAAGATGCACTATCAGTACATTGCTCGCAGCATTATTTCCGAAGTTGCCTCTTATCTCTTATTTTCACAAAAAAGCCACCTATCTTTTCCACCAATATCGTTCCATAACGAAGCGTAGGCTCCGTTACAATAGCAAATACAACAAACAGCATTACACATTTTTTGGACATTCTCTCAATAGCAAATAAATCTCCCAGCCTCACACTACATATGAGAAGTCCCACTACACAACCACTCCATATGCACCATCTCCGTATATTCATAGGCTTACTGATATGATAGAGAATCATGAATCCTACTATCGCCAGAAGCATCGTGCACGCTGTCGAAATATCGGACTCAGCCACTTCAAATACCCGCCCGAATACAACTAAAGCCCCCACTACAAGAAAATCTGTAATTCCTGCTGGCAATGCCTTTATCATTACATTAGATAAAAAATGTCCCCTTATAATATTTCTATTAGGTTGTAATGCAAGAAAAAATGCCGGGATTCCAATAGTAAACATGCTGATCAACGACACCTGTGAAGGTTCCAACGGATAATTAATCATAAAACATACGGAAAACACCGCCAAAAGAAACGAAAATATATTTTTTACAAGAAAGAGACTGGCTGAACGCTCTATATTATTCACAACCCGCCTTCCTTCCTGAACAATAGATGGCATACAGGAAAAATCGGATTCCAGCAAAACCAGCTGAGAAACCTGTGCTGCTGCATCACATCCTGATGCCATGGCAACCGAACAGTCTGCATATTTTAATGCTAACACATCATTCACACCATCTCCTGTCATGGCAACTGTCTTTCCTGCACGTTTCAACGCTTGTACAAGTTGTCTTTTCTGTTCTGGAGTCACTCGTCCGAATACCGTATATTTCAACGCAGCATCTTCCACTTCTTTGTCAGAGGAAAGGGAAGACGCATCTATATAATTCTCTGCATTGTCAATACCTGCCTGCATGGCAACCTGCGACACAGTCACCGGATTATCACCAGAGATAACCTTTATATCTACCCCTTGTTCGGCAAAATATCGAAAAGTTTCCTGTGCATCCTTCCGTATAGGATTTGACAAAAAAATGAGCCCAAGAGGAGTTACTTTTTCTGTCAGTTGCTTTCCATTCGGCACACCGTCATAACTTCCAAAAACGAGCACACGGTAGCCTTCGGCACTATAACTTTCGATTTCATCCTTATACTTACAATATCCTTCACGAAGCACAAATTCCGGTGCTCCAAGTACATACGCCCCATCAGGGAAAATTACACCACAATATTTATTTGCAGACGAAAATGGAACTGCCGAAACCGGTTTTCTTACTGTCGGCATTTTAAAAAACTGTTTCATTGCCTCCATTGTAATGTTGTCATCAGACATTGCCGCTACAAAATCATTGATTAACACTTTTAGCTCTAGCATGGTAGACGCATCATATCCCTCCATTGGAATGACACCATTTACATGCATGGCATTTTCCGTTATGGTACCTGTCTTATCCACACATAATACATTCACCCGGGCAAGTGTTTCTATACATTTCATATCGTGGACAAGGACTTTTTTAGACGCAAGCCTCATAACACTCACCACAAGTGTAACACTAGCCAAGAGGTACAAACCTTCAGGAATCATACCTATCACAGCTGCAACCATAGAAACAATGCTGGCACTAAAAGAAGCATCCAGGAATACGAATTGCTGAACAAACAGCAGTATGCCAATTGGAACAATAAGAATTCCCATGACTCCCACCAATTTATCAAGAATCCGAATCATCTCTGACTGTTCCTCATTCTTCATTGCTTTTGCTTCCAGCATCAGTTTGGAAATATAGGAATCCTCTCCAACCTTATCAATCCTTGCATGACACAGCCCCGATACAATAAAGCTGCCTGACATTAATGTATCTCCCGGCATCTTTGTTATCTCATCTGCCTCCCCTGTAAGCAGAGATTCATTCACAGACACTTCCCCATCTAGCAAAATTGCATCGGCACATATCTGATTTCCAGCTTGAAATATAGCAATATCATCTAACACCAACTCTTCTACTGGAATTTCACGTTTCATTCCATCTCTGACAACAAGTACTTTAGGTTCACTCAGTACTAACAATTTATCCAGAACCTTCTTCGCCCGTAATTCCTGTACGATACCGATTAATAAATTAGCCAGAACAATCGGCAAAAATGTCAGACTCCTGAATGATCCGGCGATAATAAGTAGCACTGCCAGTACCGCAAAAACCATATTAAAGTATGTAAAAAGATTACCTTTGATAATTTCCTGCACAGATTTTGTCGGTGGCTCTACAGTCTTATTCGTCCAACCATTTTGTATATATTCATAAACTTGTGCAGAACTAAGTCCATTCTTCGTATCAACCTGATAACGTACAGTAGAATGAAATTCTATATTTTCTGCATCTTTTTTATCTTTTTTCTTTCCCATAAACATTCCCCAAAAATAAATTATTCTTTGAACCGAATACTCGTCGCAACAAGTTTTTTCACTGATTTATAACTTTATATTTTTTAGTCTTAAATAAACCTCTGTTACTTTCATGTGAGACATTTTAATTTCCGTTAGGATATATCACAATAGGCATCTTACCCATATTTGTCCTATTTTTAGGCAATCAATGCCTTAATGCCTATTTATTTATCATTTTTTAATAAATACTATTCCCATATCATGAAAGAAAGTGGTGACAAACCATGAAGAAGTACAATCACTCATTGGAAAATTCGACTACATACTCTAAAAATTTTTTCGGTAATTCCTATTTCCAAACCGGAACGGCCTTTCCGGGTAGGTATTATAGGAGAATATTTTACAGCAGTTGATGCCTTTTTAAACCTGAACTTGGAACAAAAAATTGCAGATATCAAAAAAAGTGGTACATGTAAAATAATTGATTTTTCCGAAAAAGATATGGTATTTAAAACGCAGGAAGTCAACTGTGGGAAATGTCCGAGTAATTGTGAGATTATCTGTGTATACAGAAATGGAGTTCTCATAGATTCCTGGAGAAACCGATGCGACAAAGGTGCCTTGAAAAAGGAGTCCAGATAGCATAAGGCTTTTGGCTACAAATGCCAAAAGCCTTTTTTCTAATATTCATATTTCTTTTGGTTTATCTGTAAAAAAACTGCTGTGACGACTACCACCATCATTTCTGCTGCAACGATAGACATCCAAATGCCATCCACCTTCCAAAAAAGAGGAAAGATCAAAACGGCTGCAATCTGAAATACCAAGGTCCTCATAAATGATATTGCCGCTGAAACCAATCCATTGTTTAATGCGGTAAATCATCAAATACTTTTCTTCTGTCCTTTTTTAATTCTGGGCGATCTATCAAATATTGCAATCCCATCAAATGAAAACAATCTTTTTTATCAAAAGTCAAATGTAATGTAACCGCAACACCTTTTCTTCCAAGTACCAGTTCATATTCCGTATTCAACAGTGGAAGGAATGCATTTACACAATCAACAATATTTCGCATATTTTCCCTCCGTAATACTAAAAAAGGCTCCGCACAAAGCAGAGCCTCACGACATTTTCTTTCAGAGTTTCAACTCCTATCCAGATTGTGGTAAATGTCAAACCCTTATAAAGCTCGTAAGGCACTGCTCTCTGGGACAACACCTTACTTCCACACTTGGCAGACACTCAAGTTGTCTGTATCTAATAATATATTACTGATGAATTCAAAATATGTCAATACGGTTTTTTATCTTTGGATTGTGTACTTTCCGCTTATTGCTTTGACTCAATGCTCCAGCATATTTTCGATAAAAATCCCATACCCTTTCGTCGGATCATTGACCAGCACATGAGTTACCGCACCCACCAGTTTTCCATCCTGAATGATTGGGCTGCCGCTCATTCCCTGCACGATTCCCCCTGTCTGTTCCAGTAATTTTTCATCAGTCACCTTCAACCGGATTCCTTTATTCACTTCTCTTGCATAATAGTCAATTCCTGTTATCTCGATCTCGTAAGACTCTATTTGTCCACTTACAGCGCAAAGAATTGTAGCAGGACCTGTCTTTATCTCTTCTTTTTTGGCAGCAGGAACAGCCTTTGTATTCTGAATGACTCTGTCAATTCGTTCTATCTTTCCGTAGACACCGGTATCGGTATTTTGGGTAATATCACCGAGTATATTGTAATTATTATAAACGATGACTCCTTCCATTCCACCAGGGGTTCCTGTCTCGCCCTTTTTGATATTCCGGATACTTGTCTCATATAAGGTTCCTTCCGAAATCTCCAGAAGTTCATTGGTGTCTATATCATGGATTCCATGGCCTAACGCTCCAAAAGAATAATCTTCTTTGATAAATGTGATGGTTCCCAGTCCATGGGCATTATCACGTACCCAGATACCCAGTTTATAATCACCCTCTTCGTCCAACGTCGGGTCTACTTTCACATCAATATATTCTTCATCCCGTCGTAAATGGAGAATCACACTGTCGGAATCCAGTTGTTTTACTGCTTCTACCAGTTCTTCCTTTTCTTTGATTTCCACATCATCGATTCCAATGATATAATCACCACTTTTAACTAGATTTTTCGCAGGAGCTTTGCTGCTTCCATCCTTCGATGTGATTTCTTCCGTTCCCAGAATCAGTACGCCTTCTGTCTCAAGATAAATGCCAATCGGCATTCCCCCTGGAATCACATAGGTTTCGCCATCCACATTATTTGAAGTGACGGCAAGATCAAACTGGCTTTGCTGATATTTTAGCAGAAAGTAACTACTTCCTACAGTAAGGACCAAAATTAAAAACATTAACATAAATCTTCTATATACTTTGACAGACATACCTTTCATTCACTTTCTTAATCATATTGCAGGCTGTCCTTTTTAATGCATACAGTTACACGGAGTCGAGATACGCTTCGCGAATCTCATGCACAGTTATACTACGCCGTGCACAACCTCGATTTTGCTTCGCTTCATCTCGGTCGTGGGGCTGCGCCCTATTGTTCTTATAAAAAATATTTTATAGTGCATAAATGCCTAAAATATTTTTTACAAGAACAGCACGGCTTAGTTCCTACACGTAAAAAGACAGGAATTGCTTCCTGTCTAGTATATGTTATTTATTTAGTTTTTAAACCGTCTGCCAGATTTTTCATTTCACGTGCGTTTTCGATAACTTTGCTTGTAATTTCTGCACCGCCAAGAATACGAGCAAGTTCAATGACGGACTGTTCTTTATCCAGCTTCGTAATATGCGTGGTCGTAATATTATTTACTGCTTCCTTCTTTATCTCATAATGGGCATCTGCCATGGATGCAATCTGTGCCAAATGCGTGATGCAGATCACCTGATGACTTCTTCCAATATGTCCCATTTTTTCAGATACTTTCTGCGCTGTCCGTCCGCTGATACCTACATCAATTTCATCAAAAATAAGGGTTTCGATTTCATCTTTATCAGCCATAACAGACTTGATTGCAAGCATGATTCTGGAAAGTTCCCCGCCGGATGCAACTTCTGCAAGCGACCGAAGCGGCTGTCCTGGATTCATGGAAATCATAAATTCCACGTCATCCGTTCCATCGGCCGTATAATCAGGGGTATCTTTAAACTGCACTTCGAACTTTACTTCCAGAAAATTCAGATCAAGAAGACCTTCCTGAATCTGTGCCTGAAGTTTTAACGCTTCAGACTTACGAATCTTGCTTAAGGAAACACATTTCTTTTTCAGAACATCTTCTGCTTTCTGGATGGATGAACGAAGATCATTTAAATAAGAATCATAGTCCCGCAATACATCCAGACGTTTTTCTTTTTCTTCACAATAAACCAGAATATTTTCGACAGTATTTCCGTATTTTGATTTCAAATGGTTGATTTCATTTAGACGGTTTTCGACTTCATAGAACTCTTCGGCTGAAAAGGAAACATCATCAATATAATTTCTGAGTTCACGGTTAAAATCGTCCAGGAGACTTTCCACTTCCATGATCTGTCCATAAAGTTCCGCACAGCGCTCATCTTGAGAGGCCGTTCCAGAGAGAGTTCTTACCGCACGTCCTAATAAATCTGATGCCGAAGAGCTGTTATTACCGGAAGTATAGGCATATGCCTCGTCCAGATTTTCGGAAATTTTCTTTCCCACCAGCATTTGCCGATAACGCTCTTCCAGCGTCTGCACTTCTTGTTCCGACAGATTTGCGCTCTGAATCTCTTCGATTTCAAACTGCAGGAACGATATTTCTTTTAAACGTTCTGCCTCATCCGTATCAGCTTCTTTCAGTTCTTTTTGCAGTTGTTTATATGTACGGTACGCTTCTTTTACTTCTTTTTTAAGCAGTTCAGCTTCTTTCGAAAATTCATCCAGAATCGCAAGATGATTTTTCTTGTAAAGGAGAGACTGATGTTCATGCTGGCCGTGAATATCGATCAGTACAGAAGCAACTTCTTTTAATTTGCCAAGAGTGACTGTCTCACCATTGATCCTGCAGACGCTTCTGCCTTCCATCAGTCTTCGGCTGATTATCAGCTGGTCATCTTCAGGGTAAATGTCTAACTTCTGCAATTTCTCACAAGTTCTTGCATTCAGGATGTCAAATGTCAATTCCACCAGTCCATACTGTGCACCTTCTCTTAACATGTCAGCCGAATATTTTCCACCAAGAGCAAGATTAATACTTCCAAGTACGATGGATTTTCCGGCACCAGTCTCACCCGTTAAAATATTCAGTCCTTCTGAAAAATCCACTTCAATTTCATCAATTAAAGCTAAGTTCTTTACATGTAAATTCTGTAACATGTATCCTCCTGTTTTTATTCAATAATTTTTCTTATTTTTTCCATAAGAATAATTGTGTCATCTACCGTGCGGACTGCACACATTACCGTGTCATCACCTGCGATGCACCCGACAATTTCGTGATATTTCATTGCATCGAGTGCGGCAGCCACAGCCATTGCCATTCCGGAAACCGTCTTGAGTACCAGAATATTCTGCGCCAGATCCATGGAAACATATCCATCGATTAAAATTCGGATATATTTTTCTGCAAGTCCGTTCTGTTCCGCCTGAAGTACTGCATATTTCTGCCGTCCATTTTCAATTGGAACCTTTGTCAGCTTCAGATCACGAATATCTCTGGATACCGTTGCCTGTGTAACACGGAAACCTTCCTGATTCAGGTATTCTGCAAGCTCTTCCTGTGTCTCGATTTGATATTTATTGATCAACTCTACAATTTTTGCATGTCGATTTACTTTCATGTTAGTTTCCTTTCATCTTTTCGCGCAATGTTTCCAAAAATCCGATTTTACTCATTTTAATGATCTGGGCAGTTTCCCATGCTTTCTTGATCATGACTCTGTCTCCGGTCTGAAGCGGAATAAAATCTGCACCGTCAAAGTTAACGACAACATCTTCTGTCTGCCCATCCCGCCTTGCACCAATTTCTATTACAATTTCATCTTCATCAGAAAATACAATGCTTCTTGAATTAAGTGCGTGAGAACAGATTGGAGTGATGACCATCAGTGATGCCGTTGGTTCCACAATAGGTCCTCCGGCAGACAGATTGTATGCGGTCGAACCTGTCGGTGTTGACACGATCATTCCATCTGCCTGATAGGAATTCAAAAGCTGCCCGTTGACATATAAGTCGAAATGAACGATTTTCATAAGTCCACCGCGATTTAAAACAATATCATTTAATGCGACATCTGATGTTTTTTCTCCATTTTTTCGTGTGATAGAACCATACAGCATCATTCGCTTTTCAATTGTATAATCACCGCGCACCAATTGGGAAATCGCTTCTTCGACACCATGAACTTCTACCTCCGTGAGATAGCCTAGGGTGCCCATGTTAATACCAAGCATTGGCACATCACGACCAAATAACAACCTGGAAGCCTGGATAAATGTTCCATCCCCTCCGACAACAAGCGCACAGTCTATATAATCCGGAATTGTGTCCGGAATTACTTCTTCCCTTTCATCTTTCTCACAGAGAATACAGTTCTTTCCATAAGATTCCAGACAACTTTTGATCTGTCGTGTGATCTTCTTGTTCTCATCTTTCGCATAATTTGTAATAATATAAAAATTGTTCATTTTATTCTGATTGATCCTTCTTTGCCAATGTGGCAAATGCCTCTTCTACTGTATTTTTGATATCAATACTTTCTGCAATACCTGCCTCATCCTCCGGACATTTCTGCAAATGTACCAGATATTCAATATTGCCTTCTGGTCCTTTGATCGGTGAAAATTCCAATGCTTTCACCTGAAAACCGATGCTGACAGCATATTCTGTGACTTTCTCAATGACTTCGATATGTGTACTCTTTTCGCGGACGACGCCTTTCTTGCCGACTTTCTCTCTTCCCGCTTCGAACTGTGGTTTAATAAGGGCTACGATTTCTCCATCTTCCTTCAAATAATTTCGAATCGGCAGTAATACTTTTGTCAGCGAAATAAAGGAAACATCAATAGATGAAAAATCAATTGGTTCTCCAAGGTCCTCCGGAGTAACATAACGAATGTTCGTCTTTTCCATACAGACGACACGTTCATCCTGGCGTAACTTCCAGTCAAGCTGTCCTCGTCCCACATCGATGGCAAATACCTTGATGGCACCATTTTGCAGCATACAGTCTGTAAATCCACCAGTAGATGATCCTACATCCGTACATACCTTTCCTTGCATGGAAACATCGAAATGAGTCATGGCTTTTTCTAATTTGAGACCGCCACGACTTACATATTTTAACGTACTTCCCTTCACTTCAATGGAAACATCTTCTGCAAAAGTCGTTCCGGCTTTGTCTTCTCTCTGACCATCGACGAAGACATTTCCAGACATAATAATTGCTTTTGCCTTTTCTCTGGAAGATGCAAGATTACGTTTTACTAATAAAACATCTAAACGCTCTTTCATTTGTCTTTCCTCATTTCATTTATTCGGTAATAAATGCATTTATAATTCTTTTTGCCATCGTCTCTACATCCATCATGACTTCCTGACGTAAGAGATTTACATTTCCATGTTCTACATATTCATCCGGTATTGCAATATTCAGCACAGAAGTTTTTAGATTTCTGTCAGAAATAAATTCCTGTACTTTTTCTCCATATCCACCAATACGGACATTTTCTTCGATTGTCACAAGCAGCCTGTGGTTCTTTGAAAGCTCGGTGATTGTTTCTTCATCGATTGGTTTTACAAAACGTGCATTAACAAGCGAACAGTTGTAACCAATATCCTTTAAGATTCTGCGAACCTTTACAGCACTATCGAACATATTCCCAACACAGAGAATCGCAATGTCACTTTCCTCATAGATCATCTCACTCTTTCCGTAAACGACAGGTGCGCGGTATTCCTTAAATCCGTCGTAGGCTACGCCACGGGAATACCTAAGTGCCACAGGTGCACCAAGTCTGGTTGCAAAACGGAGCATGTCTGCAAGTTCCCATTTATTTTTTGGTGCCATGACTGTCATATTTGGCACCAGAGAAAGATACGAAAGATCAAATACTCCCTGATGAGTCTCCCCGTCGCTTCCGACGAGTCCTGCTCTGTCAATGGCAAACACCACTGGAAGATTCTGCAGGCAAACATCATGGATAATCTGATCAAATCCTCTTTGTAAAAAGGAAGAGTATACAGCAAATACCGGATGCATTCCCGCAGCTGCAAGTCCGGCTGCAAAAGTCACGGCATGTCCTTCTGCGATTCCTACATCAAAGAAACGATCTGGGAAATATTTGTGGAAGGCATCAAGACCTGTGCCATCTTCCATCGCTGCTGTAATGGCCACCAGCTTATCATCATGCTTTGCAATATCTACCATGACTTTGGAAAAGACAGAGGTATAAGAGTCTTTTCCGGACGCTTCCAGACTTTCTCCAGTTTCAATAATATAAGGACCTGTTCCGTGAAATTTAGAAGGATTATCTTCTGCCGGCACATATCCTTTTCCCTTTGTTGTCAGAACATGAAGAAGTACAGGCCCGTTTACACGCTTTGCTTCCTTTAATGCACGATTCAGTGCCTTCAGATCATGGCCGTCCACAGGACCTAAATACTTGATCCCCATATCTTCAAAGAACATTCCAGGAACGAAAAGCTGTTTGATACTGCTTTTGGTCTTTCGGATATGCTGCACCATGAAATCTCCACCGATAGGAATGCTTCCAACGGCTGTCTCAACAGCACTTTTCAAATCTGTGTACGCTTCGGCTGTTCGAAGAGTGTCAAGATAGCGCGACATTCCACCCACATTCTGAGAAATGGACATCTTATTATCATTTAAAACAATGACAAAATTGCTATTCAAAGTAGCTGCATTATTCAAGGCTTCATATGCCATTCCGCCAGTGAGTGAACCATCTCCGATTACAGCTGCAACGTCATACTCTTCTTTTAAAATATCGCGCGCACATACATAACCGAGACCTGCAGAAATCGAAGTAGAACTGTGCCCTGTATCAAAGGCATCACAGTCACTTTCCTTGCGCTTTGGAAATCCACTCATTCCACCATAAGTTCTTAAATCATTAAATCCTTCTTTTCTTCCTGTCAGGAGTTTGTGTGTATAGGATTGATGTCCAACATCCCAGATAATCTTATCTTTCGGAAGATCGTAGTTCAAATGCATGGCCATGGTAAGCTCTACAACTCCAAGATTTGAGGCTAAATGTCCTCCCGTTTTACTGATTTTTTCTACAAGAAAACTGCGTATCTCTTCGGCAAGAACTTCCAGCTCTTCTATATTAAATTGTTTAATATCATTTGGTTTTTTAATAAGTTCAAGATACATCCTGACACCTCTTATTTCTTCCTATGGATCAATTCACGGATCAGCGCTTCTAAAAATGGATTGGCTTCTTTTAAATCAGCCAGTAAAGTAATTGCCTCTTCTGAAATACGTTCCACTTCTTTTTCCGCTGCATCCAGACCACGCAATGTCACATAAGTTGTTTTTTCATTCTTTTCATCACTGTGAATTGGTTTTCCAAGTTCTTCCATTGTGCTTGTCACATCAAGAATATCATCCTGAATCTGGAAAGCTAGTCCCACATCAGAGGCAATTTTTTCCACACGCATGACCTCTTCTTCAGGTGCACCGGCAAGAATCGCTCCAATCATCATTGCCGCCTCAATCAAGGCTCCGGTTTTCAATTCGTAAATAAAATCAAGTTGTTCCTTGGACAGTTTCTTTCCTGTTTCAGCTACATCGACTACCTGACCACCGATCATTCCATAAATTCCTGCTTTCTCGGCAAGGACTTTTAAGGATTTTCCAATCAGAAGGCTCTTCTCCGGCGCAATCTCAAAAGCTTTGACCGCTGTTTCAAACGCATAGTTGAGAAGCGCATCTCCTGCAAGAATTCCCATCGCCTCACCATATACAACATGAGTCGTCTTTTTGCCGCGCCGATATTCATCATTATCCATGGCAGGAAGATCATCATGAACCAACGAGTAAGTATGAATCATTTCCAGGGCTGCCATGAATGGTTCGATTACTTCTTCCGTTCCGCCATAACATAAATAGGTTTCTTTCATTAACATTGGACGGAGACGTTTCCCACCGGCAGTAACACTGTATGCCATAGCTTCCATAATCACTTTCTGGTGACTTTCGGGCGTTGGAAGATATTTGTTTAAAACAGCTTCGATCTCATTTGTCCTTTTTGTTAATTCATTTCTAAAATTCATGTAAATCACCATTTTCTTCCAGTATCAAAACCTGTTTTTCTATCAGGTCAATCTTTTCGTTACACTGTTTTAACATTGAGATGCCCTTCTGATACAGCTGAAAAGATTCTTCCAGAGTAGTATCTCCAGATTCCATTTTTTCAACTACTTCATCCAGGTCGGTGAACAATGTTTCCAATGTAAGTTCTTCCTCTTTCTTATTCTTCGTTTCCATGATAGCTCTCCTTTTGAACGTGTTTTACCTCAGCTTCCATCTGTCCATCGGTCACAAAAATCGTAATCTTTTCATTCAAGCTTACATCAGAAACAGATCTCACTGCATTTCCACTTTCATTTTGTACAAATGAAAAGCCTTGTTTTAATTTTTCAAGCGGTGAAACTCTCTTCATCTGTTCCACCCGAAGAAAAAGTTCATGCTTCTTCTCTTTTATTTTCAACGACATAAGCATGCGTATCTTATCTTCATAATCAGCAATCCTCTGCTGCTTTTCATGAAGCCTTCCTAATGGATTCAGATACAGGAACTTTGTCTGATATTTTTCACATTTTAAACGCTCGGTATAAATCTTCTGGTTCAGATTCCGAAGCATCGAAGCTTTATATCCAGCCATCTCTTCTTTTAGATGTCTATATTCATATACTGCAAGCTCTGCCGCAGCCGAAGGTGTCGGTGCACGAAGGTCAGCCACATAGTCTATGATCGTTGTATCGGTCTCATGTCCAACTGCGGAAATGACAGGAACCGTACAATCAAAGACTGCTCTTGCAACGATTTCCTCGTTAAATGCCCATAAATCTTCGATAGAACCACCGCCCCGGCCCACAATCATCACATCGATGTCCTGTTTTTCTAAGGCCTTGATTCCTTGCACAATGCTCCTTGCAGCACCTTCTCCCTGCACCATAGCCGGATACAGGATCAGCTGCACATAAGGATTTCTTCTGGTCGCAATATTAATAATGTCACGAACGGCCGCCCCTGTAGGTGCAGTGACGATCCCAACTCTTCTCACATATCTTGGAATCGGCTGCTTATATTCTGGAGCGAACATTCCCATTTCTTCTAATTCATTCTTTAGCTGCTGAAATCTTTCGTATAAGAGACCTGCACCATCCAGAACAATTTCTCTGGCGTAAAGCTGATACTTGCCATCACGCTCATAGATGGTCACACTTCCAAGTACAATGACCTGCTGTCCTTCCTGCATACGAAAAGAAAGCCCGCTACGCTGCCCGGCAAACATAACACAGGCGATCGTCCCGGACTCATCTTTCAAGGAAAAATAAATATGTCCGGAAGTGTGATATTTCAGATTCGACACTTCCCCTTTTACATAAATTCGATTCAGCATAAAGTCCTGTGCAAACATGTTCTTCACATATGCATTGACTTGTTTTACCGTATATACGTTTCGCATCATTTCTCCTGATTACTGGTAATCCTTGTTATGCAAGCTTTCCCAGCACTCCATTGATAAATGCAGGGCCCTCATCACTTGAAAATCGCTTTCCAAGTTCAACGGCCTCATTAATAGCTACTTTCACAGGAACATCATCGTCCCATTTCATTTCATAAATTGCAAGACGTAAGATAGAAAGGTCTACCTTATTCATACGACTTGTCTTCCAGCCTGTAGTATTTTCATTGATCATGGCATCAATTTCGCCTACTTTTGCAGCAATCTTCTTTGCCTTTTCGATCATGTATGTGGCGTCCTTTTCTGTCACATCCACGAGCTGATCCACATAAAGTTCTAACTGTTCTTCTAACTGTTCCTCCGGACTGAACTCTAAGCCGAAAATCATTTTAAAAATATGTTCTCTAAGTTCGCTTCTTCCCATGACTATCTCCAATGATCTATTATTCTTCTTCCGGCATATCTACACCAGCTACGCGGATATTAACGTCAGCTACTGTAAGACCTGTCATATTTTCAATTGCTGATTTTACTTTTTCCTGAACCTTCATCGTTGTTGTTCTGATGTTTGTTCCGAATTTAAGATTTAGAGCAAGCGAAACTGTAACAATACCTTCAAGAACATCTACTTTCACTCCTTTAGAGAGCGTCTTCATTCCTAATCTGCTGATGATTTCTCTTGTAGTAGTTCCTGCCATAGAAGAAACGCCATCCACTTCCATTGCTGCGATTCCGGCAATAACAGCTACAACTTCGTCTGCAATCTGAACTTCACCAAGGTTTCCATCATATTCGATTTTATATGTGTTTCTTTCTTCTTTACTCATATTAATCCTCCTTATACTTCCAGGCCAGATGCCGGGAGCATATTTTTCAGTTCTTCTTTACAGTGTATCACATTTTGGACCACTTTGGAAGAAAATTGTTTTTATGCAATGCCAAATTAAGAACGGCCAAACTCTGAAAGCTGTAACCATTCATTTCGTTCCTGCACCATACGGATGCTCCAGCTGTTCACGAACAGAAGAAGTGGTCTGTCTTTTAAATCCTTGATTTTCTTCATATCAGAAGTACCGATAATCTTATCCATATCCACTTCTTCATTTTCAATCCAGCGGATATGTTCATATGGCAGCTGATCCATACGGATCTCTACGTTATACTCATTTTCCAGCCGGTACTTTAATACATCGAATTGAAGAACACCTACAACGCCCACAATGATTTCTTCCATACCAGTATTAAATTCCTGAAAAATCTGGATGGCACCTTCTTGTGCGATCTGGTTGATTCCCTTGATGAACTGTTTTCGTTTCATGGTATCTACCTGACGCACTCTTGCAAAATGTTCAGGTGCAAACGTAGGAATTCCTTCGTATGCAAATTTTTCAGGAGATGTTGTAAGTGTATCTCCGATTGAGAAAATCCCTGGATCGAACACACCGATGATATCACCGCCATATGCTTTGTCGATCATTTTACGTTCGCTTGCCATCATCTGCTGTGGCTGTGAAAGGCGAACCTTCTTGCCACCCTGAATATGGAATACATCCATACCTGCCTCAAATTCACCGGAACAAATTCGCATAAAGGCGATTCTGTCGCGGTGTGCTTTATTCATATTTGCCTGTATTTTGAATACAAAAGCAGAAAAATCTTTTTCTTTCATTGGGTCGATGTCCCCTTTGTTTGACTTCCTCGGAAGTGGCGAAGTTGTCATCTGAAGGAAATGTTGAAGGAAGGTCTCTACCCCGAAGTTCGTAAGGGCTGAACCAAAAAATACTGGGGAAAGTTCCCCTTTACTTACCAGTTCCTGATCAAATTCTGCACTTGCACCGTCTAAAAGCTCAATTTCTTCTTCTAGCTGTGCAAACTGATCTTCTGATACGATCTGTTTTGCTTCTTCACTGTCAATTGGCACTTTTGTAACCGCGCCAATGGAAGTTCCTTTCTTGGTATCTGAGAAGATTTCCAGTTCGTTCGTCTCTCTTGAAAATACGCCGCGGAATGCTTTTCCTGACCCGATCGGCCAGTTAATTGGACAGGTTGCGATTCCCAGTTCTTTTTCGATATCGTCAAGAAGTTCGAACGTGTCCATCGCTTCACGGTCCATTTTGTTAATAAATGTGAAAATCGGAATGTGGCGCATCACACATACTTTGAACAGTTTTCTGGTCTGCGCCTCTACCCCCTTTGATCCGTCAATGACCATGACCGCAGAGTCCGCAGCCATAAGGGTACGGTAAGTATCTTCCGAGAAATCCTGATGCCCAGGTGTATCCAGAATATTAATGCAATATCCATCATATTCGAACTGAAGAACAGAAGAGGTTACAGAGATACCTCTTTCTTTTTCGATTTCCATCCAGTCAGATACCGCATGCTTTGCTGTCGCTTTTCCTTTTACAGAACCGGCCTGATTGATGGCACCTCCATATAAGAGGAATTTTTCGGTAAGTGTTGTTTTACCGGCATCCGGATGCGAGATAATCGCAAAGGTTCTTCTTTTCTTTATTTCATTTGTAAAATCAGACATATGATACTCCTATTTTTTACTATTTTATCGTTTCAAATCAGGGACAATCAGTCCCACTAACATAATAGTTTAACATAGTTGCCGCTATCTTAGCAATTCCTTTTTCGCTATTCTTTAGCAGTTTCACTATGTATTGGAGTAATGACAATTTCAGAAGCTTCTATTCCGGCTTTTCTTACTACAATATCTTCGATCTGAGCAATCTTTGCATCTGTAAGATTGGTTCCATCAACGATTACATCTGCAGAATTTTCATTTAAGCTGACAACAACATTTTCGAATCCCTTGCTCGCAAGAAGGGATTCAATTGCCACTTCTTTCTCTGCCAGTTCTGTCATTGTTACCATAGCTGATACGGCTTCACTTTTCTGATCCTCAGAAAGATTTTCGTTATCGATGATCGTCTGTAAGGATTCTTTACTTTTTGCGCGGACCTGCTCCCGGTTGATCTTTGCCTGCGCCACGATGTTGCTGACATTTCCATTGGTAAGAATCGCTTCTCCTGGTGTTTCTCCTTCATCAAGCTGTGCAATTTCTCCGTCGGTCACGGTAAGGTCCTCCTCTGAAATATCAAGCAGCTCTACATTTGCAAGATCGTTGTCAACTTCTTTCGTCTCCTCCCCCTTTAAAAATGTGCCAGAATAGTTCAGGTAACCTGCTAAAGCAATCATAAGTGCCAGTCCTGTAACAATGATCTGATTCTTTTTTAAAATTTTTTTCACTTGATTTCCCCCATTTTGATTCTAATTATGTTTCATTACTCTTATCTTATGCGTGTCTACCCCAAATAATGCCTGAACTACCTCGGTGATATTCTGTTTCACTACCGCGTCATCTCCGCCTTCTGCGACCACGAGCACACCTTCGATCACCGGACTTAATTCCTGTTTCACATATGGAACCTCTCCGTCGGAAAGGTTGGAATACACAGACTGCTGGGATACATCATTGGTACTACTGAATTCATTATCAGCGGAAGTAGAACTGGATGATCTGCTTTCGGTATCCTTTTCAATAATTTTCTCGGAAGAAGATGCCAGTGTGATCATGACAGAAGTCCTTCCCACTCCCTCTACTTGTTCCAGCGCATGCTCCAGCCGCCGCTCCATATTTTCCACATAATCATCTTCTGTGACAGATATCGTTTCTGTTTCCACGTTTTCTTCTTTTTTGGTTGTATGATTATCAGAGGGCATGGCAATGACGAGGAGCAGTATTCCGACCAGAATCAGTATGAACCATTGTTCCTTTCCGCCTTTGCGCTCTTTGAACCATTGAAAAATATGATTTGTATTATTCATTCTGTATCCTCTTTCCAAATGTCTTGTTCCCGCTGTTTTACATATTCTGATGCACGTTCCATCTCCCCGATCACTCTGCGATATTCTGCATCCTGATAAATTTCGTGAAACCGCTGTTCCATGCCAAGCAGGCGGAAAGCCGGAGTGGCCAGAAGCAGAATCAAAATAAGACCAAAAAAGAATTTCAAATATTTCTGGTAACTGTTCTCTGGAAGAACCTGAATCAGTGCAGTCATGAGGACCATATAGCACACAAAATTCCAAAGCCAGTCATAAATATAATCAAACATAACCCCTCTTAACCTGCTGCTTTTACAGCCACTGCAATTGTGATTAAGAATAAAGCGGCAGCAGCAATTTCAATTTTTAATAAAAGCAAATATCCTTCTCCCATGCTGGCAATTGTTTCCGTGAATCGTTTTTCTGCCAAAGGCTGTACGATAGCCGCAAGAAGTTTGTACATAAGTGTCACCACAGCCATATTTAATACCGGAACCATACAGATAGAGATGATAATGATCGCACCGGCCACGCCGATTCCATTTTTCACTAGCACCGCCACTCCAAGAAGCATTTCCCCGGTTCCACCTACAACATCTCCAAGGCCCGGAATCATTTCTACTCCTTTTGTCAAAGCATTTCGTTTGACTGTGTCAATGGCAGGGGATAAAAGCCCTTCCACAAGACTGATTCCTGTGATGGCGGCGAGCAGAAATTTAATGGACCAGTCCACTGCCATCTGAATCAGCTCAGAGCATTTTGACAGAACATCTTCCTCTGATAAAAAATTCAGAATCTGCATAGTCAGATAGATATGTACGAATGGGAGCAGTAACCTGAAAATTACCAGTTCGACAATATAGATCAACAAAATGACAATGTTATAAAACGCAATGGAGGATACACTTCCCACGGATATAGCCATGCTGATAAAATAGATCGGTGAGAAAAATTTCATAAAGGTCACAAGTTGTCCAATACTCGTTTCAATTCCTGTGATCGTAAGGTGGAATGCCTGAAGACATACACTGATCATCAGCAGGTAGACCACATAAAATCCTATCGACGATATTTGTTTATTCTGAAATACATTCACAAAATTAGAAAAAAAGGCCGATATCAGAGAAAGTACGAACAGAAATACGATTGCCATTCTATTCTTTCTTATTGTGTCAAATAAAAGCCCTGAAATATAATCGGTTATCTTTTCAACAGGGATGGTCTTTTCTTCATTTAAGAGTAGGTCCAGAATCTCCTGAAAGGAGATGTTATCATTTGGAAATATTTCTTCCAGAAGCTCATCTATTTTGCTGACATCAGTTTCCTGCAAGAATTCCTTTAACCAGGCGTCCTGTATGTTTTCAGTATTGTCTTCGGCATGAACGCTTTGGCAGGAGAAAAAGAGCACAATACCTAAAATTACCAAGAATCGTTTCATTGCAAAAATTCCTTTATGGTCAAAAGAAGTGCTTCCAGAATTGGCATACTAAGTGCCAGAATGGTCAGTTTCGAGAATATTTCAATCTGGCAGCCAATAGTTGAATAACCGGCATCTCTGCAAATTCCTGTTGCAAATTCTGCAATATAAGTAATTCCGATGAGTTTCAGCAGAATCTGGATATAACTGGCATTAATCGTGACCAGGCTGCTAATGGTCTGCATTGCCTCTTCGATGACAATCAGTCGGTCCTTCATTCCGTAGAACAACACCAGACTGATCGCAATCACTGTATAAATTCCGTATTCACTTTTCCCACTTTTAAACTGAAGGGCCAGAAGTGTTCCGATGACTCCGACACCTGCAATCTGAATGATAGACATAGATGACCTCCTAAAGCGCAAACAATCGCCGGATATCTTCAAATAGTTCATAAATATAAGGAATGATCCAGAACAAGACCAGAATAAGACCTGCAAAACTGGTCAAAAATGCCTGTTCCTCTCTCCCACTGTGTTTTAATACTTGACTTAAAACTGAAACCAGAATTCCAACGGCTGCAATTTTAAAAATCAGATTGACGCTCATTATTTGTCCTTTCTTTCCTGGTTATATCAATAATATTACGAGAAAAATTCCAGCCAGTACTCCCAGGGAATTGCATAATCTCTGTTTTTCACTGACTTCTTTCATCAGTTTTCCTCTTCGCTCTTCTAAGCAAGACGCATACCATCGAAATGCAGTTTCTTGCATCTGAATATTATAATTTCCAATCTGTATCCCAAGATTTATAAGTTCTTCGGTTTCCTCTTCTGTCAATGAAAGTTTATCCAGTAAATGCTCTGCTTCTTTTCTCCACACATGCATCAGAGGTTCCTGCTTTTCTTTTTGCAGAGCATTTGAAAGACAGATCAGCCAGCTTTTGTACGGTTCCTTCACTTTTCTTGAAATCCGGATGGACAGATCTGCAATCGGCAATTTACTGTAAGATGTTTCTGACGCGAACATCATAGCAATGTGTCTTAATTCATCTAATTCATTCACATGTTTTTTATATTCTCTTCCCTTAGAAAATCCATATCCTGAACATGCAGATATAATCAATATGCTTCCAGCTATTTTCAGATACATATTTCGCGGCCCCATTCATCAAATACATTATGAATCGTACCTGTTTTCCCATCTTTTCCCAGAACAATGTAACGTTTAAAACATCTGTTCTCATACAATTCTTTTAACCCTGCTTTTTCTCTCAATTCTTCAAGAGAATCGGCATGAGCCGTTGCCAGAATTGTAACGCCGCATCGCATTGCATAAGAAATGGCCTCCACATCCTGACTTGTTCCGATTTCATCTACTGCAAGGACCTGAGGGGACATAGACCGGATCATCATCAACATTCCTTCTACTTTTGGACAATTATCTAAAATATCTGTCCGCTTTCCAACGTCATTTTGCGGGATTCCCTGGTAACAGCCGCCGATTTCCGAACGCTCATCTACTACACAGACCGTCTGTCCAGGAAGATATTCGTTTCCATCCGAAATCTGGCGGATCAGGTCACGGAGCATTGTCGTTTTTCCCAGACCTGGAGGCGAAAGAATAAGTGCAGGCTTAACTTGATTATTTTCAATCATCAAAGGCAAGATTTGATTTGCACATCCTTTCACTTCGTGGCACACCCTGATATTTATGGAAGAAATGTACTGATAATTCTTTACTTTTCCATCTTCTATCACCACTTTTCCTGAAAGGCCGATCCGATGACCACCGTCTATCGTAAGGAAGCCCTGCCTCATTTCTGTTTCGTAGGCATATAAAGAATAATTGGAACAATATTCTAAGGTTTCCTGAAGTTCTTCACGTGTTACAATGTGTGAAATCTGATGCTCAATACCATTGTATCTTAGAAAAACAGGCTGTCTTGTCCGAATGCGGATTTCCTGTAGTTTCTCTGTATCAATATGCTGTTTTTGAATGGGACCTTTAATTGAATCAGGCAGAATATGAAAAATAGAATCTTTCTTTTTCATCTCATCCCTCCTTTTCACAATATATGGGACAAGAATTAAAAATATGTCTAAATATTTAGAAACACGAAAACCGCCAGCATTTCTGCTGACGGTCTTATAAATCTTTATTCTGCTACGTCTTTGATACTGAAGCTCATGCGTCCCATCTTGTCTTTTCCAAGGCAGACTACTTTTACATGGTCTCCTAATGTCAGTACGTCTTCTACACGATTGATTCTTTCTTTTGAAATCTTGGAAATGTGAACCATTCCTTCTTTTCCAGGTGCAAATTCTACGAATGCACCGAATTCTTTGATACTGATGACATCGCCTTCTAATACCATTCCAGCTTCGAAATCTGTAACGATTGTAGCGATCATCTGTCTTGCTTTCTCCATGTTAGCTGCATCTACACCACAAATTGATACATTTCCTTCATCTGTAATGTCAATCTTAACTCCTGTCTTTTCGATGATAGCATTGATTGTTTTACCTCTCTGACCAACTACTTCACCTATCTTCGCTGGATCAATGCTGAGCTGGATAATCTTTGGAGCATATTTGCCAACTTCTGGTCTTGGTTCTGCAATTGCTTTGTTCATTACTTCATGTAAGATATAAAGTCTTGCTTCTCTTGTGCGTCTGATTGCTTCCTCAATAATTGGTCTTGTAAGTCCATGAATCTTGATATCCATCTGAATTGCGGTGATACCTTTTTCTGTTCCGGCTACCTTGAAGTCCATATCTCCGAAGAAATCTTCTAATCCCTGAATATCTGTAAGAACGATGTAATCGTCATCTGTATCGCCTGTCACAAGCCCACATGAAATACCAGCTACAGGAGCTTTGATCGGTACACCGGCAGCCATAAGAGACATCGATGATGCACAAACGCTTGCCTGTGAGGTAGAACCATTAGATTCAAATGTTTCTGATACAGTACGGATTGCATATGGGAATTCTGTTTCTGAAGGAAGTACTGGAACGAGTGCTCTTTCGGCTAATGCTCCATGTCCGATTTCACGGCGTCCAGGTCCTCTTGACGGTCTTGTTTCCCCAACAGAATATGATGGGAAGTTGTAATGATGCATATATCTCTTTGATGTTTCTGCTTCATCAAGACCATCTACTTTCTGTGCTTCTGAAAGTGGTGCAAGTGTTGTCACCGTACAGATCTGTGTCTGTCCACGTGTGAACATTGCAGAACCATGAACTCTTGGAAGCAAATCAATTTCCGCTGCAAGTGGACGGATTTGGTTGATTGCACGACCATCCGGACGTTTGTTGTCTTTTAAGATCATCTTAAGAACCGTCTTCTTCTGGTACTGATATATTGCATCAGGAAGCTTTGCAAGCCATTCTTCATTGTCTGCAAATGCTTCTTCTAATTTGGCTGTAATAACTTTAATATTTTCTTCTCTTGTCTGCTTGTCATCTGTGAAAACAGCTTCTTCCATTTCTTCTGGCGAAACGACTGCTTTCATAGCTTCATTAAGATCTTCCGGCACTGCAAAGCTTACATATTCATGCTTTGGTTTTCCACAGTCAGCTACGATTTCTTCGATGAATGCGATTACTTTCTGGTTGATTTCATGAGCTGCGAAAATAGCTTCAATCATCTTGTCTTCCGGTACTTCATTTGCACCAGCTTCGATCATGATTACTTTTTCTTTTGTTGATGCAACGGTAAGTGCAAGGTCTGACTTCTCTTTCTGGTCTGCTGTTGGGTTGAATACGAATTCACCATCCACAAGCCCTACCTGTGTAGAAGCTGTTGGGCCATCGAATGGGATATCAGAAATAGCTGTTGCAATCGCAGAACCAAGCATAGCTGTGAGTTCCGGCGCACAGTCCTGATCAACAGAAAGGACCAGGTTTTCCAGTGTAACATCATTTCTGTAATCTTTCGGGAACAAAGGTCTCATCGGACGGTCGATAACACGACATGTAAGGACTGCATTTTCAGAAGCCTTTCCCTCTCGCTTGTTAAATCCACCTGGGATCTTACCTACTGCATATAATTTTTCATTGTATTCTACACTTAATGGGAAGAAATCGATTCCTTCACGTGGCTTGTCTGATGCTGTTGCGGTAGAAAGCACAACTGTATCGCCATAATGCATAAGTGCTGCACCATTTGCCTGTTTTGCAACTCTGTTCACATCTACGCGAAGAGTTCTTCCGGCAAGTTCCATTTCATATGACTTGTACATATTTTTCTCCTTTATTTTAAATCTGACAGCTTTTCCGAAACTACTGAAAAATTCATTTCATTCCAGATAAATGTACTTTTCAGTGGTCTCGGATGAACATACTGCCGCAATCTAAAATATTATATCATATTGGTTTTTTCTGTGCAAGTAATTGTTGGACGATATTTGTTTCTCGCTTGCTTCCGTTCGAAGCATATGGCTGAACTGTAACGTCCTATACATCAATTCTCCTTTTCTAGCTCGCTTTTTAGGTTTTGGCATATAAAATGATTCAAATGAACAAATTTAGATGCCAGTAAAAAGACGCAAAGAAAGACTTTGGCATCTAAAACTATATCAAATCATAATTTTATCTGTCAGAAAAATGATGCAAAGTGAGATTTTGTCATCTAAAATTTTGTATTATTTTAATTTTATACGTTAATGTTTGGTTTGTAGTTCAAAATTCAGCATATAAAAAGAGAGAATATGAAGAATTTATCTGTTCAATTTGAATTAGGAAGAGAAAAATCGGCAGATAAAAATACATAAATAAATGATTTTATCTGCCGAGAGACACTCAACGGAGCATATTCCAGCAGATAAAAAAGAGAAAACAATCAAATTATCTGATTTGTGGTACCATATCAGGCAAGCAACAATATGTTGCATTCTATATTTTTCACTGTTATAATTGACAAGTATTTTCTATCTATTTTTGAAAGGATTCCTATATCATGAAAAAAAGAAATTATATGGAAATTATCGGCATTCTTGCCTTATCACTAATACTAACATCTGCGCTTGCGGTATCCAGCTGCCTGCCGGCAATGTTGCAGGCATTCCCGGATCATTCACGGTCATCGGTAGAACTGCTCATGTCAGTTCCGGCATTTTCTATGATGCTTATGATTGCATCATCACCTGTTATTTTGAAATTTTTCAATGAACGGACGATGATAACCACAGGACTTCTTATTTATGGAATTGCCGGTATGGGACCGCTTGTATTGAAATCGTTTACCTGGATTTTTCTTTCTCGCATTTTTATGGGAGTCGGGCTTGGGCTTCTTAATACAAAAGCAGTCAGTATGATTGGGGAACGTTTTTCTGGAAATTTACAGCAGAGATTACAAGGAATAAGATGTTCTATGGAAACACTTGGTCAGGCAACGTTGACCTTGATCGCTGGACAGTTACTTAGCATCAAATGGAATTATGCGTTTCTAATTTATGGTGTAGGTTTTGTTATTTTGCTGATGTATCTAAAATTTGTTCCAGAACCTGCCACTACTAAGGAGCATGTCACTGTTCGAAAAAGAGAGACTTATAAAATCACTTCAAAAGAATGGGTGGTTATTTTCCAGAATGCAGTTCTTGGAGGAATGATTGTCTGTTCCAGTGTATCGAACTCTCTTCGTATTGCCAGTTATGTAACGGAAAAAGGACTTGGAACAGATGTGAACGGTGCGACCATTCTCAGCATTGCAACCTTTGCCGGTTTCCTGGGTGGTCTTGTTTTTGGAAATTTGATGAAAGTATTCAAGCAGCATATGCTTCCAGTTTCTCTTTTTATAGGTGCTATTGGATTTGCGACGATTGCTTTTGCAGATCATTTAATTGTTGTCGCAGTCGGAACATCGATCTGCGGTTTTGCAGTTACGAGTTGTACATCCTTTATTTTCAACAGATTGTCTACACGCCTGCCGGTAAAGGCACTTGATACTGGAAACTCTGTTGTACTGGTCGGATGTAATCTGGGTTCCTTTAGTGCTCCATTTGTATTACAAGTGTTTCAGATGGTAAATTCTGATTTATCGTTTGGCTTTCTTGGATTTGCAGTAATATACCTTTTCATTTCTATTATGGTTCTTATTCGAAATTTATACTATATGAAGAAATAATACTTTTATAGCAGAAAATCCCGGCTAATATGCCAGGATTTTCTGTTCTTTATGATAAAGTTCCATTAAATACATATTTATCCAATCTGTCAAATGCTTCTTTCACTCTAGAGAACGGAAGTGCCAGATTCACACGGATTGAATTTTTACCATGGAATGGTCTTCCATCCTGCCAGCCAACACCAACACGATAACCTGCTTTCAACAGATCATCTACGGTCTTACCTGTCTTCTCACACCACTTTGTGCAGTCAAGGAACAGCATATAAGTTCCCTGTGGTTTGCCAAGACTTACACCATCAAAGTGCTCCTGTATAAAATCATATGCATAATTAACATTTCCAGACAACACTTCTCTCAGTTCATCTACCCATTCCATGCCTTCTGGTTTATATGCACCGATCAGAGCATACATCGAAAGTACATTCATGGAATTATAATGACACTTACTGCTGCAGGCTCTCACACGGTCACGTAAATATGGATTATAAATGATATGATAGCTTCCAATCAGACCTGCAAGATTGAATGTCTTACTTGGTGCATAAAGTGCAATTGTACGGTTCTTTGCATCTTCACTGATGGACTGCATTGGAATATGTTTATTTTCATTGAGAATAATGTCAGACCAGATTTCATCACAAATCACAATACAATCATTTTTCTTGTACACTTCCATTGCCTGTTCCAGTTCTTCTCTTTCCCACACTCTTCCGGTCGGGTTGTGTGGATTACAGAACACTGCAACATGAATCTTATTCGCTTTTATTTTGGCATCCATGTCTTCGTAATCCATGCGCCAGATACCTTCTGCGTCCTGCTTCAGTTCGCTGTGAACGATCTTATATCCTGCATTGTTGATACTTCCTGTAAATCCGATGTAAGTAGGACTATGTACCAGTACACTGTCTCCAGGCGCTGCAAAGGCATTTAATGCCGATACAAGTCCGCCAAGCACACCATTTTCATAACCGATATCATCTTTTGTAAGACCAGTCACCCCATTGCGCTTCTCCTGCCAATTGATAATAGACTCAAAATATTCATCTCTTGTCATAAAATATCCGAATGCAGGGTGAGAAAGTCTTTCACTGATGGCTTCCTGTACCGTTGGAACGGTCGCAAAATTCATATCTGCGATCCACATAGGAATAAAATCGAATCCTTCATCACGTGGTCCAAATCCTGGTCCTTTTTCCGGTATGTCAACTGCAATTGCATCCTTTCCTAAACGGTCCATAATTGTTGTAAAATCATACTTCATTTCTTAATCGTCCTCCTTGTTGTATAAATGGCAGGCCACAAAATGCCCGTCTTCCACTTCTCTCATTTCTGGAGTTACTTTACGGCAAATCTCCATGCACTTATCACAACGACCTGCAAATCTACATCCTTCCGGTGGATTTACCGGACTTGGAACATCACCTTTAAGCATAATATGCTCTTTTTTGGCTGATGCATCCGGGTCTGCAATTGGAACAGCAGATAATAATGCTTTTGTATAAGGATGTTTTGGATCTGAATATAATTTTCCAGATTCCGTGAGCTCTACCATTTTGCCAAGATACATAACACCAATACGATCCGAAATGTGCTTTACTACAGAAAGATCATGTGCAATGAAGAGCATAGTCAGATTCTTTTCTTTTTGCAATTTCATCAAAAGATTGACAATCTGGGCCTGAATGGAAACATCCAATGCGGAAATCGGCTCATCGCAGAACAAAAATTCAGGATTTACTGAGAGTGCCCTTGCAATACCGATTCTCTGACGCTGACCACCGGAAAATTCGTGTACATTTCTTGTTGCATGCTCGGCATTTAATCCGACCATCTCTAAAAGATCTGTCACCATCTTCTGCTCTTCTTCCCGATTCTTGGCAAGCTTATGGATCTGAATCCCTTCGGCGATAATGTCGTAAACTTTCTGATGCGGATTCAAGGAAGCATATGGATCCTGAAAAATCATCTGTACATTTTTGGTAAAAGCAAATCGTTCCTTCTTTGTCATAGAATGAACATCTTTTCCTTGATATAGAACTTTTCCATCTGTCTTTTCAAGAATACCAAGACAGGTCTTTCCACAGGTGGTTTTCCCACATCCGGATTCTCCAACCAGACCAAATGTTTCACCCTTATAAATTTGGAAAGAGACATCATCTACTGCCTTTAACAAGTCATGTCTGCCTGCTTTATAATATTTTTTTAAATGACAGACTTCCATATCAACTGTACACTCTTTATCGTTACTCATCTTTTAGTCTCCTTATCTCATCTGGTACTCCACTAAGATCTGCTCTCTCATCTAACAGCCAGCAAGATACTTCGTGTTCATTAGAAAGCATGGTTTTCGGAGGTTCATACTCATTACAGATATTCATAGCATACGGACATCTGGAACAAAATGCACATCCTTTTGGTGGATTTGTCATATCAGGAATACTTCCCTCAATCGTCATAAGTGCCTGTTTTCCTTCATAGTCCACACGCGGTACAGATTTTAATAGTGCCCATGTATAAGGATGCTTTGGATGATAGAAAATATCACGACAACTACCTTTTTCCACAATTTTTCCTGCATACATAACGATAATTTCATTTGCAATATCTGCCACAACTCCAAGGTCATGTGTAATCAAAATTATAGACATTCCCATTTTCTTTTGCAAGTCTTTCATTAGAGAAATAATCTGGGCCTGAATCGTTACGTCCAGTGCTGTCGTTGGTTCATCGGCAATCAAAAGGTTCGGATGGGTTACCAATGCCATGGCAATCATGACTCTCTGACGCATTCCACCTGAAAGTTCATGTGGGTATTTTTCCAGACACCGCTCGGCATCAGGAATTTCAACCAGCTCCAATATTTCAATTGCTTTTTTCTTCAATTCTGCTTTGGAAATGGATTTGTTGTGATTTGTCAGGTTTTCAGCAATCTGTTTTCCAACCTTCATCGTCGGATTGAGCGAAACTAAGGCATCCTGAAAAATCATGGAACATTCTTTTCCACGGAAGGAATTCCATTCTTTTCTGGATAAATTCGTAATGTCTTTTCCATCAAAACATATTTGACTTCCTTCTAATATTTTACCTGGTTTATGGATAAGTCCCATTAAAGATTTTGCGGTAACGGTCTTCCCACAGCCAGACTCTCCAACAATTGCAGTTGTCTTTCCGCGTTTAATATCAAAGGTTACACCTCGAACTGACTGAACTTCTCCTGCATAGGTAAAATAAGAAACAGCCAAATTTTTTACTTCTACTAAATTGTCCATCTGTTCCTCCTATTCTACAATCTTTGGCTCAAGTGCAGTACGGAGTACGTCACCCAGCAAGTTAAAACTAAGTACCGTAATCAAAATCAATAATCCAGGGAAAAATGCTAATCTTGGGGCATCCAAAATATGAGATTGTGCTCCTTGAAGCATACTTCCCCAGGATGCAACTGGAATTTGCACACCTAATCCTAAAAAGCTCAAAGAAGATTCCATTAAAATTGCATTCGCAACTCCAAGACTCGCTGCAACAATAACTGGTCCTAAAATATTAGGAACAATATGTTTTATCGCAATTCTCAAACTTCCCGCTCCCAGATTTTTTACCGCACAAACATAATCTCTCTCTTTTATCGACATCGTCTCTGCCCTTGTGATTCGAGCTACCGATGCCCAGGAAAATAAACTCAGTACAACAATCAGAGTTACAAGTCCTGGCTGCAAAAGTGCATTCATAACCACCATTAACAACATGCTGGGAAGTGCAAGAAAGATATCGGTGAATCGCATGAGAAGCATATCTAACTTTCCACCTATATAGCCTGAAAACACACCGATTGTCGTTCCAATAGTAACGGTCATAAGCATTGCACAAAATCCAACCAGAAGCGAGACACGTCCTCCATATAAAGCACGGGTAAAATAATCTCTTCCATAATCATCCGTTCCGAACCAGTGTTTCGTTGAAATCCCCTGCATTTTTTGAGAAACATCGATTGCATAAGGGTCATACGGACTGAGGGGTGCCAAAAGGACCGCAATAACAATAATTGTCAGCATAATCAGACTGACTAATGCCACTTTATTTGAAAGGAGTTCTCGTTTCAGATCTTTCCACACACTATGTCTGCATGCTCCAATCACTTCCTGCTCTTTGTGCTCCATTCTCTGAAAAGAATTGTCTTTTATTATAATATTATTTTCCATTTGCTCTATCTATCCCCCGTTTAATTCTTGGATCTGCAAAAGCATACAAGATATCTGCCAACAGGTTACCCATAACAAGAATAAATCCAGAAAGCATAATATATGCCATAATAATGGGATAATCTCTTTGTCCAATCGCACTCATTGCAAACATTCCAATTCCCGGCCATCCGAACACACTTTCAATGATAAATGAACCGCAGACAAGAGAAGCAAGGTTCATACCCAAAAGAGTGATAATCGGAAGTAATGTATTTTTCAGTACATGTTTACGTAATATATTTGGAGCTGTAGTTCCCTTCGCTTCTGCAGTCAATACATATTCCTCTGCGAGCTGACCGATCGTATTTGTTCGAATATATCGAATAAATGTTGCAAGTGTTCCAAGGCTTAAGGTTAAGCTTGGCATGATCAAATGCTGAATCGTATCGAGCAGAGATTCTTTTCCAACGGTATGCATTCCTCCAGATGGTAAAATCCGAAGTTTCGCAGTAAAAAGAATAATCAAAAGCATACCCAGCCAAAACGATGGAATAGACATGCCAATATAGGATATAAAACTGATCACATTATCTACGATTCCATTTTTCTTATATCCTGCCCATAGTCCCAGTGGAATGGCAAGTAACAATGAAAGAAGCAATGCACATCCCATTAATAAAATTGTTGTAGGTAATCTTCGCATAAGCTGAGGTGCAACGGATGCTTTATTTGACAAAGAAACCCCGAAATCACCATGAACTGCTTTCTCCAGCCATCCTAGATATTGTTCTGGCAAACTTTTATTTGCACCCAACTTCTCCAAAACCGCTTCTCTTTCTGCTTCACTCATATCTGCTGTAATATACATACTGGAAATGTCTCCCGGCGCAATATAAATAATTGCAAAAGAAAAGAAGGAAATCAAAAGCATGACAATTAATGTTTCAATAATTTTTTTACCACAGTATTTCCACATGTTCTTTCCTCTCTAATAAAAAAGGATTCCACTTTCTTTATAAAGAAGTGCAACCCTTTTTCTATGTCAAGTCTTAATCTACTTTAATTGACATCCAATCTACAAATTCCGGAACTACTTCAGAACCATCTAATCCTGATATATTCTCTTGAGAAACCATCACATAATTTGTGTAAGTAAGTGGGAATAACCAGTTTTCTTCTGTGTATTTTTCCTGAATTTCATCCCATAATTTCTGGGCTTCTTCCTGTGAGGTCGCAGCATCTGCTTTTTTAACTAAAGCAGCCATTTCGTCACTCCATCCCCATCCAGTATTTTTCATATATGTAGATGCCTGCCATCCACATGCTCCACGCTCAGAATCCCATCCGTTGGAACCGATGTCATATTCATCTGTTGTTTTTCCACTATATGGTGCAAAGAAAATAGAAAAGAAAGTAGGTGAATCAAGACCCTGTACTTCTAAATTTACATCAATGGCTGCAAGCTGTTGCTGAACAACCGTTGCTACCGCTTCCATGTTTGCACGGTCTGCATTATAAATATATTTTAGTGTCATTCCAGCTAATCCAGAAGACTGTGCCAGTTCTTTTGCTTTTTCAAGATCCTGAGTGTAGCCAGGTGCCTTTTCATTATAGAAAAGCTGATCTGGTGTAAGTACACTGTTTGCAGGGACTGCAAGTTCATCTGTTCCATATGCAGCATCTACGATTTCCTGACCATTTAATGCAAGCATAATTGCTTCTCTTGCTTCAGCAGGAAGAGTTGCAAAAGCTCCGCCTGGATTAAACTGAATATAATTTAATCTTGCTTCTGTCACCGAAGTAACATTGTAATTATCATCATTTGCATATTTATTCAATTCCTCAGCAGTCGTAACACGCATATAAGAAAGTTCTCCGTTTTCAAATGCAATTTGTTTGGAACTTCCTGAACCTAAGGTACGAAGAACAATTTTCTGTACACTTGGTTTTCCAGCAAAGAAATCATCTCTAGCTGTATATATGATACTGTCATCATTAATTTCTCCAACAACATAAGGTCCTGATGTTACCATATCTGTGTTCCAGAAATAACCACTGTCATCAACTTTTGATGCATCCCAGTCAAATGCATGTCCAGGCAATAAAACTACAGATCCTAATGTATTTTTAAAGTTTGCAGATGCTTCTGGAAGTACAAATTCAACTGTTTTTTCATCAATTTTTGTAATTTTAACTTCTTGTCCGTTAACAGTTGCAAGACTTGATCTTCCACTAGATGCAAGGGAATATTCGTTTCTAAATAAAATATCATCTGCTGAAATTGGCTCACCATCACTCCATGTAGCTTTTTCATTCAAATGTAATGTATAAGTTAAAGCATCTTCTGACACCTCAATTTTATCTGCGAGATAATATTCCATTCCTGAACTTGTCTGATAATAAAGTGGATAATAAAGTGGTCTGACCATTGTTGTGAAAGAGTCTGATCCTCCACCACTTGGCTGTAAACTATCTGGCATATAATCAATGGCCATAGTAAATGTACCATCGCTTGCCTCATCCTTTGTTGTCTCTTCTTTTGTGTCTGTTGTCTTCTCTTCACTCTTTCCACCACATCCGGCAAGCATACCTAATGCCATGACAGATGCAAGAAAGATCGCCAAGACTCTTTTCTTCATAAAAGTATCCTCCTTTTGTTTTACTATATAGACAAACTTTGTCCCACTAGTGATTGTATCATTAGTTTTATATTAAAAGAATTTACATAACCTATGATTTGTAAACCTAGTTTACACTCTTATAAAAATGTACACTTAGTTTCGCCTGAATTTGTTGTAAAATAAAAAGATTATGGATTTTTTTCAATATTTGAATTGAAAAAATCCATAATCTTAATTTATTGATAATATATTCGAATAGGTTCCGGTACACAATTACATATTAAATTCGACATTTCCTTCGGACTCTTGTTATCTGCATTGCGGATCCATCTAAAAATCAGAACAGTTCTTGTGGAATTCCACATATACAGTGAAGTCTGAATATCCTCTGAAAGCTTTGTCACACCAAGCTGACGTTTCAACGAGCTTTCCATGGAATTCATCGCATAAGATGTAATATAGTCCTGTATATTATTCTGCCCCTGATACGAAGAAATGTTGGTATAAAATTCTCTCTCTTTCAGCATATACTCGAGAATTTTAGTATGGTATTCTCTCCATTCTTTATTGTCAAATCCTTTACAGATCTGTTCCGATTCTGTTCGATAAATCCAACTGATCAAATCATATTTATCCTGAAAATGATTGTAAAACGCTGTTCTTGATACTCCACAATTTTTTACAATATCGCGAACGCAGATTTCCGTAAATGAGTTTTCTCTTAAAAGTTCTTTTATCGAATTAGCCAGAAGTTCTTTTGTATCAACTTTTATCATTCGCTCACTCCTATTCTGTTATTTATCATTTTATTTCTTCAAAGCAGGAAAGTCCAATTGATAAATTTCATAAAAATGCTAATTTATGCATATTTTCTATTACTGATTTCCGCTTGCCTTGGCGGAAATAAAAAAAGTTCCAGAACTATAAAATAGTCTGGAACTTTTTTCGTATCTGCATTTGTCGCTAATGATTATTTTCTTAATCCTAATTTTTCGATTAATGCACGGTATCTTTCGATATCATTTTTCTTTAAGTATGCAAGAAGTCCTCTTCTCTGTCCTACCATCTTAAGAAGTCCTCTTCTTGAGTGGTGATCCTTTGGATTTGCTTTGAAGTGATCTGTAAGGTCGTTAATTCTTGCTGTAAGAAGTGC
>JAQYAI010000008.1 GCA_029227655.1 bacterium | reverse complement strand
GAACAAGCGTATGAGAAATGTTTTGGGCAGGCACTTATGGATTATAATGCAGTGCAAAAGCGTAAGGACAGGAGAAAAGAAAACTATCTGAAGGAGATAGAAAATTCCGGCAATAAGGAAAAGACGTTCTATGAAAATATTGTTCAGATAGGGAAAAAAGAAGATACTCCTGTGGTGGATGAAAACGGTAATCTTACAATGGAAGCAAAGTCAGCCATTGAAATATTGGAGCAGTATGCAAAAACCTTTCAGGAACGAAATCCGAACCTGTATTTGTTTAACTGTGTTATGCACTTGGATGAAGCAACACCGCATTTACATATTGATTATATTCCAGTGGCGCATGGATATAAAACCGGCATGGAAACACGCAATAGTCTTACCAAGGCATTACAGCAGATGGGATTTGCAAAGGCGGTCAGTAAAAAGGAAAATGAAACAGTTGCATGGCAACAAAGAGAGCGAGCCTATTTGACGGATCTTTGCCGGGAGAAAGGCGTTGACATAGAGGTGCTGGGAATACAGAGAGATAATCTTAGCCTGCCGGAGTATAAAGCTGCAATGCGGGAAGTGGAAGCGCTGGAACAACAGGCAGAGGAAATGGAGATACATAACAAGGAGCTTGCTACACAAGCCGGGGAGTTGGCGAAGCAGATTGATGAACTGGCGGCAAGGGATAAAAGCAATCAGGAATTACTTGAGAAGCATGATCTGAGAGCAACTACCTTAAAGACTATTTCAAAAGAAGTAGATGCAGAAATTAAGAATATAAAAAGTGCAGCAATTCCGGTTAATAATTTGTTTGGCGGTGAGGAATATGTCAAGGTAAAGAAAAGTGATTGGAATAAGATTATGGATGCTTTCAGCCGGGCAGTATCAAGGAATTATTTGTTGGAAAAATATGAAAAGAAAATATCTGCTTTGGAGAAGAAAATAGCAACCCTTACTGACCAGATAGAGAAGCTAAAACAGTTTGTGGCATCAAGGGGACTTGGAGAGGCGTTTGTAGAGTTTGTAAAATCGCTGGAACCAAAATCCTTCAAGCAAAAACTGGAAGAGAAAAAAGCGGATGCAGCGGAGCAGAATCGACGGAGAAAGACAACACAACAGGAAATGCTGGATAAGAAGAAAAAATTGCAACAGGAAATGTAAATTTGAAGAAAGCGAGGAACGTACAGTGAATTTGACTTATGAAAAATGTGGGGATTATTTGATACCGAACATAATTCCTGATCCGGAGCCGGAAGGAGAACTGAGAAAGTTTGGATTAATGCGGAAACATTATCTGAAAGAATGTAAGAGTGGCATTTATCAGGGGATGATTCTAAGTGGAAAGCTAAAGGAACATCTGCTCATGGTGCAGGAACAGGCAGAGTTACAGTTTGATGTGCTGGTGGAGCAGATGGCAGAACGTGAAGGGGTAATGGAGCAGTTGAAAGAAGAAAATCAGATGCTTTGGGTGCAGAAGATGAATAATATCCGGACGATGGCAGAAGAAATTGTAAGAGAAGAGATGCTACGGTGATTGTTACATGACATATCAGAAGGCTGGTCTAGATGATCAGCCTTCTGTTGGTCATATATATTAATTTGAACGTAAATACTAATCAGAGTTAAACAATAGTGGAAGCTTATGGAGGTAAATACATGGCAGATATGAAGATATATGGGTATATGCGTGTTTCATCAAAAGAACAGAATGAGGACAGGCAGCGGATTGCCTTAATAGAGATGGGAGTCCCAGAAAAAAACATTTATATGGATAAACAGTCAGGAAAGGATTTTGAAAGAAAGCAGTATAAAAAATTAGTGAGAAAGTTAGATGAAAATTCGGTCCTGTTTATCAAGTCAATCGACCGGCTTGGAAGAAATTATAGTGATCTTAATGAACAATGGCGAATTATCACGAAAGAAAAGAAAGCGGATATCGTTGTAATTGATATGCCAATTTTGGATACAAGAAGGGAAAAGAATCTACTTGGAACTTTTATCAGTGATATTGTGTTGGCGCTGCTAAGTTATGTGGCAGAAAATGAGCGAATTAATATTAAACAAAGACAGGCAGAGGGAATCGCAGCTGCAAAGGCAAGGGGAGTGAAATTTGGCAGACCACCGCTTCCAATACCGGATAATTTTTATCAAATGCATAAAGAATGGAGGGCAGGGAAAATCACCATTGAAGAAGCATCAAAAGCTTGTGGGATGTGTGCGAAAACTTTTTACAGTAAAGCTGTAAAATATGAAAACAACAATTAAATAGTTCATGCAATCAAACTGAAATGGTATACATTAATATCCAAACTATTTTGAGGTGAGAGGCTGTCAAATTTCGACAGAAAAATGCTGTGTTTCTACGTTTTTTGTGGTATAATGCAATTGTTCGATTTATGTATATAGGAAACTGGAAATGTATACCATTTCAGTTTGATTTCATGAACTATTTAATTGTTGTTTTCATATTTTACAGCTTTACTGTAAAAGGTTTTCGCACACATCCCACAAGCTTTTGATGCTTCTTCAATGGTGATTTTTCCTGCCCTCCATTCTTTATGCATTTGATAAAAATTATCTGGTATCGGCAATGGCGGTCTTCCAAATTTTACTCCCCTTGCCTTTGCAGCTGCGATTCCCTCTGCCTGTCTTTGTTTAATATTGATTCGCTCATTTTCTGCCACATAACTTAACAGCGCCAACACAATATCACTGATAAAAGTTCCAAGCAGATTCTTTTCCCTTCTCGTATCCAAAATTGGCATATCAATCACGACGATATCCGCTTTCTTTTCTTTCGTGATAATTCGCCATTGTTCATTAAGATCACTATAATTTCTTCCAAGCCGGTCGATTGACTTGATAAACAGGACAGAATTTTCATCTAACTTTCGCAATAATTTTTTATACTGCTTTCTTTCAAAATCCTTACCTGACTGTTTATCCATATAAATGTTCTTTTCCTGAACTCCCATCTCTATCAAGGCAATCCGCTGCCTGTCCTCATTCTGTTCTTTCGATGAAACACGCTTATACCCATATATTTTCATATCTGTCATGTGTCTACCTCCATAAACTGCCACTATCGTTTAACTCTGATTAGTATTTACGATCAAATAAGTATATAACCATCAGAAGGCTGATCAATTAGACCAGCCTTCTGATACATCATGCAACAATCACTGTAGCATCTCTTCTCTCACAATCTCCTCTGCCCTCGCCCGAATGTTATTCATCTTCTGCACCCAAAGCATCTGATTTTCTTCTTTCAACTGCTCCGTTACCCCTTCACGTTCTGCCATCTGCTCCCCCAGCACATCAAACTGTAACTCTGCCTGTTCCTG
>JAQYAI010000007.1 GCA_029227655.1 bacterium | reverse complement strand
GTGTTTGCTTCACCGGTTTATTGGTTTGATATTTCGGCACAGCTCAAGACGGTCATTGACCGTTTGTATGCAAGAGGCAGTGTGGGATTCCACTTCAATAAAGTGGCATTATTGCTTGATTCAGCATCGGCAGGTGTTTATGATGCAGCAATTGCGATGTATAAGTCTATCAATGCATATTTAAAGTGGGAAGATAAAGGAATCATTACCATACCGGGCATGCAGGATAAAGGAAGCATGAAAGATGCACCTCAGCTCGAAGAAGTATACAAATTTGGAAAATCATTATAATCTATAAAAGGAGAGAACGGGAGTTGCTTTCTGTAAGGCTCCCGCCTCTCTTTTTTCTACATAGCAAAATAATCTTTTATCTGCCCCAGTATGATATTCATCAACTTCGTTCTTGCTTCCACGCTTGCCCATGCAATGTGTGGAGTAATAAAAAGCCGCTTACTGTCTTTGAATTTCAGAAGTGGATTGTCTGCACTCATCGGTTCCTGGCTAAGGACATCGAGTCCGGCGGCCATGATCGTTCCATTTTCCAATGCGTCATATAAATCCTGTTCTACTACAATGGCACCACGTCCCAAATTCAAAAAAATCGCAGATGGTTTCATCTTCGAAAATGCCTCAGCATTCATAAGATTTTCTGTGTACTCATTCAGTGGAGCATGAACGGAAATGATATCCGAAGTCCGAAGTAAAGTATCAAAATCAACCTGGTTATAGCCGTCTTGAGCAGGCTGACCAGAAGCAGAATAATAAATAACTTTTGCTCCAAAGGCTCTGGCGATTTGGGTAACGCGTCGTCCAATATTTCCGAGTCCGATGATTCCCCATGTTTTTCCATGAATCTGTGTAAAATGTTCCGCAAAATGTGTGAAAGTCGTATCGTTTACATAGCGTTCTTCTTTCACATACTCATCATAATATCTTAATTTTTCAAGAAGGTAGAAAAGCATTGCAAATGTATGCTGTGCCACAGATTCTGTAGAATATTCAGCTACATTGCGCCATGCAATCCCTTTCGCTGCTAAATATTCTTTATCTAGATTGTTGGTTCCGGTGGCAGTGACACAGATAAGTTTTAGGTTTTGGGCAGAGGAAATCGTCTGTTCATTCATCTGGCATTTGTTGGTGATAATCACATCCGCGTCTTTCACACGTTCAGGAATTTCCTGAGAAGAAGAAAATCCATATTTTACGATTTCACCTAACGCATCATATCCGGAAAGGTCAATATCTTCTCCAATCGTCTTAACATCTAGAAAAACAATTTTCATAAACAAATCAACTCCTAGTTTAAATAGTATAAATGATAGATCAAAAGGTTTGTGACCTTTTGGCCCTGGCATCAAATTATATAGAGTATAGCACAGAATGAGGAAAGTATGCCAGTGAAAGCTGAGTGGAATGGAATGCAAGAACCGAACGCCGGGACTTATGTGCATTTGAATTGAAAGAGATTGTCCTTGAAAGAGAAAAAGGAAAATTCTAGGGACAAATTAAGGACAAGAATAGAATATTTTTCGTAGTAATTGTCCTTGATGAGCAAGATAATAGCTCGCTAAAGACAAAATAGAACTCTAGATATACTTGATTAGTGAAATTTTGTCCCTGACAACAACAATATTACTTGTCAGGGAAATTTAAAGAAAGAAAAGCAAGCAAAGAAGTAAAAAATGTCCTTGGCAGCTTAACGTCTCACTGCCAAGGACAATCTTGTCATATCTGGGTTCTGTAAGAAACAAAACACATTCTGTCTTCTGCCAAGGACAATCATATGTGAATTATTTATTTCGCATAAATCTTGACCAATTCTACCACCATATCTGTAGATTTATCCATAGCTTCTGCTGTGATATGTTCGAATGGACCGTGATAAGCATAGCCTCCGGTTCCAAGGTTTGGACAAGGAAGTCCCATGAAGCTGAGCTGACATCCATCTGTACCACCGCGGACTACAGAGTTGATTGGAGTAACACCTGCAGTCTGCCATGCAAGGCGTGCGTTTTCGATTAAATGCATGTGGTCTACAATGATTTCTTTCATGTTGCGGTACTGATCTTTAATTGTAAGAGTTACAGTTCCTGCACCCCATTTTTCATTTAAATTCTTTTCGATGAGGCGAAGTGTGTTCTTGCGTGCTTCCAGAGAATGGCTGTCGTGGTCGCGAAGAATATAGTGAAGTGTTGCGTGTGCAACATCACCACTCATGTCTGTGAGATGGTAAAATCCTTCGTAACCTTCTGTTCCACGAGGAGTTTCACATCCTGGAAGCATGCTGTTGATCTCGAATCCTACGAGACAAGCATTAATCATGGTATTTTTTGATGAGCCTGGATGAACATTAAATCCTTCAATTTCAAATGTTGCACCACATGCGTTGAATGTTTCATATTCAACTTCACCTTCCGGGCCCCCATCCAGTGTGTAAGCATATTCTGCATCAAATTTTTCAAGATCAAAATTGGCAGTTCCAGTTCCAATTTCTTCATCTGGAGTAAATGCAATGCGTAGTGGTCCGTGAGGAATATTTTCGGCATTCAGGCGTTCTACCATAGTGAGAATTTCGGCAATACCGGCTTTGTCGTCTGCACCCAGGACAGTTGTTCCGTCTGTAGTGATCAAAGTGCGTCCAGTGAGGGACGGAAGATGTGGAAAATTCTTTACGGAAAGCGTACGTCCACTTGTCCCGAGAGGAAGGTCCTTACCGTCATAATTTTCATGGAGTACAGGTGTAATATCGTGATCACAGAAATCAGATACAGTATCCATATGGGCGATAAATCCTATTTTGGTTTTATTTTCATATCCAGGAGTTGCCGGAATTTTTCCATAAACGTAGCAGTATTCACTAACTTCAACATCCTGTACACCAAGTTCTTTCATTTCACCGGCCAGTACATATGCCAAATTGAACTGGCATTTGGTGGATGGATATGTGTCGCTGTTTTCATCGCTTGGTGTGCGAATCGCAGCATAATTTAAAAATCTTTCATAAGCTCTCATGTTACAAGTTCCTTTCTGCATGTCATAATTTGACCATTCTTATTATAGATAGTTACCCAAAGGAAGTCAAGTTATGAGCAAGGTAACCGTTGAGTCATTCGGCTCGAATACGCTGCGTTGCAGCTTCTTCTCGGTTCGGCAGAGCGCGTGGCTGAACGGTTACGGAAAGTATTAAATTTTTATTATGGGCTTGCAGAAAAAGGACAGAAAGCGTATGATGGCAAAAGAATTGTAAAAGGGGAAGAAATATGAATTGGATTAGTAAGAAAATGACGCAGACACAGATGATTGCGGTGGGATATATAGGTATCATTCTGATGGGAAGCCTGCTACTGATGCTTCCGGTTTCGTCCAGAGCACATCAGGTCACACCATTTTTGGATACACTGTTCACAGCAACGTCTGCTTCCTGTGTGACCGGTCTGGTGGTAGTAGATACATGGACACACTGGTCATTTTGGGGACAGTTGATTATTTTAATTCTGATACAAATTGGCGGTATGGGTTTTATGACGTTGGGAGTCTATGTGGCAATTCTCCTACGAAGAAGAATCGGTCTGCGTGTGAGAGGAATTTTGCAGGAAAGTATTAACAATCTGCAGATTGGCGGGATCGTCCGGCTGGCAAAGAGAATTATTCAGGGAATGTTGGTTTTTGAAGGTGTTGGAGCTGTTTTACTGATGTTCCGGTTCATCCCAAGATTTGGTCTTTGGCGGGGAATCTGGTATGGAATTTTTCATTCTGTTTCTGCCTTTTGTAATGGAGGATTCGATCTGATGGGCGTTGCAGGACCATATCAGTCTCTTGTGGAATATTCGGGAGACTGGCTGGTCAATCTGGTCATCATGGAACTGATTGTGATTGGCGGAATCGGGTTCTTTGTGTGGGATGATATTTATGAGCATCGGTTCCAGATACGCCGGTATAGTCTGCACACCAAAATCGTACTGAGCGCTACCCTCTTTCTGCTTATAGGAGGAGCAGTCTTTTTCTTTTTTGCAGAGCAGGGCAATACATTGGCAGGGAAACCACTTTCGGAACAGATATGGTGCGCATTGTTTCAGTCTGTGACTGCGAGAACGGCCGGATTTAATACGATTGATACAGGGGCTCTTACGGAAGGTGGCAAATTCGTCACCATGTTTTTGATGTTCGTTGGAGGAAGTCCGGGATCGACGGCAGGCGGGATTAAGACAACAACACTAGTAGTTCTCTATGTGTGCGTGAGGGCTAATATAAAGCAGGAAAAAGGATATAACATTTTTGACAGAAGACTGGAGGACGATGCAGTACGCAAAGCATGTACAGTGACCTGTACGAATCTTTTCCTTGCGATTGTGGCAACGGTGATTCTGCTCACAGCGCAGCCATTTTCTCTGTCGGATGCGATGTTCGAAGCGATGTCAGCAATCGGAACGGTAGGTATGACGACCGGGATAACGAGAGATGTGTGTACGGTATCGAGGATCGTGCTGATTTTCCTGATGTACTGCGGAAGAATCGGCAGCCTGACCTTCGCACTTTCCCTTCGTGGAAATAAGCATGAGCCTCCAGTGAAACAGCCGGCACAACAGATTATGATTGGATAGGAGACGTTTATTATGAAATCATTTTTGATAATTGGACTTGGAAGATTTGGAAATCATCTTTGTAAAGATTTGACGGGACTTGGAAGTGAGGTAATGATCATCGATAAAGAAGAAGCTGCCGTACAGGAACTGTTGGATTATGCAACAACTGTGAAGATCGGGGACTGTACATCAGAAGAAGTCCTGCGCAGCCTTGGTGTGGGAAATTTTGATGCATGTTTTGTGTGTATTGGATCGAATTTTCAGAGTAGTCTGGAGATTACGAGTCTTCTGAAAGAATTGGGGGCAAAATATGTCGTCAGCAAGGCGAGCAGAGATATTCATGCTAAATTTTTATTGCGTAATGGGGCAGATGAAGTCATTTATCCGGACAAAGATATTGCAGAGCGTGTGGCAGTCAAATTCAGTGCCAACCACGTGTTTGATTATTTTGAATTACATTCGGATTATTCTATTTTTGAAATCCAGCCGAAAAAATCATGGATCGGACATTCCATTGCAGAGGCAAATATCCGTGCCAAGTATAATGTGAGTATCTTCGGAATTCAGAAGGGAGAACAGTTAGATATTCTTCCGCCGCCAGATTACATTATGCGTGAGGAGGATCACCTGATGGTAGTTGGACTGAAGAAAAACATTGATAAATTGCTGGAAAATATATAAAAAGATATTTCGTAGAAGAAAGGCCGTACTAACTGAAAAGTTAATACGACCTTTTTGTTTATATAGAACATTTTCTCTTTTTAAAAGAAATATGTGAAGTAAAAGCTTCTTTCCAAAGTTCCGGATAGAATAACAAGAGCAGAGGGAACAATTCCAGACGCCCTGCCAGCATATCAAAAGCAAGAACCCATTTTGAGAATGTTGAAAAATGTGCAAAATTCTGTGTTGGTCCGACAAGCTCAAGACCAGGTCCGATGTTGTTGAGTGTTGCTGCCACCGCCGTAAAATTGGTTATAAAATCCTTTCCTTCAAAGGAAAGAGCAAATACGGATATTATAAAAATAAACAAGAAAGCAGCAAGATATACAGAGGTTGTGCGAAGCATTTCAGAATCTACCGGTTTCTTGTCCATGGTGACTTTCTTTATACTCTTTGGATGTGCATAAGCATGAAATTCACGAACAAACGATTTAAAAAACAGCATGATTCGTGAAACCTTGATGCCGCCGCCGGTGCTGCCTGCACAGGCACCAACGAACATTAAAAGTACAAGGACGAACCGGCAGGTCTCCGGCCATAGGTTAAAGTCAGTTGTTGCAAATCCGGTCGTTGTGATGATTGTGGATACCTGGAACGCTGCATGACGCAGTGACTCACCAGTGGTCGCATAAAGTGGAAGAATATTCACAAAAATAAATGCGATTGCACCGATTACAATAAGGCAATAATATTTTACCTCTTCCATAGAAAATGCTTTCCGGATCTGTCTGAACAGAATCAAATAGTAAAAGTTAAAGTTCACCCCAAAAAGGAACATAAATATTGTAACGACCCATTGAATATAAGGGGAATAACTTGCCATACTGTCATTTTTGATGCCGAATCCACCAGTACCGGCAGTTCCGAATGATGTAACAATCGCATCGAATGCAGGCATTTTCCCCAATAGCAGAAGGATGATCTGTATAAGGGTCAGAGCAAAGTAGATCTTATACAAAATACCGGCTGTTGAGCGGACCTTTGGCACAAGTTTTCCGACAGAAGGTCCAGGGCTCTCTGCTTTCATAAGATTCATATTGGAGCCGCCACTAAGCGGAACGACAGCAAGAAGGAAAACGAGAACCCCCATACCACCGATCCAGTGAGTGAAACTTCTCCAGAATAAGGAAGCGTGTGAAAGTGCTTCCACATCGCCAAGTATACTGGAACCGGTCGTAGTAAAACCCGAAACCGTCTCGAACATAGCATTTGTAAAAGAAGGGATCTCCCCAGTTAAAATGAATGGAAGGCATCCAAAGAAGCTCATCAGAATCCAGGAAAGTGCAGTGGCCGCACAGCCTTCTTTTAAATAGAAGATATGATTTTCCGGTTTCTTTCTCTTCAATAAAAGACCAAAAACAAAGGTCAGAATTGCAATCATAAAATAGGAAAATCCTTCCGTTTCCTGATAAAGGAGTCCAACTATACAAGGAAGCATCATCAGAATTCCTTCAATTCTAAGAACATGCCCTAAAATATATCGAATAATAGAAAGATTCATGACCGCCTCCGTTATTTCAGAATATCCTGAATATTTGCTAAACCAGTGTAAGTAGTAACAATCATGACAGTGTCTCCGACTTGAATGTAATCATTACCGCCAGGAAAAATGATTTTTCCCTCACGGCAGATGAGAGAGACCAGAAGGTTCTCCTTTAATTCCAGATCTTTTAAAGGAATATTTGTAACAGCAGAATCTTCTTTCACATTGAATTCTACCGCTTCTGCCTTGGAATCAAACATATGATAAAGGGTTTCTACTTCACTGTGCTGCTGAGAGGCACTTTTGGCACGTACATAAGCAACGATAGCTTCTGCAGCGAGTGATTTTGGATAAATAACACTACCCAGATCAAGATTATTGATCACATCCTTGAAAGTGATTCGATTAATCTTGGTAATGACCTTTGCGGAAGAAACATGCCTGGCATATAATGTCAACATAATATTCTCTTCATCAATTCCGGTAAGCGGAACAAATGCGTTCGTATAATGAATGCCCTCTTCATCTAAAAGTGCCTGGTCTGTTCCATCTCCATTGATGATGACAGCATTTGGAAGCAGCATGCTGAGTTCTTCACAGCGCTTTCTGTCTTTTTCAATGATTTTTACAGAAACACCAAGATTCAATAACATTAATGAAAGATAGTAGGCTGCAGTACCGCCTCCGACGATCATGGTACTTTTCACCTGATTTGTTTTGAAGCCGATGTCTTTGAAAAATGCTTTTGCCACTTTGTGTGAAGTAATGAAGATCACAACATCTCCGGCAGCAATTTTAAAGTTACCGGAAGGAATGTGAACCTGGTTATCACGCTCAATTGCACAGATATGGATGTTGGTAGTTTTGCTCATACCCAGTTCGGCGACCGTCATGCCATCAATAAAGTTATCTTTTGGTACTTTAAATTTGATCATTTCCGCAAGTCCGTGGGCAAATGGTGTAACTTCCAGGGCCGTAGGCAGGGAAAGAATACGGGAAGCTTCTCTTGCTGCTTCAAACTCTGGATTGATGATCATGGCAAGCCCCAGCTTTTCGCGAAGATAAGCAGCTTCTTTACTGTAATCCGGTGTACGGACACGGGCAATCGTAGAACAGTCACCTACCTGTTTTGCAATCGTACAGCAGAGCAGATTCAGTTCGTCAGATGCCGTTACCGCAATCAGAAGATCCGCATCTGTGATACCTGCTTCCATCTGAATACTATAGCTTGCACCATTTCCGACAACACCCATGACATCATAGATTCCGGCGATTTCCTGAACACGTTCTTCGTTCTGGTCAATGATGGTAATGTCATGTCCTTCCTTGCTGAGATGTTCTGTCAGTGTGGCACCTACTTTGCCACAGCCAATAATAATTATGTATAAGCCATGCTTCTGGGCCTTTCTCTTCTGAAACATAATATCCTCCTGAAAAGGTAAATTTACATTTTAGCATAACTAATATAGTACTTTCGGAATTCAAAAACAAGTACTATTTTGATAGAAAGATGTTAAATTAAATGTAATAATGCAGAAAACATTTAAATTTTTAAAAGAATGAGTTATAGTATTTAGAAGAGTATATTCAGGAGGAGAAAAGGATGAAAGGATTTGGATTTGGCTGCATGCGCCTTCCTATGATTGGAGAAGAAGTAGATAAAGAACATTTTACCAAAATGGTCGATCGGTTTATGGAAGAAGGATTTACATATTTTGATACAGCACGTGTTTATTTAAATGGAAAAAGCGAGCTGGCACTGAAAGAATGTCTGACCTCAAGATACCCAAGAGAGTCCTATCAGCTGGCAGATAAACTTTCAAACAGCTGCTTTGAAAAGGAAGAAGATATCCGGCCGTTTTTCGAAAGTCAGCTTGCGTCATGCGGAGTAGAATATTTTGATTATTACCTCATGCATGCGCTTATGGACAGCACTTACAAAAAATATGTAGAATGTAATGCATTTACAATTGCACAGGAATTAAAAGCAGAAGGGAAAATCAAGCATATCGCGATGTCTTTCCACGATAGCGCAGAAGTTCTCGAGAAAATTTTGAAAGAACAGCCATGCGTAGAAGTGGTTCAGCTCCAGTTCAACTATGCGGATTATGATGATCCTGTTGTACAGAGTCAGAAATGTTATGAAGTCTGCCGGAAATACAATAAGCCGGTCATTGTAATGGAGCCGGTAAAAGGGGGAAGATTGATCAACCTTCCACAGGAAGCAAAGGATATTTTTGATGAGAGAAATGGCGGAAGTTATGCAAGTTATGCGATTCGTTATTGTTCCTCTTTCCCGGGAATTTTCATGGTGCTCAGCGGAATGAGCAATATGGAACAGATGGAAGATAACATCAGTTATATGAAAGAATTTGTTCCATTTTCTAAAGAAGAATTTGAAACCGTTGACAAAGTACGTGAAATTCTGAAGAAACAAGATGCAATCCCATGTACAGAATGCAAATACTGTGTGGCAGGCTGTCCGATGAAGATCATGATTCCAAGATTATTTGACTGGTATAATGATAAGAAAGTATATCAGTGGAATGTAGATGAAGAATATCGCAAATTTACACAGACACATGCCAAAGCATCAGAATGTATCAAATGTGGAAAATGCGAGCGCGAGTGTCCTCAGCATTTACCAATTAGGGAACTTCTTGAAAAAGTGGCAGATTTATTTGAAAAATAGAATGATAGCAACTATGCGTAACAGTCCTTTGTAAACCGAAGGGCTGTTATATTTTTTGAAGAGTGGGGGAATAAACACTATAAAACAGTTGACAACAGTTTTATAGTGTTATATACTGTTTATATAGAAGGAGTGATCACGAATGAAAATAATTATAAACAATTCTTCTATGCAGCCAATCTATGAGCAGATAGTGACACAGATAAAAAGTCAGATTATGGACGGAAATCTGAAGGAAAATGAAATGCTTCCCTCGGTGAGAAGTCTCGCAAAGGAAATAAAAGTCAGTGCGCTGACGGTAAAGAAGGCGTACGATGCATTGGAAGATGAAGGATTTGTTGTAACGATACATGGTAAAGGAAGCTATGTTGCCTGTGCCAGCCAGGACCTGATGCTGGAAGAAAAGAAAAAGGAAGTAGAGGCAGAGCTGGAGAATGCAATTCGGAAAGGAAAGAGCTGTGGGATGACGAGTGAAGATCTTGAAGAATTGTTCCATATTATTTTGGAGGACTGGATATGTTAGAGCTTAGAAATGTAAAGAAAAAATATAAAGATTTTGAATTGGACTGCTCCATGAGCGTACATACTGGATCGGTCGTGGGACTGATCGGTGCAAATGGTGCCGGAAAGAGTACCGCGTTCAAGACTATTTTGAATCTCATTTTTAAAGACAGCGGAGAGATTACTTTATTTGGAAAAGATGCATCTTCTCTCACGACAAAAGAGAGGGAGAAACTGGGCGTTGTTCTTGCAGATTCCGGGGTAAGTGGATATCTGAATGTCAAAGATGTGGTTTCTGTTTTTGAACATCTTTATTCCGAATTTGACAAAGAAGGATTTCTCAGAGGATGTGAGAAGTTTCACATTCCAATGGATAAGAAGATTAAAGAATTCTCCACTGGTATGAAGCGGAAACTGCAGGTTCTTCTGGCAATTTCACATAATGCAGAGCTTCTGATATTGGATGAACCGACATCTGGAATGGATGTTATTGCAAGGGAAGAACTTCTGGATATGTTGCGGGCATATATGGAGACGGAGGACAGGGCGATTCTGATCAGTTCCCATATTTCCAGTGATCTGGAAGGTATCTGTGATGAAATCTACATGATCGATCAGGGGAAAATCATTTTACATGAAGAAACAGATGTACTTCTGGACGAATATGGAATTATGAAAGTGACGGAAGAGCAGTATCGCGATATGGATAAAAGACATATTCTGCGATATAAGAAGGAGTCCTATGGATACAGTCTTCTTACAGATAAGAAGCAGTATTATATGGCAAATTATCCGCAGATTGTGATAGAAAAAGGTAACATTGATGAGCTTATTACTATGATGATTCGGGGGAATGAATAATGAAAGGTTTATTGATCAAAGATTTGAAATTATTGATGGGACAGAAACAATTCTTTGTGACTGTGTGTGGACTGGGCTTTTTGTTTACCTTTGTAAATGGAGATCCTACCTTTGCCATTCCGTATGTGGCGATGATGCTTTGCATGTTTTCAGTTGGTACGATCAGTTATGATGAGTATGATAATGGTGGTGCATACTTATTTTCACTTCCAATTACACGGAAAGTGTATGTGGCTGAAAAATATGTATATGGTTTTGGACTGTGTCTGGTCGCTATCATGGTGTCAGCTGTATTTGCAGCCATCGTTATGATTGCTAGAAACAGCTGGATGGGAAATGGTGAATTTGTGAGTGTTCTGGTCGTAAGTCTTGTACTTAGTGCGGTTGTTCTGGATGCTATGATTCCCGCACAGTTAAAGTTTGGCGCAGAAAAAAGCCGGGTAGCTTTGATGGGATTCGTATTGGCTATTTATATTATTGGATATTTTGGATACAGGCTTTTGGAGAGCATGGGAATTGATCTGGAAATGGTTCTTGCAGCTTTTTCAGGAATGACATTAGCGGTGGTGATTGCAGTTCTGTGTGGAATTGCAGTTGTGATCACAATGATTTCCTATTTAATTTCGCTGAGAATCATGGATAAAAAAGAGTATTAATCTCAAAAAGAGGGAAGATAGGTGTTTTCTATCTTCCTTTTCTTGTGTTATAATGAAGATAATTGTAAGTTGTATTAAGCGAGAAAAAGGAAATACACAAATAATGGATAGAAAGTGGG
>JAQYAI010000006.1 GCA_029227655.1 bacterium | reverse complement strand
GAATATTTCTGGACGCATTGAACACTCCATGCTTTGTATGAATGATCGTAATTTCCTTTTCCATTGCAAGCTGCTTAATGGTTTCGTCCACTTCTTCATCCTGACAGATTACAAGGCAGGAAGCATCTCTCTCAATTGCCGCGCGCTGCATATCCAGTCTGTTCCCCACAATTACCATGTCATCCTTTTCAATGACTTCTTCCATATGCGAGACTTCTGACGCAGCTACCATGACCTTACCATTCACGAAATAACTGTGCTCATTTCCTGTCACAAAGGTTCCATCCATCGTATTTGCAATATTGCGATACTGCGTTTTCGACATGGAAAGGATATGATTGTCGTAAACCTCCATGTACGATTCTGCAATATCTCCAATCGTAATCATTCCTTCCAGCTTGCTGCCTCTTGTCACAGGAAGCGTCTTCATATTCTCATTCTTCATGCGCTGCCATGCTTCCTGTATGGACATCTGTCCTGATATCCCCTCAATTTTACGAATATCCAGGTCCTTTACCTGAAGCTGCACACTCTCTAAATAGTTCGGTGCCTCTATTCCAAATTTATCCAGTACATATGCAGTCTCACCACTTACGTCCCCTGCACGTCTTGGCTCATAATGTACCCCCGTAACCTTCTCTTTTAAATTTGCATAAGCAATTGCAGAACAAATCGAATCCGTGTCCGGGTTCTTATGTCCCACCACATATATTTTATTTTCCATTGCAAACATCACATCCTTTTCTCTTATGTCAGAATAACATTTTTTTAAGTTATCGTCCATTGAAAAACCATTTAAATTCTTTTTGTTCCTATTGAGGCATTTTTGTGGTATACTTTAGAACAAATAGTTACATTTATGAGGTATGTATTTATGGAAAAAGAAGTATTATTGGAAAACACAGAAACAATGGCGGATTACGAAGCGCACTTTGATGACGCTAATCCATGGAACATTGTAAAACGCTATCTTGAAGAAGGTACTGTGCTTCATCTTACAATTGAGGGAATTGTAAATGGTGGAGCAATTGCCATGGTGGAAGGCATCCGTGGTTTTATCCCTGCATCAAGACTTTCTCTTTCTTACATCGATGACTTAGAGTCATATTTATTGAAAGAAGTTGATGTAAAGGTAATCGAAGCTGACCAGGCAGGAGGCCGTCTCGTTCTTTCTGCGCGTGAAATCTTAAAGGAAGAAGAAAAGAAAGCAAAAGAGGCATTGCTGGCTTCTGTTGAAATCGGAAGCACACTAAAAGGAAATGTGGAATCTCTTCAGAGTTATGGTGCTTTCGTCCGTCTGGAAAATGGACTTTCAGGACTGGTTCACATTTCTCAGATCAGCAATCAGAGAATCAAATCTGCTAATCAGGTTCTTAAAGTTGGTGACGAAGTTAATGTAAAAGTAATCGGAATCAAAGATGGAAAGATCAGCTTAAGCATCAAAGCTTTACTTATTGAAGCAGAAAAAGCTGAAGAAGAACCAGAAGAAGCAGTTGAAATTCCAGAAGCAGAAGCAATTGGAACAAGCCTTGGAGATTTGTTCAAGAAATTTAAATTATAATCACAAACGAGTGTTTTGAATATAATCATTCAAAACACTCGTTTTACATAGCTGATATTTATAATTCTTCCAGATCTTTCATCCACACTGCCACACATGCATCGCTTGGCATTCTCCAGTCACCTCTTGGCGAAAGTGCCACTGATCCAATCTTTGGTCCATCCGGCAGACAGGAGCGTTTGAACTGCTGCGAGAAGAATCTTCTGTAAAATGTCTGTAGCCATTTCAGAATTGTCTCATCATCATATTCTCCCCAGAATGCCATCCTTGCGATTCGGTAAATCTTTGATGGCTCATATCCAAAACGAATCATGTAATAAAGGAAGAAATCATGGAGTTCATATGGTCCTACCAGATCTTCTGTTTTCTGCGCGATCTCTCCTTCTTCCGGTGGCAGAAGTTCCGGGCTTACCGGGGTTGCAAGCACGTCATTCAAAACCTCCTGCAATTCTTTATCTTCGCAGTTATTTGCATAGTATGCTACTAAATATCTTACCAAAGTCTTTGGCACAGAGGCATTCACTCCGTACATAGACATATGGTCTCCGTTATAGGTAGCCCAGCCAAGCGCCAGCTCTGACAGGTCACCGGTTCCGATTACCATTCCCCACTCTTTGTTTGCAATATCCATAAGCACCTGTGTACGTTCCCTCGCCTGTGCATTTTCATAGGTAACATCTCTGTCTTCTTCACTGTGATTAATATCGTGGAAATGTTGCATCACTGCATCACCAATCGGTACTTCCATGAGGGTCGCACCCAGTTTCTTTGCCATCAGGCATGCATTCTGATAGGTTCTGTCCGTTGTACCAAAGCACGGCATGGTAACCGCAATGATATCTGAACGCTTCTTCCCAATCATATCGAATGCTTTGGCTGTAACTAGAAGTGCAAGGGTCGAATCCAGCCCACCTGAAATTCCGACAACAGCTTTCTTAGAATTCGTATGAACCATACGTTTCTTAAGACCCATCGCCTGAATCGTGAGAATTTCTTCACACCGCTTTTCTCGTTCTTCTTTATCCTGCGGAACAAATGGAGTCGGCGAAAATTTCCTGGTAATCATCGTGCGTCCTGCATTCATTTTAAATAAAATCTTTGGCAGAACACGCTCCTTGGCATTCTGGAACGTTGTATTCTTTCTTCTCTCACTGATCAGTCTGTGAATATCTATTTCACTGTAAATCGTCTCATTGGTGAAACGTTTCGCTTCTTTTAAAATAGTTCCATTTTCTGCAATAAGATTGTGCCCGCCAAATACCACATCTGTCGTGGATTCGCCTTCTCCAGCATTTGCATATATATAGCCTGCGATGAGTCTGGCTGCCTGTCCGCTGATCAGTTTCCTGCGGTAACTGTCCTTTCCGACTGTCTCATCACTTGCAGAACAGTTTACAATAATCACTGCACCTTCTCTTGCAGATTGAATGCTTGGCGGAATCGGCGACCATACATCCTCACAGATCTCTGCCGATACAATAAGCTCAGGCATACTGTCTGCCTGATATAAAATCTGTGGTCCAAACATAACTTCTTCATCTTCAAATACAATAGTGCGCGCCTTATCAGGACCTGGACGAAACTGACGCATTTCATAAAATTCTGCATAATTAGGCAAAAATGTTTTTGTTGTAAACCCAAGAATCTTTCCATTATTAAGTGCAGCGCAGGCGTTATAGAGTTCTCCGTCTACTTCCAGCGGCATTCCAACAAATACGAGTGTTCCTGTTCCACGTGTCTCTTCTGCTATTTTCAAAACTGCTTTTCTCGTCTCTCTTAACAGCACGTTCTGTGTAAACAGATCTCCACATGTATATCCCGTAATACATAATTCCGGAAAGACGATAATCTTAGCACCTTCCTCTTCCGCCTCTTTCATCTGAGTGCAGATCTCATCACAGTTATACCAGACATCTGCTACGCGGATATTTGGTGTAACTGCCGCTACTTTCACAAATCCATGTTTCATATGCACACCTCTTTATCTCTTTGCGCGTTTTAAAATTCCTTTTAATTCCTCAACCGTAAATTTGTATGCTGTGTTACAAAAATGGCATTTTACTTCCACTTCTTCGCCTGCATCGATCATTTCCTGAATATCTTTTTTTCCAACACTGATGATTGCTTTTTCAATACGTTCATGTGAACAGTTGCATGCAAATTTTGTTTCCAGCGTATCTGTCACTACCATGTCAAGACCATCAAGTACATGTCCCAGCATCTGTTCCGGAGTATCTCCTGCATCAAGCATACTTGTTACAGAACAAATTTTCTTAATGTTTTCTTCTAATTTATTCAGTACTTCATCTGTTACAAACGGCATTACCTGAACGATAAATCCACCTGCACAGCGGACCGTATTATCTTTGTTCATTAATACACCAAGTCCCACAGAAGAAGGAACCTGCTCACTGTTTGCAAAATAATAAGTCAGGTCTTCTGCGATTTCGCTTGTCACAAGAATGGTCTGTCCAACATATGGTTCTTTCAGCCCCATATCTTTGATGACATTTAATAACCCGATTCCAACAGCGCCGCCTACATCCAGTTTTCCATTCTTTGGTGGAATCACGACATCCGGATTTTCTACATATCCCTTTACATTTCCATTTGCATCAGCTGTTACGGTAATTCCTGCAAGCGGTCCGTCTGCCTTGATCTGTAGAGTAAGCACATCTGTATCATTTTTCATCATACTTCCCATCATAGTTCCGGCCGTCAGAAGTCTTCCAAGTGCTGCCGTTGCCACCGGACTCGTATTGTGACGTCCTCTCGCTTCTTCCACAAGTTCTCTTGTTGTTGCTGCAAAAGCGCGGACCTGTCCCTCTCCTGCAGTTGCTCTTACAATATAATCTTTCATCAGTAAAATCTCCTTATTTTCCATTTTCGCGGGCAACAATGTAGATTCGCTCGCTCTTTTCGTCAGGTGCATTCTTTGTAAATGCATCGTATGCTGCAACGAATTCAAGTCCTGACGCTTTCACAAAACGAATCATTTCTTCCAGAGTATATGCCTTCTGGTAATGAATTTCTTCAAATTTGCGATACATATCTCCTTCATCCTGAATAAATAATGTCAACTCATATTCGTTGATCTTTTCATCTTCATAATAATAATTATCCCAGATAAAACTGCACTCTTCCCGCTTTTCTGCAATTGTTCTGTCCCCAAGAATCGTCTGATAATTATAAAGTGTCTTGAAATCGAAAATAAATACCCCTTTTGGATCAAGATAATTATTTACAAGCCGAAAAACTTCCTCAAGATCCTCTTCCTCTGTAATATAATTTACGGAATCGCAGATGCTGACTACCGCGCGAACAGTTCCATATAGTTCAAATTCTCTCATATCCTGAAGAAGATACAAGATATCATGCCCAGATGCTTCCCGCTTTTCCATGGCGATTTCCAGCATATCCTCAGAGTAATCGACTCCGATCATGTCATACCCCTTTGACGCCAGAAGTTCTGTCATTGTTCCGGTTCCACATCCAAGATCAAGCACAAGCCCGTCTGTTACGTTATATTCTTTTAATAATGCGGTTAGATACTTTCCCCACTCCTCGTAAGGAATGTTGTCCATGAAGGTATCGTACACCCGCGCAAAACTTGTATATGCCTCCAAAGATATTCTCCTTCCTGATAATTTCCATTGCTCTTAAGTATAACATGATTTTTAAAGAATGAAAAGAGAAGTAATTGCTGACACCAGCGGAATCGTCACCACTGACAAAAGAGTCGTCAGCGAAATACCTTTTACTATGGTTTCACAATTATCACACGTCTCTTTTGCAAGCATCAGTGTCATACTAGCAACTGGAGTCGCCATAATGATCATGACTACACCACATAAAATTTCATTATGAATGAATTGTCTTAAGAACAAAGTTCCCAGAATGGGAATGACCAATAATTTTATCATAGCAAATATTATTAGTTTTGCATCCGTAAACAAATCCCGAATTCGAATCTTAGCAAATGCGATTCCTGTCACCATCATACTGAGTGGTCCATTCAAATTTCCTAATCCCTCAGAAACGCTTTTTACGAATTGTGGTACCGGCATTTTAGATAGATATAATATCGACGCCACAATACAGGCAAGCACTCCCACATTGCAGACTTTTTTCCACTCAAATTTACTGCTTTTATTCTTATCTATTACCTTGATTCCATACGTGTAAAATAATACATTAAATGGTAAGATAAAAATGGAAGCATAAAGAAGAGCATTTTTTCCATATGCCGCGGCAATTACCGGAAATCCCATAAATCCCATATTATTAAACACGGTCATCAGCTTGTAAAATGCAACCTCCTCTTCTTCTACACAAAGTACTTTTGGTAAGATTTTAGCAAAAACCATAAAGGAGCCAAACATCAGCACCGCAATTCCAAATGTCATCAATAGTTCTATTCCCTGAATCTTACCATCTCCATTCACTGCTGCCGAAATGGCCAGCATTGGATTTGCCACATTTACAACAATCCATGAAAGTTTGCTGCTCGCCACCTCATCCAAATATCCCTTTTTGCACGCTGCATACCCAATCATCATATAAATGAAAAGCACGATCATTTGTTGTAATAATAACACAAAAAGTTCCTCCTACCCGAAAATAGAGCCGACTCCCTTTCGGGAATCGACTCAAACATTTAAAAACCTAAATTATCATTCACAAGAATTACCTTGATTCGTTTTGGCTCCAGGCTAAATCTTGTAATCATTGTCTGGCAACAGATACATCCTGATGATTTACAAAGAGAACAGCTTCCTGTGACTGCACAAGGAGTTTTCCCAAAGCGCTGGGCATTGATCGGCGCTGCAATTTCTTTTGCGCGTACCATCGCATCAGCCTCTGTCTTCACGACTTTGTTCATTCCAACAATCATGAGGACATTTCTTGGTCCAAATGCAATCGCAGCCACACGGTTCGCCCTTCCATCAATATTTACAATCACACCATCTTCACTAATAGCATTTGCACTTGCAAGGAAAAAATCTGTATCAAATGCCTTTAATGCAATCTCATGTTTCTCTTCCGGCGTTTTTGCAAGATCTCTGTCGAACACTTCATAGTTTCCTTCGTGAAGTGCTTTTGTGAGTCCAATTTCCTGAATACTCATGGAGCCACCCCATGTAACTGAACTTCCCTCTGGAATCAGTTCCAATGCTTTTTGAAGTGCTTCTTCCTTAGAAGTTGCATAATATGCTTCCATATTACGACTTTCCAGCTCCCTTATCATCTTCTGTGCGAGAAGTCCATTACGCTTTACAATATTCTGATTCATTATTCTACCACCTTGATCCATCCTTCTGGAGCTTCAATTCTTCCCATCTGGATTCCAGTTAATGTTTCATATAATCTCTTTGTGACCCGACCCATTTCCTCCATTCCGCTTGGAAGGCAGATTTCTGTGCCATGGTCTACAATCTTTCCTACTGGAGAAATAACTGCTGCTGTACCACAAAGACCACATTCTGCGAAATCTTTCACCTCATCAAAGAAAACTTCTCTTTCTTCTACTTCCAGTCCCAAGTATTCTTTTGCAACATGGAGGATCGATCTTCTAGTGATGGATGGAAGGATACTGTCTGATTTTGGAGTAACGACTTTATTGTCTTTCGTAACAAAAATGAAGTTTGCTCCACCTGTTTCTTCTACTTTTGTTCTTGTAGCAGCATCCAGATACATATTTTCTGCAAATCCTTCTTCATGTGCTGTTACAATAGCATGTAAACTCATGGCATAGTTAAGGCCTGCCTTGATGTGACCTGTTCCATGCGGTGCGGCACGGTCAAAATCAGAAACTTTAATCGTAATTGGTTTTGCACCGCCCTTGAAATATGGTCCTACTGGTGTTACAAAAGTACGGAACTGATATTCATCTGCTGGTTTCACTCCAATCACAGGATTTGTTCCGAACATATATGGACGGATATACAAAGATGCACCAGAGCCATATGGCGGAACGTAGGCTGCATTCGCTTTTACCACTTCTGTTACTGCTTCCAGAAAACGTTCTTCTGGAAATGGAGGCATTTCAAGTCTTTTTGCCGAGTCTACCATACGTGCTGCATTAAGATCCGGACGGAACATTACAATATGCCCGTCTTCTGTTGTATATGCTTTTAATCCTTCAAATACAGTCTGTGCATACTGAAGAACACCCGCACATTCGCTCATTGTGATCGTGTCATCTGTTGTGAGACCACCTTCGCCCCATGCCCCATTTTTATAATTAGACACATAACGGTAATCTGTCTTCATATAGCCAAATCCAATATTTGCCCAGTCAATCTGTTTCTTTTCCATCATAAATTCCTCCTGTCTTTCCCTTTCCGTCTTATCTCTTAGGTAATGTTACTGCTTCAATCCCAACGGTTCCGCCTCGTACTACTTCAATCGAATGGAACTCGTTCTTCAGGAACTGAATAATTGCTGTATTCTTATGTGCTGTATGTACAGATTCTAAAAGAATGCAATCTCTTCCATAATCTCGGACTTTCATCTGATATGCCTGTGCGATCTGAAAAATTTCTGTCTTGTCTTCCGGCGTACAGTTTCTGATCTTGATAAACATCAGTTCCTGCATTACGACCGAAACTTCTGTGAAATCAATGACTTTAATGACTTCTACCATTCTATTCAGCTGTTTTGTAATCTGTTCATATGTTTCATCATCACACATCGTAGCAATCGTCATACGCGATACCGTCGGGTCTTCAGTTGTTCCTACCGTTAAACTTTCAAGATTGTAGCATTTTGCTGCAAATAATCCGGAAATCTTGGCAAGAACACCTATTTCATTTTCTACAAATAAGGAAATCCATCTCTTCTTCATATCAATATCTCCCCTTTCTTAACCCATGATCATTTCTTCTAATGTACCACCCGGTTTTACCATTGGATATACTAATTCTTCCGGATCCAGCATAAATTCAATCAATGTCGGTACTTTTAATTCACGGTTCTTCTTTGCCTGTTCGAATGCTGGTCTGATATCTTCCATCTTCTCAACACGCATTCCTTTTGCACCATAACTTTCTGCTAATTTTACAAAATCAGGTGTGTATTTCGGCGGTCTTTCGTCCCCTCTTCTTGTGGCGGCACCAGACATCAGGTCTGTCATCGAATAACGTTTTCCATAAAATAATTTCTGCCACTGACGAACCATTCCCAGATAGGTATTATTAAATACACAAAGGATCAGCGGCAATTCTTCCAGAACTGCTGTCGCAAATTCCTGAATGTTCATCTGCATTCCTCCATCGCCGGAAATAGCGATAACTGTCTTTTCTGGATTGCCGATTTGTGCTCCCACAGCTCCCGGGAATCCAAATCCCATCGTTCCAAGCCCACCAGATGTGACCATCTGTGTCTTTTCATTTACTTCCAGATATTGTGATGTGAACATCTGATGCTGTCCTACGTCTGTTACAACGATTTTATCATCCTCTTTAAATACTTCATTCAGTCCATCGAGAATATCCTGTGGTTGCATTACTGTATGCTTTTCTTTCATTTTTAATGGATGTTCTTCATCCCATGCTTTAATTTCTGCAAGCCATTCTTCACTTGTCTGAATGGATGGATCCACATATTCTACCAGTCTGATAAGTGCTTCTTTCGCATCAGCAACGATTGGAACATCAACATGAATATTTCTGGAAATAGATGCTGTATCAATGTCAATATGAACGATCTGCGCATTTGGTGCAAATGCGTGTAATTTTCCAGTGATTCGGTCATTAAATCTTGTTCCGATTGAAAAGAGAAGATCACATTCTGCCACTGCCATATTCGACGCATATGCCCCATGCATACCAAGATTTCCGATAAATAACGGATGATCTGTAGGGATTGCACCTCGTCCCATAATGGTAGTTACCACTGGGATTCCGGTTTTTTCTACCAATTCTCTGAACTCTTTATTCGCACCTGCGATATTTACACCGCCACCTGCAAGAAATAAAGGTTTTTTCGCTTTGCCAAGCATCTTGATTGCCCGTTTTAACTGGCCAATATGTACAGTCATTGGAGGCTTATAACCTCTGATATGTACATTTGCAGGATATTCAGAATCTCCAAGTTCTGCCATCACATCTTTTGGGAGGTCAATCAATACCGGACCCGGACGCCCTGTTCTTGCAATATAAAAGGCCTCCTTTACGATACGTCCCAGATCTTCTCTATTGCGAACTGTCACACCCCATTTTGTGATACTTCTTGTAATACCAACAATATCTACCTCCTGGAAGGCATCATTCCCAATCAGATTTCTTGGAACCTGCCCTGTGAAACACACGAGAGGAACACTGTCATAATTTGCATTTGCAAGACCTGTTACAAGGTTCGTTGCTCCCGGTCCACTTGTCACAAGGCAAACACCAACTTTTCCTGTTGTTCTTGCATATGCATCGGCTGCATGAACCAGCGCCTGCTCATGTCTTGGAAGAATTACTTTTGTAAAATCCTGTTTATAAATTTCATCACATAAATCAATGGTACATGCTCCCGGATAACCAAAAAGAATATCTACATTTTCTTCTCTTAAAGCTTTCACTAATAATTTGTTCCCAGAAATTTTCTTCATATCATTACCTCCACGTTCATAAGATTATTCACAAAAAAACCCTAAGCCAAAAAGCTTAGGGCGAATAAAATCCGTGTTACCACCTAAATTCAAAGGATCACTCCTCTGCACTCTGCTCATACAAGCCGCCGCTTATATGTCTCCCCTGTAACGTAGGGACTACGTCAAAGTCTACTAAGACATGATGATTGTCCGTTGGGTTTGCTGCTCAAAGGCTACTTCCATAACTTCCTCTCAAAGGCTTACACCAGCCGCCTTCTCTCTTTGCTTACAGAAATTATGTACTCCTCCTTATCATCGCTTTTGTCTGACTAATTGTTCTCATTATACTTTCGTTATATCATGATGTCAATGACTGATTTTGCATATCTTCTTGATTTATTTTATTCTTTCATACCTTCTAAAAACATATTCCAGATCAAAATATGTCTGTTCTTCTGTTTCTCCTGTAAGTTCCCACTCTGGATCTTCATCCAGATTTGGGAAATAAGTATCTGCTGTATATGCGTGGTCGATTTTTGTCACAAGCGCCGTCTGACAGTATGGAAGCATTGCACGGTAAATGCTTTCCCCACCTATCACATAAACATCACCTTCATATTTCTTTGCTTCTTCTATCGCTTCTTCAATACTGTGTACGACAACTGCACCTTTCACCTTATAATCTTTATTCCGTGAAATTACGATATTTACTCTATTCTGCAATGGCTGTCCCTGTGGAAAACTTTCCAGAGTCTTTCTTCCCATCACAACAATATTTCCCTTTGTGGTCTCTCTGAAGAACTTCATATCTGCGGGAATACTTACAAGCAATTTATTATCTTTTCCGATTGCCCAGTTCTTATCTACTGCTACGATTAAATTCATTCTCTTCCTCCATTATTAAATCGCTACTGGTATATTCTTGATCTGTGGTCCTGTTACATAATTATCAAGCCTTACATCATCTGACGTGAACTGATAGAAATCTTTGATTTCCGGATTCAGCCAGAATGTCGGTGCCGGAAGTGGCTCTCTGCTGATCAGTTCTTCAATCAGGGGAATGTGTCTGTCATATATATGTGCATCTGCGATTACATGAACAAATTCGCCCACCTGCATATCACACACTTGCGCGATCATATGCATCAGAACAGAATATTGGCACACATTCCAGTTATTTGCCGCAAGCACATCCTGTGAACGCTGATTCAATATTCCATTCAAAGTAAGTTTGTCACTTCCCTTTTCCTTGGTGACATTAAATGTCATACTATATGCACATGGATAAAGATTCATCTCATGAAGATCCTGATGTACATAAATATTCGTAAGAATTCTACGACTGTATGGGTTATGTTTCAAATCATAAATGACTCTGTCGACCTGGTCCATCATACCTTCTTTGTACTGATGTTTTACGCCCATCTGATATCCGTATGCCTTACCGATCGAACCATTTTCATCAGCCCAACTGTCCCAGATATGTGGCTTTAAATCCTTAATATTATTCGATTTTCTCTGCCAGATCCACAAAAGTTCATCTGTACAGCTCTTAATTCCAGTTTTGCGTAATGTAAGGGCCGGAAATTCTTTTCGCAAATCATAACGATTCACCACACCAAATTTCTTGATCGTATAGGCAGGTGTTCCATCTTCCCATTTTGGTCGGACTTTTTCACCTTCTGTACTTGTACCATTATCTATTATGTCTCTGCACATATCTATAAACACTTTATCTGCGTAACTCATTTTTCCTCCTATGGCTCCGATATATTGTAAAGAACTTTTTCTAATGCGCGTTCAAATGCCTCAACTTCTCTCTTCGTCATTCCAAGTGTCAACATCTTATCACTCTTTTTACGGCTTGCTTCCATCTTTTTCTGGATATCATAAGCCTTCTCAGTCAGATAGATATTCTTGCATCGTCCGTCTGTCGGGCTTGGGACAGAAAAAATAAATCCCTTTTCTTCCAACCGCTTTAACAGACCTGTCACAGTAGGATTCTTCAGACATAGATTACGCTCGATATCTCTCTGCGTAATTTCTTCCTCACTGCTTTGGAAAAGATAATCCAAAACTGCACACTGCGAGGAAGTAATCCCCAGGTTCTTTAACATCTTATTGAAGTCTTTTTCATACACATTATTAATCTGTTTGATCAAAAATCCTATTGTTTTCCTTTCGCGCAAAAATCCTCACCCTTTATATCTTAATATTGTCTTATTTTGTCATATTATTCTAACACTTTTTTTATTCTATGCAAAGGATTTCTTGACATCTTTTCAAGATGTGTTACATTATATTGTGTGGGATTGTATTAGTGTACAAGATAATGTACACTGATTTGAGATATTCAAAAGATATAAGGAGTGAAATACAAATGAACTGTCCAATTTGTAAGAAAGAACTTGAAATTAAAAATAAGAAAGTAGGAGAAAACGCAGCTGGAGAAGCTATTTATAATGAATTTGCCATCTGCCATGATTGCAAAAAACAATGGAATTTAGATAAACAGCGTGCAAAAGCGAATGTCGCCGCAAAAGCAAACACAGAAAAAACTGAAATTAAGACCGCAGAAGTTTCAAAAAAAGCTCCTGTCGTTTCCGAGACTCCATCAGACGCTGCTCCAACTCCAAAAAAGAAAAGACCGGTCTCTTCTGATGAGCAGGCACAGCCGGTTCGTAAAGTTAAGAAGAAACGGCCTGTAAATCCGGAGACTGTTCAAGCAAAAGAGCCTGTAACTTCTTCCAAGTCAAAGGCAGCACCTGTGAAGGTAACAGAATCTGTAAAAGATGCTCCTACCAGAGTAATACCGACCAACGAACTAGAAGCAAAATTACAGGAAACAAGCGCACCGGAAGAAAGACCGCGCAAAAAGAAGAGACCGGTTCCTTCTGACGTACAGGAACAACCAGTCCGCAAAGTTAAGAAAAAACGGCCTGTAAATCCGGAAACAGTCTCAGATACTCCAGAAGTTTCCACCGAAGCTGCTCCAGCTCCAAAAAAGAAAAGACCTGCTGCTAATGGCCAGCCAAAAAGATCTTCCTCTGACGTCAATATTCAGGAAAGACCACATAAAAAGAGAAGACGTCCTGTCGAATCACTTGAGGACGATATGACAGAACTTTCTAATGCTTTAGCAGAAGAAATGAATGAAAAAACATATTCAAATATTCCACCAAAACATATCCGCGAAGCACGTGAAAAAGAAATGCGTGAAAATTACCAGAATATGTTAGATGAAGAGGATGAAGGAGAAGAGGGTGGAACACCAATTATCCTTATCTTAATCATCATTATTCTTTTACTTGCAATTGCAGCATTTGCAGGATACTGGTTTCTTTTAAGATAATAAAATTTGTACATAAAAAGTCCGGGATTATATTTCCCGGACTTTTTCTTATCATACAATTTTCTTAACGCACTACTTTTCTTGGCGCATACATACGCATTCCATCGACAATTGTATCATTTGGTTCAAACATAATTTTTTTCTTCTCACCATTTTTTAATACAATCATTTCATATACGCTTCTTCCTTCTTCTCCAGAAGTAAAATCCATTGATTTTAATCCTTGAAAAGGTCTAAGCTCTGGACAGCCGGATGGTGCCAGAAGTTCCAATTCACTTACATTCATCTCAAACACTTTTTTTCTGCGGGATTTTGACATAATCTTATCAACATCTAAATTCCCATTAATATAAAGGTATTCATATTCAATATCCATACTTCGAAAAAGATAAATATCAACACCTATCATAACCAAAAATACTAATTCCACAAACGGAATCATCATTCCTAAAACAAAAAATGCAATTGTAAGCAGAATGAGTGCTATTTTTCCTATCATTGTTTTATTTGTTTTTTTTCTTTTTATCAACTGTTCTGTATATATATCTCCCATAACTGAACCTCCAAGTTTGTACTACGTATATACTACCATTTTTTTTACAAAAAGAAAACTCCTCAATGAGGAGTTTTCAAAATTTTCATGTCAGCCAAGAAAAATCTGTTACATCATTCCCATTCCGCCGCCTGCTGGCATTGCTGGAGCTTCTTCTTTAATATTTGCCACAACAGATTCTGTTGTAAGAAGTGTGGAAGCTACGCTTGTTGCATTCTGAAGTGCACTTCTTGTTACTTTGGCAGGATCAAGGATTCCAGCTTTCACCATATCTACATATTCTTCTGCATATGCATCAAATCCAAATCCTGGTTCTGATTCTTTTACCTTGTTGATAATAACAGCACCTTCAAGTCCTGCGTTCGCTGCAATGTGGAATAACGGAGCTTCTAACGCTTTTAATACTACATTCGCACCTGTCTTTTCATCTCCTGTAAGTGTCTCAGCAAGTTTTGCGACTTCTTTTGATGCGTGGATATATGCTGACCCACCACCAGAAATGATTCCTTCTTCTACAGCTGCCCTTGTTGCTGCAAGTGCATCTTCCATACGAAGTTTTGCTTCTTTCATTTCTGTCTCTGTAGCAGCACCTACGCGAATAACTGCAACTCCACCTGCAAGTTTTGCAAGTCTTTCCTGTAATTTTTCTCTGTCAAATTCTGAAGTTGTTTCTTCGATCATTGCTTTGATCTGTCCAACTCTTGCGGCGATATTGTCTTTTGCACCCATACCATCTACGATGACTGTATTTTCTTTCTGAACTTTTATAGATTTTGCACGTCCTAGCTGCTCAAGAGTTACATCTCTAAGGTCAAGACCAAGTTCTTCTGAAATTACCTGTCCACCTGTGAGAATTGCAATATCTTCTAACATTGCTTTTCTTCTGTCACCATATCCAGGTGCTTTTACAGCAACAACATTGAATGTTCCTCTTAACTTATTTACGATAAGTGTTGTAAGTGCTTCACCTTCAATGTCTTCTGCAATAATGAGTAATCTTGCTCCAGACTGAACGATTTGTTCTAATACTGGAAGGATATCCTGAATGTTGGAAATCTTCTTATCTGTGATAAGGATGTATGGATTGTCAAGATTTGCTTCCATCTTTTCCATATCTGTACACATATATGCTGAAAGATATCCGCGGTCGAACTGCATACCTTCTACCAAATCAAGCTCTGTCTTCATTGTCTTAGATTCTTCGATTGTGATAACACCATCATTAGATACCTTTTCCATAGCGTTTGCTACCATCTCTCCAACTTCATCATCACCTGCTGAAATTGCCGCAACTCTTGCAATCTGGTCTCTTCCTGTAACTTTGCTGCTCATTTTCTGAATTGCTTCTACTGCGCAGTCAGTAGCTTTCTTCATTCCTTTACGGAGAACAATTGGGTTCGCTCCTGCTGCAAGATTCTTCATTCCTTCATTTACCATTGCCTGTGCAAGAACGGTAGCTGTTGTTGTCCCATCACCTGCTACATCGTTTGTCTTAGATGCAACTTCACGGATGAGCTGAGCTCCCATGTTTTCAAACGCATCTTCCAATTCAATCTCTTTTGCAATGGTAACACCGTCATTTGTGATAAGTGGTGCGCCAAATGATTTGTCAAGAACAACGTTTCTTCCTTTTGGTCCAAGTGTTACTCTTACTGTATTTGCAAGCTGATTTACACCAGATTCCAAAGCTGTTCTGGCATCAGCACCAAATTTAATTTCTTTTGCCATTTTCAATTCACCTCTATATAATAATTCACTATTTAATAATTGCTAAAATATCGCTTTGTTTCACGATGATATATGTGTCTTTATCAAATTCTACTTCTGTTCCGGCATATTTGGAATAGATGACCTGATCTCCTACAGATACATTCATAACGACTTCATTTCCGTCAACCATTCCACCCGGTCCTACAGCTACAACTTCTGCCTGCTGTGGTTTTTCCTTTGACTGTCCTGGTAATACAATTCCTGATTTGGTAGTTTCTTCTGCAACTAACTGCTTTAATACTACTCTGTCACCTAATGGTTCTAATCTCATTATGATTCCTCCTTAAAGTTTATATGTTTTATTAGCACTCATCTTTTTTGAGTGCTAAAAATTGTCTAGATATAAAATAACACTGTCCTATCTATTTGTCAACATGGGTTTTTTTATTTTATATTTACTTCATATTTTTTTCATAAAATCCATTCAGGACTTGCAGCACCAGAATATTTCCTGCATGATTGCCGTATCGTTCTTTCACTTTTCCAATACAATGCACTTCCCCTTTCATTGTATCAATACGGCATTCATAAATCGCATCCAGCGAAATATTTTTCAATTCCCCTGTTTCCATCAATAAATGCACCTGCTCTGTTTCTTTCTGATATTCAATCACTGTACATTTATATAAGTCTTTATCAACTTCTATTCCTTCTTTTAATGATTTGATCATTACAACTACAGCTTTTTCTCCATCGTACATATTCAGACCTCCTGATTTATAAAAATAGATTGCGCTTTCACGCAATCTATTTTGTTATTTCATTTTTTCTTTTTTAATTTTATCAAGTTCTTTGAACACATAATCATTTACAACTTTGATATATGTTCCTTTCATTCCTGATGACCGTGATTCGATAACTCCTGCACTTTCAAATTTGCGAAGGGCATTTACAATTACGGAACGTGTGATTCCGACTCTGTCAGCAATTTTACTTGCAACAAGAATTCCTTCCATTCCGTCGAGTTCGTCAAAAATGTGTACAATTGCTTCCAATTCAGAGAAGGAAAGTGTACTGATTGCAGACTGAACAATCTGCTCTTTTCTTGTCTCTTCTGCACTTTCTTCATTTACAGAGCGAAGCATTTCGAGCCCTACTACTGTCGTTCCATATTCGCTTAAAATAATATCGTCAATTTCATAATCTTTGTCTTTCTTATAAATAAACAAAGTACCAAGTCTTTCCCCGGCAATATCAATCGGTGCTGTAATCGCCTGATATCCTACTACAACTCCCGGTGTAAATCCTAATGTTTCCAGATTTACATTTTCCCTTGTAGACAAAATATTAAGAAGACGTTCATTCAACATCTCATCAATATGACCACCAACTTCTCCGCCAAGAAGTTCTTTGATTTCCGTAAATCCCGGATATGCACTTGCTCCTAATACCTTACCCTTTTTACTAATAACCAGAACGTTTGAAAGTAAAATTTCTGTAAGGACTTTACAAATATCGTTAAATACAACTTTACTTGAACTATTATTATGAAGCAGTTTATTGATTTTTCTTGTCTTGTCTAATAATTGTACACTCATTTTTTTACCTCCATTGCACATCACATTTATTATTGTCGCAATTACACGAACAAATCGAAAAATACAGATAAAATAATATTATCATACAATTTATTAGAATTCAACGGATTATTCGGATTTTTCTTTATTAAAAAATTTAATTTTTCACATATCCACATTGTTCGCCAGAACACACCAGTTTATTCCCTTTTTCTATCATATAACTGCCACATTTTGGACATTTTTCTGTACTTGGTTTTTGCCATGACATGAAATCACATTCCGGATTATCTTCGCACCCGTAATATCTTCTACCTTTCTTGGTCTTGCGGTATACCAGTTCTTTTCCGCATTTTGGACATGGAACACCAACTTTTTCCAGATATGGCTTCGTATTTTTGCATTCTGGGAATCCTGGACACGCAAGAAACTTTCCATGTGGTCCATATTTAATGACCATGTTTCGTCCACATTCTTCACAGATCACATCTGTCACTTCATCTTCAATTTTTACTTCTTCTAATTCTTTTTCTGCTTTATCTACTGCCTCCTGCAAATCCGGATAGAAATTTCTTATGACTGATTTCCACTCTACTTTTCCTTCTGCGACCATATCCAGAAGACCTTCCATATAAGCCGTAAAATTCACATCAACAATACTTTCAAACGATTGTTTCATCATGTTATTCACAACTTCACCAAGCTCTGTCAGATAAAGGTTTTTATTTTCCTTTGCCACATATCGTCTCGCAATAATCGTAGAAATGGTAGGCGCATACGTACTTGGTCTTCCGATTCCCAGCTCTTCCAGCGTCTTGACAAGTCCGGCCTCTGTATAATGTGCGGGTGGCTGTGTAAAATGCTGTTTATATTCGAACGATTCCTTTGTAAGTTCTGAATCTTTGTCCAGGCTCTTCAAGAGAACAGTGCTCTTTTCTTTTGCATCATCCGCATCTACATATACCTGCCTGAACCCTTCAAATATAATTTTTGATGCAGATACTGTGAATACATATTCACCAGCACCAATTTTTACAGAAGTTGTCTCATATTTTGCAGGCTGCATTCTACTGGCAACGAATCGTTTCCAAATCAGCTGATACAGACGGAACTGATCTCTGCTGAGAGAGTCTTTTATAGAAAGTGGTGTTCTCTCCACATCAGACGGTCTGATCGCTTCATGCGCATCCTGTATATTTTTCGTTTCTTTTTTTCTATTTTCATTTTCTTCAGCGACATATGCCTCACCAAATTCTTTTGCAACAAATGCTCTTGCTTTTTCATCAGCTTCTTCTGAAACACGGGTAGAATCTGTACGCAGGTAACTGATGAGACCTACGGTTCCGCTTCCTTTTATCTCTACCCCTTCATATAACTGCTGTGCAATTCTCATTGTCTTCGATGTTGCAAAATTCAGTGCTTTGGAAGCTTCCTGCTGAAGGGTACTTGTCGTAAATGGAAGCGGCGCTTTTCTTGATCGTTCACTCTTTTTTACATCTGTCACTTTATACGTTTCATCTTCCAGATCTTTCAGGATTTCTTTCAGCTGTTCTTCGTTCTGAATAGTAATTTTCTCGTCATTCTTACCATAGAATTTTGCTGTCAGTGGCTTTTTCTCGCCCTTCACCCGAAAAATGGCATCCAGATTCCAGTACTCCTCTGGAATAAAAGAATTGATTTCTTCTTCTCTGTCTGCAATGATACGAAGTGCTACCGACTGTACACGACCTGCACTTAAGCCTCTCTTTACTTTTTTCCAGAGCAACGGACTTATCTTGTAACCTACAATTCGATCCAGTGCACGTCTCGCCTGTTGTGCATCGACCAGATCCATATCCAGTTCTCTGGCATTTTTCAATGATGCTTTTACAGCACTCTTTGTAATTTCATTAAATGTAATACGGTACACTTTTTTATCATCCAGCTTTAATGCTTTTGTCAAATGCCATGAAATTGCTTCTCCTTCACGGTCCGGGTCAGTTGCGAGATACACTTTATCAGCCTTTTTCACTTCTTTGCGAAGATTCGCTAATAATTCTCCCTTACCACGAATTGTAATATATTTCGGCTCGTAGTCATTTTCCGGCCCAATCCCCAACTGACTTTTTGGCAAATCTCTCACATGTCCCTGTGATGCAATTACCGTGTAATTACTTCCCAGAAATTTTTTTATTGTTTTTACTTTTGTTGGCGATTCCACGATTACCAGATAATGTGCCATTCCTGCTCCTCCAATTTACCTTACAATATAATAGTTCTTTGATATTTCCTTTATATAACCACGAAGTTCCAGAGATAAAAGTATCCCTGCCAATTCCTGTGGATGAAATCCTGTCAATTGCAATAGTTCCTCCCGACCTCGGGCAAACAAACCGAGCTTACTATACACTATTTCCTCTTTTGATTCAAGGATTTTTTTGTTTTTTTGACAATTCTCCCTTTTCGGTCTTATTTTTATAGACAATTCTTCAAGTATATCTTCCGGCTCAAGCAATATACCAGCTCCCTGTCTAATCAGGTAATTGCATCCTTTACTTAACTCACTGTTTATTGGTCCGGGAAGCGCATAAATATCCCTTCCCTGTTCCAGTGCCATATCTGCGGTAATAAGCGATCCACTTCTCTCTTTCGCCTCCATAACAAGGACCACGTCTGACAGACCACTAATCAAACGATTCCGCGCAGGAAAATGCCTTGCAAGCGGCGGTGTCCCGGGAAGATATTCTGACACAATTCCCCCATTGTTCTGTATATCATGATAAATCCCTTTGTGTTCTTTCGGATAACAGATATCAGCACCACATCCCAGAACAGCAAACGTTCTTCCCGACACATTCAGTGCGCCTCTGTGTGCAGCACCATCAATTCCTCTTGCCATTCCACTGATGATCTGTACTCCCTCCTGCGCAAGCTGTTCTGCGAACTGCAAAGTCATGCGTTCTCCATAGGTACTACAATTTCTGGCTCCAACGATTGCAACAGAAACCACATCTTCTTCCGGAAGCTGTCCTTTCACAAAAAGAGCATAAGGCATTCCACTCAATGTTTTCAGCCGTTTTGGATACGCTTCTTCTTCCCAACAGACCAGACGTGCACCTTCCTCCTTCATTTTTCTATATTCTTTTTTCCACTCTTTTATTGCTCTGCTTGTTTTAATCTTTTCTATCTCTTCTTCTGTGAACCATTCTTTAAAAGGATATTTTTTCTGCGTTTCTTCTATATTATAAATATCTTCAGGATTTATTTTATTTTTTGATAAAAGCTTCTTTTTTTCATTGGATAATCCATTGATGGAATACCACCAGTAATGATACCACTTTTCTTCTGTCAATATTCCTTCCCCCAATACTTTTCATCTATCATCCGATATCCAATCGCTTCACTGATATGAATCTCGGAAATCTTATCTTCTTCATCTAGATCAGCAATTGTTCTCGCCACCTTCAATATTTTATAATAGCTTCTCGCCGTCAGATGCAGCGAATCATAAGCCTGTCTCATCAATCTTTTTCCATTTCTGTTAAGCATACAGAATGTTTCCGTCTCTTCCTTTGCCATTTGTGAATTTGTGCTGATACTGCGGTCGGAAAATCGCTCCAATTGTCTTTCTCTTGCCTGTATCACCATTTCACGCATTTTTGCGGATGTACTTCCATTATTTTTCATGATCAACGAATCATATTCTACTTTTGGAGCTTCAATACAGATATCCAGCCGATCCAGAAACGGTCGGCTTATTTTTCCTATATAATTCTGTACCTGATTTACAGAACAATTGCACCGGTTTCTATCCGGATAGTAACCACATGGACAGGGATTCATCGCTGCCACTAGCATGAAGTCTGCCGGAAAACAATACGCCCCATTATTTCGAATCAGCCTTACACAATGCTCTTCCAGAGGCTGTCTGAGACTTTCCAGCACATTTCTCTGCAGCTCCGGAAGCTCATCCAGAAACAGAACACCTCCATGTGCCAGTGTCACCTCACCAGGTCTGGGAATACTGCCGCCTCCTATCAGCGCTGCTCTTGTAATTGAATGATGGACCTCGCGGAAAGGCCGAATCGTAATCAATGGATCTTCATTTTCAATCAATCCTGCAGCACTATATATTTTCGTTATTTCCAGGCTTTCCTCCAGTGAAAGTCCCGGTAAAATGCTTGGAATTCTTTTTGCCATCATGGTTTTCCCCGCGCCAGGTGGTCCTATATACAAAAGATTATGATTCCCGGCTACAGCAACCAAAGTTGCCCGTTTTACCGTTTCCTGACCCTGAATATCACTATAATCTATGTTTCCTTCCTTTGGTACATGTATTCTTTTTTCTAGAAAATCCTGTCCTTTTATTACAAAATTTCCTTTTGCCCATTCACATACCTCTTTTAAATGTGAAACACCAACAATCTCAATATCCTGGATCAGTCGTCCTTCTTTCTCGTTCTTCTTCGGAATGACACAATATTTTATCCCTCTTTTTTTCGCCTCATGTACAATGGATAAAATTCCGTCGACCGCCTGTACTTCCCCATTCAGGCCCAGTTCTCCTACAAAAAGTGTTTCTCTAAGCCTGCCTGCCGGAATTGCGTTTAAAGATGCCAGAACAGCCACAGCAATCGGCAAATCATAACTAGTCCCCCTTTTCTTCACATATGCCGGAGACAGATTAACAACAATTCGTTTGGCCGGAATCGTACACCCCATATTCCGAATCGCTGTTCTTACTCTTTCTGAAGCTTCCTTCACCTCCGAAGACAAATATCCTACCATATGGAACACAGGCAGGCCATTACTCACATCTGCTTCCACGCGCACGAACTCCGTCTGCAGACCCTGTACAGTTGCAGATAAAACCGTAAAATATCCCAATATAATCCTCCTTTACCAAACAGTAAAAGCACAGATTTTTTTAATTTCAGAAAATAATGATGAAATATCATATGAATTTGCTAAAAGAAAACCGAACTCTTTTAGAAATGTACTCTTATCATACCGAAGCCTTAATTTTTTGTCAATCAGAAAATGGAAAAGCACAAAAAACATTTCCCATCATAAACTATAGTAATCACATTCGGAGGTGTCCTGCTTGAAATCATTTCCTCCGCCCCTCACTGCGGAAGAAGAACGATATTATTTGCAACAATATACAGAAGGCGATTCCAGTGCAAAAAATATTTTAATTGAACACAACCTTCGACTTGTGACTCATATTATCAAAAAATATCAGCATCTGGAAGATGATCCTGATGATTTGATTTCCATCGGTACCATTGGTCTGATCAAAGCCATTTCTACCTATGACAGTGAAAAAAAAACAAAGCTTGCGACCTATGCATGCCGCTGTATCGAAAATGAGATTCTGATGATGCTGCGCGGAAAGCGGAAGACGAATCGAGAAACATCTTTGTATGAACCAATTGGAACTGATCAGGACGGAAATGAAATCCAATTATACGATATTATTGAATCCAATGACAAGGAAGCTTTCTATGCTCTTACAAGACAGGAAGAAATCACACTTCTGTATAGTATCTTAGAACAGGTACTGACACAGCGGGAAAGAAAAGTGTTAGAAATGAGATATGGACTCTATCAGAGAGAACCATTCACCCAAAAAGAAATCGCAAAAAAACTGGGCATTTCCCGCTCCTATGTTTCCAGAATCGAAAAAAGAGCGCTTGAAAAACTCCGCCCTTTTTTTGTATAACATTTCGTTTTGAGCAGGAGGACAACGACAGTCCTCCTGATATTACCCAACCGGATTTTCTACATCTCGTTCTTTTCTTCTTAAAAGATCATATCTTTCAGCTTCACCGGAAAGTTTTACATAAAGTTCCTGCTTTGAATGCGGCGCACTTTCCTGTTCTTCTCCATCTGCATTTAGGATCTTTTCAACAGTAACAAGCAGGTTTTCTCCATTTGGTTTCATGATCTCAATTTCTTCTCCGACTGAGAATTTATTTCTCTGTTCGATCTTCACCATTCCATCTTTGATATCTTCTACGATTCCAAGATAGGTATATTCTTTGATATAAGTATTACTGTCGTAAATTTGTGCTTCCTCACTTGGTTTCCCAAAGAAGAATCCCGTTGTGAACTGACGGTAGGTGCAATTTGAAATCTGATCCAGATACCATGGCATATTTTTCTTATAAAGTTCCGGATCTTCCAGATAATCATCAATTGCCTTTCGGTAAGTTCTGGCAACAGTCGCAACATAAAGCGCTGTTTTCATTCTTCCTTCGACTTTCAGACTATCAATGCCGGCATCAATGAGTTCCGGAATGTGTTCAATCATACACAGATCCTTGGAATTAAAAATGTAGGTTCCTCTTTCATTTTCGTAAACCGGCATATATTCTCCCGGTCTTGTCTCTTCCACGACTGCATATTTCCACCTGCATGGATGAGTACACGCTCCATGATTTGCATCACGTCCTGTAAAATAATTGCTGAGCAGGCATCTTCCGGAATAGGAGATACACATTGCACCATGTACAAAAGTCTCTATTTCCAGCTCTGCCGGAATCTTTTCACGAATTTCCTTAATCTCGCGAAGGGAAAGCTCTCTGGCTGAAACCACACGGCTTGCCCCTTGTTTATGCCAGAATAAGTAGGTTCCATAATTGGTATTATTTGCCTGTGTACTAATATGTCTTTCAATTTCAGGACAGACCTCTTTTGCAATCTCAAATACACCCGGGTCCGCAATAATAAGTGCATCTGGCTTGATCTCTTTTAATTCTTCGAAATAGGCTCGCACACCGTCAAGATCATAGTTATGTGCCAGAATATTGGCTGTCACATATACTTTTACATCATGTGCATGTGCAAATGCAATGCCTTCTTTCATATCTTCTCTTGTAAAGTTCTTTGCCTTTGCACGAAGGCCGAAAGCCTCTCCTCCAATATAGACTGCATCGGCGCCGAACATAACTGCTGTTTTTAATACTTCCAGACTGCTCGCTGGAATAAGTAATTCAGGATGTCTTGCCATCTTCTTTCCTCTCTAATTGCATTCTTGATCTTTCTTTACGCTAAGTGCTACTCCATCACCCAGTGGAATAATAGATGTTTCCAATTCCGGATGATGCTTCAATGTATATAAATATTCGCGCATACGACTGTGGATCGTCCTGTCTCTTCGCTCTACTGCAAATCTTGACTCAATAATCTCACCATTCTGAAGCACATTATCAGACACCAGGATTCCTCCCGGACTTAAAACTCTCATCACTTCAGGCAGATAAGCAATATACTGTCCCTTTGCAGCATCCATAAAAATAAAATCATAGGAATCCTGAAGCGTTTTCAATACTTCAAATGCATCTCCTTCAATTAAAGTAATCTGCTCTTCTTTCCCTGCTCTCTTGAAATTTTCACGTGCGATCGGTATTCGCTTCTCATAATTTTCAATTGTTGTAATTCTACATTCTTCCGGCACATACTCGCTCATCAGGATTGCCGAAAATCCCACCGCTGTACCTACTTCCAAAATATTAAGCGGTCTTTTCACCCGAAGAAGCACCTTCAGAAAACTCTGCATTTCTTTACGGATGATCGGTACAAAAGTATCTAGAGCTTCTTTTTCAATCTGTTCCAGTATTTCACTATTCTCTGTTTCCAGAGAATGTATATATGCCACTAAACGTTCTTCTACTATCATTTTTCCTTAATCTCTACACATAAGCTTAGACGCAGGCAAATAACAGATTTACCTGCGTCCATTTTCATCATTTTTATACATCCATAATGATTGGCAAAATCATTGGTTTTCTCTTCGTCTTTTTCCAGATAAATTCATTTAATGTATCTTTAATAACGCCCTTAATCTTGCTCCAGTCCACATATCTTCCCATCAGGCATTTGCTGACAGCTTCTGTCACGACAATTCTTGCCTCTTCCATCAATGACTCTGACTCACGTACATATACGAAGCCTCTCGTTACTATATCCGGTCCCGCAAGCAGCATATTCGTGCCACGCTCCAGCGTAAGGACCACGATCAGAATGCCATCTTCTGCCAGATGCTGACGATCACGAAGAACGATATTTCCAACATCACCAACACCAAGACCATCGACCAGAATTTCTCCAGTCTGAACTTTATCAACGATCTTAGCTTCATTTTCATCTAACTCTAATACATCTCCGGAATTCATCATAAAAATATTCTCATCTGGAATTCCAAGCTGTTTTGCTATCCCTGCATTTGCCTTTCTATGGCGGATCTCACCATGAACAGGAATCGCATACTTCGGTCTGATCAGAGAATAAATCAGTTTCAATTCCTCCTGACAGGCATGACCGGAAACGTGAGCATCCTGGAAAATGACCTCAGCACCTTTCTCTAAAAGCGCATTCATCACATGGGAAACAGATTTTTCATTTCCCGGAATCGGGCTGGAACTGAAAATAATCAGATCTGACGGCTCGATTGAAATCTTACGATGAATTCCTGTCGACATTCTCGATAATGCTGCCATTGATTCTCCCTGGCTGCCAGTTGTAATAATCGTAGTATTTTCTGGAAGATAGTTTTTCAGCTGATCCACCTCAATCAGTGTATTTTCCGGAACCTGCAGATACCCAAGCTCCGCTGCTACAGAAATGATATTTACCATACTGCGGCCTTCTACTACGACTTTTCGTCCATACTTGTAAGAAGTATTAATGATCTGTTGCACACGATCCACATTCGAAGCAAATGTGGCAACGATGATTCTTTTATTTCTATGTTCTGCAAACAAACGGTCAAATGTTACTCCCACCGTTCTTTCCGACTGTGTAAAACCAGGACGCACTGCATTCGTACTGTCTGACATCAGTGCAAGTACACCTTTTTTACCGATTTCTGCAAATCTCTGTAAATCGATGGCATCACCAAATACCGGTGTATAATCCACTTTAAAGTCTCCAGTATGGACCACTATACCAGCTGGCGAATAAATTGCCAGTGCGGATGCATCCTGAATACTATGATTTGTCTTGATAAATTCAATTCGGAATTTACCAAGATTAATCGATTGCCCATGTTTTACCACCTTGCGCTTTGTGGAACGAAGAAGATTATGCTCCGTCAGTTTTTTATCGATAATACCCATTGTCAATTTTGTCGTATAAATTGGCAAATTCATATCTTTGAGAATATATGGAAGCCCTCCAATATGATCCTCATGTCCATGTGTGATAATAAATCCTTTTACTTTCTCAATATTGTTTTTTAAATATGTTACATCGGGCAGAACCAGATCCACCCCTGGCATGTCCTCATCCGGAAATGCCAGTCCGCAATCCACTACAATAATACTATCCTCGTATTCAAAAGCAGTGATATTCATTCCGATTTTTTCAAGACCTCCAAGCGGAATGATTCTGAGCTTTGAATTACTTGTTTGTTTCAAATTCACACCTCCACTATTCAATTTTTCTTCCGTACCGTTTTCATTTATCGTAAAATGAGGAGCCCTTCGGCTCCCACACTTTCGTTCTGTTTGCAGTGTGTTTACATCTCTATATCCACATCTTCAAGCAATTCTTCAAACACCTTAAGAAGTGCTTCTAATTCCACTTCATCTTCTACAATCTCGTATACACTTTCTGTATCTTCAGCTTCACTTAAATCCTTCATGATCAGACACTGGGCATCATCATCGTCTGAATCCGCCACAAGAATATATGACACTCCATTTACCTTTGTCTGTTCAAGGACGTAAAATTCCACTTCTTCGTCATCAAATGTAAAAACTATCTTTTCATTCTTCATCTCATCACCTGCGTACCTACTATAATACCTATGAATTACCTATGAACGCGAATCCAGATAACTTTGTAAAATAAAAACTGCTGCAATCTGATCAATGAACTGCTTACGGTTCTCTCGTCTCACACCCGCCTCAATCAATGTGCGCTCTGCTGATACTGTTGTAAGGCGCTCATCCCACATTATGACCTCAATTCCAGTTCTTCTACGAAGCATCTCTCCAAACTCCATAGATTTTTCTGCACGTTCTCCAATATCATTATTCATATGTTTCGGAAGTCCAAGAACAAACTTTTCAACCTCATATTCTTTTGCAAGTGTCTCAATCCTTGCAAGTGTCTGGCGAAGCTTGTTCTCGGCCTTTCGTTCAATTGTCTCTACGGCCTGCGCTGTAATGCCAAGCGGGTCACTTACCGCTACTCCCACAGTCTTTGTTCCGTAGTCTAATCCCATAATCCGCATACTTTATTATTCCTATAATTCGTGTTTAATATACGCTTTTAGTAATTCTTCTACAATTTCATCACGTTCTACTTTCATAATAAGACTTCGTGCACCATTGTAGCTTGTAATATATGTAGGATCCCCTGACATAATGTATCCGACGATCTGGTTTACTGGATTGTAGCCTTTTTCTTTTAATGCTTTATAGACAATTTCCAGAATATCCTTTGCCTGGATCTGTGGACCAGCTTCCACTCTGAAAAACTGTGTACTTGTAATATCTCTCATCTTACGACCTCCAATACTTCCTTTCCATTTTAATATAATATCTTAAATAATTCAATGTATAATTTGTGAATTATCTATAAGTGAAACCATTTTCAGCTGATTCAGCCACTCACATTCTGCTGTATTTCCACATGGCACGGCGATGTGCAGATATTCTTTTGTATGCCCTGCTGCATATCTGATTCCATCTTTCAAGAAAATTTCCTCGAACAGGACTTCCACATCTCTTCCCATCCAGCTTTCTTCATACTGTCTTTGTTTTTCCCTATTCATTTTCAGCATGATATTGCTCCGTCTGGTCTTTTCCTGTTCATCCACCTGATTCGGCATTCCGGCCGCTTTTGTTCCCTGTCTTTTCGAATACTTAAAAATATGTGTTTCATAGAAATTGATTCTGTCCACAAAAGATCTAGACTTTTCAAATTCTTCTTCCGTCTCTCCCGCAAATCCAACAATTACATCTGTAGTAAGAGCAGGATTGTTGAAATATTTTCTCAGAATCTTACATTTATCTTCATATTCCCCGGCATCGTACCTTCTGTTCATTCGTTTTAGCGTTTCATCACATCCACTCTGTAGTGACAAGTGAAAATGTGGACATACTTTTGGCATCTGCGACAATGCCTCTGCAAATTCTTCTGTTACAATTCTAGGTTCTAAGGAACCCAGACGAATTCTTTCAATCCCTTCTACTTCATGAACGGCCTTAATCAGTGTTAATAAATCTTCCTTCTGTACACCGTCTTCTTTAAAATCTATTCCATAAGAACTTAAGTGAATACCAGTCAGCACAATTTCCTTATAACCATTTTCCGCCAATGCCTTTACTTCATTTACCACATCCTGCTTGTCGCGGCTTCGCACGCGTCCTCTTGTATATGGAATGATACAGTAAGTACAGAACTGGTTACATCCATCCTGTACCTTTAAGTATGCTCTTGTATGTTCCGCAGTTTTTGATAAATGAAGATATTCGTATTCCTTTGTATGATGAATATCAATCAGTTCCTGAACCTGTTTCTCCGGATGCTCTTTCAAATACTTATCCAGAATTTCAATCAGGTCTTTTTTCTTATTATTTCCAATAACAATATCAATGCCTTTCTCCTGACCACCGGCATTTCCCAGCGCCTGAACATAACATCCCGCAGCAACAATAACTGCATTCGGATTTTGTTTTCGCGCACGATGAATCATCTGTCTTGACTTTCTGTCCGCCATATTTGTAACCGAACAAGTGTTAATAATATAGACATCTGCTTCACTGTGAAACGGGACGATCTGATATCCCTTTTCTTCCAAAAGCTCCTGCATAGCCTCTGTTTCGTATGCATTTACTTTGCATCCAAGATTATGTAATGCTGCCCGCATAACCACATTCTCCTTTTATACATTTTTTCTATCAAAACTGACTCTTAAACTGGTTTGTTCCTTGACTTTTGATGTTAAAAACTTTAATATAATGATAGACAATAATCAAGGGAGGTTTTAGTCCAATGAAAACAGTTCAAATTTCTTTAAATTCTATCGATAAAGTGAAATCTTTCGTAAATCTGATTGCAAAATTTGATTTCGATTTTGATTTAGTATCTGGAAGATATGTCATCGATGCAAAATCCATCATGGGTATCTTCAGCCTGGATTTATCTAAACCAATTGATTTAAATATCCACGCAGATGATGCTGCAGTTGATGACATCCTCGAATCGATCAAACCTTACTTAGCATAATCTTTATATTTTTAATCTTAAATGGGGGACACCAGACGTGTTCCCCATTTATTATGCAAACCTTCTTCTATTTCACAATAATAGTTTCCACAGAATCGATTGCCTGTTGGAATAATTCATCAATCTTTTCAGATAATCTTTCTTCTGATTTACGAATAACTCCTATATTTGGCTTCGTAACCGGATGTTTTGCGACAAAGATCGTACAACAGTCTTCATAAGGAAGAATTGAAGTCTCATATGTGTTGATTTTTTCTGCAATATCCACAATTTCCTGTTTGTCAAATCCAATCAGTGGACGATATACAGGAAGGGTACACACATCATTCGTAGCTGCAAGGCTGTGCATGGTCTGACTCGCCACCTGCCCGATACTTTCTCCTGTGATAAGTCCAAGACAATCATCCTGTTTTGCAAAATGCTCTGCAATACGCATCATATAACGACGCATGATAATCGTAAGTTCATCGTGTGGACATTTTTCATAGATATAGAGCTGAATATCTGTGAAATTTACCACATGCAGTTTGATTGGCCCTGTATACTTTGAAACAAGCTTTGCAAGATCTACCACCTTTTGCTTTGCACGCTCGCTTGTATATGGAGGCGCATGGAAATATGTCGCTTCAATCCCAACTCCTCGTTTTGCGATCATATACCCGGCAACAGGGCTGTCAATGCCACCAGAAAGAAGGAGCATTGCTTTCCCATTTGTACCAATCGGCATTCCGCCTGGACCAGGGATTGTTTCAGAGTAAATATAAATATCATCCCTCACTTCTACACGGAGAAGTACATCTGGATCGTGCACATCTACACGGATTTCCGGGAACGCATCCAGAATCGCTTCACCAAGATCAGCGTTCATTTCCATTGATTTCTTTGGATATGTTTTCTTCGCGCGGCGTGATTCTACTTTGAATGTAATGTTCTTATCCGGATAAAGCTCATCCATATATGCAACAACATCCTTCTTTAATTCTTCAAATCCTTTGTCTTCCACACGCACGACCGGACAGATTCCTACAATCCCAAATACACGCTTAAGTGCTTCTGTCACTTCGTCACAATCATAGTATCCTTCACAATCCACATATACTCTGGCCTGTGATTTGTATACTTTGAACTCTCCTTCCACGTCTTTCAAAGCAAATTTTACCTGTCTTACCAGCGCATCTTCAAACAGATATCGGTTCTTTCCTTTAATTCCGATTTCTCCATATTTAATCAAATAAGTCTGAAATTTCATATTATCCTCCTAATGACGTGTGTACTTTCTGAGCATTGGTACACAAGTATATAATGTTTCTAATGTAGAATCAACCTCTTCTTCTGTGGTAAATTCTGACATACTGAACCTAAGGGTAGAATCAAGATATTCTTTTCCGGCTCCGATTCCTTTCAGGACTCCACTGATTGCAGGATGGTTCGATGAGCACGCCGAACCCGAGGAAACATAGATTCCTTTCTCCTCTAACGTATGAAGCAGCACTTCACTTCGGATTCCTGCAAAGCCCACGCTGATGATGTGCGGAGCACTATTTTCATCAGAAAGTCCATGAATCTTCGTATTCTCAATCTTGCTGATTCCTTCAGCAAAACGCTGTTTCAATTGGTACATATGCGCGATCTTTGCGTCAAAATCTGTGTAAATTTCTTTGGCAGCTCTTGCAATTCCGGCAATTCCCGGAACATTTTCTGTCCCGGAACGAATATTTTTCTGCTGTTCTCCCCCAAAGATAATCGGCCTGATCTTTACTTTCTCATTCACATAAAGAAATCCGATTCCCTTTGGCCCATGAATCTTGTGACCACTGACCGACATCAGATCGATTCCCATTTTCTTTGGGAAAATACGATATTTTCCAAATCCCTGGACTGCATCTACATGAAATAAAATATGTTTATTATATGATTTTACAATATCAACCGCTTCTGCGATCGGCTGAACGGATCCGATCTCATTATTGACATACATGATGGAAACCAGAATCGTTTCCTCACACAAAGCTGCTTTAAGTGCATCCAGTCTGATTCTTCCGTTCTCATCCACGGGAAGATAGGTCACTTTATATCCTTCTTCCTCTTCCAGATATCTCATAGTGTTCAGGATAGCTGGATGTTCAATGGAAGATGTGATAAGATGCTTCCCCGCCCTATGATTGGCTCTGGCACAACCAATCAGCGCCAGGTTATCACTTTCCGTTCCACCGGATGTAAAATATAGTTCCTTTTCCTGTACTTTCATAAGACGGGCAAGAATCTCTTTTGCCTCGCGAATGTATTTTTCCGATTCTACCCCTTTGGTGTGCATCGAAGATGGATTCCCATAATCCTCGCACATGGTCCTGCATACAATATCACGAACGCAGTCATACGCTCTCGTTGTCGCAGAATTATCTAAATAAACTTCCATTTTTGCATACCTCTTCTCTATTCTTCCAAATGGAACATCAGGACGGAAAGTATCGTAAGTCCTGCCGTCTCCGTGCGAAGAATTCTCCTTCCAAGCGTCACAGGACTTGCTCCGCTTTCTATGGCTCTGTCAATTTCTTCCCTCTCAAATCCACCTTCAGGACCAATAAAGATTCCCACTGACTGACCTCTTTGAATCTTCGCTATAATCTCTTTTGTTTCTTCCATGCCCTCTGCAAGCTCATATGGCACAAGCACAATATCAAGCTCTTTTGCCTTCTCTAACGCCTGCTCATACGACATGATTTCTGTCACCTCCGGAATGATACTTCTTCCAGCCTGCTTCGCAGCACTTTCTGAAATACTGTTCCACCGTTCCACTTTCTTCGCAGCTTTTTTTGCATCCAGCTTCACCACACATCGCTTCATAGCAACCGGAATAATTTCGTACGCACCAAGCTCCACTGCCTTCTGTACAATCAGTTCCATCTTATCATTTTTCGGGAGTCCCTGAAAAAGATAAAGTCTTGACTTAAGCTCCGTGTCTGCTTCTTTTCGTTCTATAATTTTCAAAACAGCTCTATCTGATTCATACCCCGCCACTTCACACAAATATTTCAGATTATTTCCGTCACTTATTTCTACCAGTTCTCCGATTTTCATACGAAGAACGTTCTTCATATGATTAACGTCCTGTCCTTCGATATAAATTTCAGTATCATTCACCATATCTGGTGTCACAAAAAAATGCTGCATAATGCTTCCCCTTTTTAGTTCTTGCGGGCTGTCACGGATACCCATTCTCCCTGATGTGTCACTTCGAGCACTTCAAGTCCGGCTGCCTTCACTGCATCTACTACCGTCTCTTCTTTATCATCAATGATACCGCTTGTAATATATACGGCACCTTTCTTCATCTGATTTACGATTACGGGAGTCAGTGGCACAAGCACTTCTGCAAGAATATTTGCAACTACAATATCGTACTTCTCATAGCCGACCTTGTCCTGGATTTCTTTATCATCAATAATATTTCCGATCATTACCTCGTAACGGTCTGTTGAAATATGATTTACCTCCATATTTTGATGTGTCGCATCAATAGCACATGGATCAAGATCTGTTCCGACAGAATTCTTTGCCCCCATCATAAGTGCAAGCATCCCAAGAATTCCGCTTCCACATCCCACATCCAGAATTTCGGTATCTTCTTTTACATATTTTTTCAGCTGGCGGATGCAGAGCTGTGTGGTCTCATGCTTTCCTGTACCAAACGCTGTTCCCGGATCGATATGAACAATCATTTTCCCTTCATCTTCCGGTTTCACTTCTTCCCACGAAGGAATGACCAGGATATCATCAATATAGAACTGATGGAAATACTGTTTCCAGTTGTTCACCCAGTCTACATCTTCTGTCTGTGACTCCTCGATCTCGCCGCTTCCTACTTCCACATAAGCACGCATATCTTCTAATTCAGCTCTTACGTTTGCAAGAATCGTTTCTTTGTCATCCTCCTCTTCGAGATAGAAGCTGATGTAAGCTATTCCGTCATCTACATCGACCTCTGGAAGAATGTCTACGAACATCTGCTCCTTTTCAGCTTGTGTCATAGGAAGCTTGTCCTCGATTTCAATTCCCTGAATTCCAAGATCCATGAGCATACTGCTGACAATATCCTCTGCCTCTGTTGTTGTCTTTAATCTAAATTTATTCCATTTCATAATAAAAACCCTCCATCATCCGGATAAACCCATTCAATCAGGCTATATACCGCCTAATCAGGATTTGCTCCAGTAAGTTTTAAGTATATCAACTTCCACACGAAAGTGCAATCGAAACTATTCCTTTCCAAGGATATAATCGATGAACTGCTGCGCGCATCTTCCACTTAATCCTCCGTGAGTCAGCTCCCATTTATTCGCTTCCAGAAGAAGTTCCTCTTCCGGCATCTGAATTCCATTTTTTTCGGCCAGAACGCGCACGATCTGCTGGAATTCTTTTTTCTCCGGTTTTCCAAAATAAATCGTAACGCCAAATCTTGCGACAAGAGAAAGTTTTTCCTGTACCGTGTCATTCGTATGTAGATCTTCGTCTCTGTCCTGTTTATCTTTAAATGTTTCGCGGATTAGATGGCGTCTGTTTGAAGTCGCATAAATAAGGATATTATCCGGCTTCTTTTCCAGACCGCCTTCAATTACCGCCTTCAAATATTTATACTCAATTTCAAATTCTTCAAAAGAAAGATCATCCATATAAATGATAAATTTGTAATTTCGGTTCTTCACCTGTGCAATCACATCATTCAGATTCTGGAACTGATGCTTGTACACTTCGATCATTCGAAGCCCCTGACCATAATATTGATTTAAAATTGCCTTGATAGAAGATGATTTTCCTGTTCCGGCATCGCCAAAAAGCAAACAATTATTTGCTCTTTTTCCTTTTACAAAGGCTTCTGTATTATCAATAAGCTTCTTCTTCGCGATTTCATATCCTACCAGATCATCCAGATGCACATGGGCAGTCTTGGTAATTGGAACAATTTCTGTAGTTTCCCCATTCTTCTCAATGCGGAACGCCTTGTGGAGTCCGAACTTTCCCACCCCGAATTCCCGATAAAATTCTGTAATGACTGCCTTAAAAATCTCTGCATTTTCCGCCTGTTCCAGCCTCAGGCTTAAATCACAGATCCGGTCACGGATGCGTTTGTTGTAAACCTTGCCATGCGCCCCTGCCTGATGATAATTTTCCAACATTCCAGTCACATTTACCGAAAGACTCTCTTCTAATTTTTCAAGATCATAGTCATATAATTCTTTAAAAATCTCAAAATCATGAAGGGCAACTTCGTTGATGCTTCCTTCCACCGGACCGACAATTTCACAGGATGTACTGTAGGCGTTTTCACTGTTTGCCAGAAGCAATGTCATAAAATTATGCCACAGATTTCCCTCAAAACCATGACTTGCCGCCAATTCCACCAATTTGTGTACCGTTTCAAAGAAAAGGCTTCTTAAGTCTTCTTTATTATAATATTCGCTCTCTGCATTTTCGATCAAAAATGTCATATCACGAAGCACCTCTTCGTGCTCCATTCCCCGATACAGGATCAATTCATTTACTCTCATTCTTCTGCCTTCTTTCTTCTGTCCGCATTTAATAATTGCCAAGAATTTTCAGATTCAAAGCTTCTTCCCGAAGTCCCCTGATTGCATTTTTTACTGCTGGATCAGCTAAATTCCCCTCAAAATCCACAAAGAAACGATATTCAAATCTTCTTCCTTCTACCGGGCGGGATTCGATTTTTGTCATGTTCAGATCGTTATAAATAAAGTGCGATAACAGATGATATAAGGATCCACTCTCATGTGGAACTTCAAAACAAATACTGATCTTCCCTGCATCTTTTAAGAAGATCTTCTGATTGGTTACAATAATAAATCTTGTCGAATTATCTGATTCAAAATTGATCTTTCTAGCCAGAATTTCAAGTCCATACAGCTCAGCCGCATGTTCACTGCACACTGCAGCCTGTGAAGTATCCTGATCATCAAGTACCTTTTTTGCCGCAAGTGCTGTATTTGCCACACTGATCTGCTGCCACTCTCTGTGATCATCCAGATATTTGGCAGACTGCATCAGCCCCTGCGGATGAGAGTACACTTTTCTGATATCATCAAGTGCTGCGCCTTTTACACCCACCAGCATATGCTCAATCGGAAGAATCACTTCACCTACAATATAATTTTCAAATTCCACCAACAGATCATACACCTGATCCACAGCACCAGCCGTGGAATTCTCAATCGGAAGGACTGCATAATCCGCTGCGCCTTCTTCGATTGCTTCCATTGCCTCACGGAAGGTAGCAACATGAAAATTGTTCGAATTTTTTCCAAAATACTGTTCCATTGCAGCCTCACTGTACGCACCTTCCACGCCCTGAAACACAATCCGAATCCCCTTCATCTCCAGTTCATCAAATCCGATAAACGGAAGACGGCCCAGTGCCCCAGCTTCCATCAGCTTCTGGTACTGCAATTTTCTGCTCATGGCCATGAGCTGCTCATACAATTCTTTGATTCCTTTTTTATTTAATTCTGTTGTTCCTTTTTCCACAACAGATCTCAGCTTTGCTGTCTCTTTCGTTTTGTCAAATACTTTTAATCCGTTCTTTATTTTATAGTCGGCCACCTGTTCACAGACATCCATACGCTCTTCAAAAAGCGTTGTCATCTGTTCATCTATTTCGTCCAGTCTCTCCACCAGTTTATCCATTGTCTCCATGTGGCGTCCTCCTTATTTTTGAAAAAAATAACCCATTATTTTTATTATACTTACCTTGAAAGAACGCGTCAACTATTCACTTTTTTTAGTTGAAATAAAAAATGTTTTAGTATATTATAGATAAGAATATTAAGAACTACATATGATAATTTAAAGGAGGTCCTCACTATGAGACATTTAATGAGCCCTTTAGATTTCTCCGTTGAAGAACTTGATAACCTCATGGATTTAGCGGCAGATATCGAAGCGAACCGAGAGAAATATGCACATGCATGTGCCGGAAAGACTCTGGCAACTCTTTTCTATGAACCAAGTACCCGTACTCGTTTAAGCCACGAAGCCGCAATGCTTAACCTTGGTGGAAATATCATGGGATTCTCATCTGCAGATTCAAGTTCATCAAAAAAAGGGGAAAGTGTTTCTGATACAATCCGCACAGTTTCATGTTACGCTGATATCTGTGCCATGCGTCACCCAAAAGAAGGTGCTCCAATGGTAGCATGCCAGCACTCTACAATTCCTGTTATCAACGCCGGTGATGGCGGTCATCAGCATCCAACTCAGACTTTAACAGACTTGCTTACGATTCGTTCTTTAAAAGGACGTCTTAACAATTTAAAAATCGGTCTTTGTGGCGACTTAAAATTTGGTCGTACCGTACATTCTCTTATTAATGCCCTTGTTCGTTATGAAAATATTGAATTCGTATTGATTTCACCAGAAGAACTGCGTCTTCCTGACTATGTAAGAGTAGATGTGCTTGATAAATCAGGCGTTTCTTACAAAGAAGTCGTTCGTTTGGAAGAAGCTCTTCCTGAACTCGATGTTCTCTACATGACACGTGTACAGAAAGAACGTTTCTTCAACGAAGACGATTATATCAGAATGAAAGACTTCTATATTTTAGACAAGAACAAAATGACATTGGCAAAGGAAGATATGATTGTACTTCATCCATTGCCACGTGTAAATGAAATTTCTGTCGAAGTCGACGATGATCCAAGAGCCGCATATTTCAAACAGGTCCAATATGGAGTCTATGCCCGTATGGCACTGATTCTCACATTACTTGACATTCATGTAGATTAGGAGGATGGGACAATGGTAGAAAACACTTTAACTATTGGTAAGATTAACGAAGGTTTCGTACTAGACCACATCGAAGCCGGCAAAAGTATGGAAATCTACAAACACTTAAAATTAGACAAGCTTGACTGCTGCGTTGCAATCATCAAGAATGCAAAAAGCAATAAACAGGGTAAAAAAGACATTATCAAAATTGAATGTCCTATCGACATCATTGACTTAGATGTTCTAGGTTTCATCGACCACAATATTACAGTAAATATTATTTCTAACGGAAATGTTGTTGACAAGAAGATTCTTCATCTTCCAAAAGAAATCAAAAATATTGTAAAATGTAAGAATCCCCGCTGTATCACATCGATTGAACAGGGTCTGGACCATGTCTTTGTCTTGACAGATGAAGAAAATGCTGTTTATCGTTGCAAATACTGCGAAGAAAAATACAGTAGATAAAAATTCATAAATTTAAAAAAGGAAGCATGAAAACTGCTTCCTTTTATTTTTGCTTTTAAGCAAGCAAAACGATAAGCCGGGTTATGTCGTGAATGTTCATCTATCCAGACCTGCTGTCACCAGCAGGTTCAAGCGACCTACCTAAAGCGTGACGGGCAGCCACATTGCTTTCTTCCGGTCTTGCTTCGAATGGGGTTTACATATGCCCCTTCTGTTACCAGATGGGCGGTAGTCTCTTACACTGCCTTTCCACCCTTACCTGCATCAGCAGGCGGTTTATTTCTGTTGCACTTTCCTTGGAGTCGCCTCCACCGGACGTTATCCGGCATCCGGCCCTATGAAGCCCGGACTTTCCTCACCTGCGGCCTTTCGGCACCTGCAGCCGCGAACATTTGTCTTACTTGCTCCGAATACTTTATCACATTTTACTTTTTTTGTAAAGTTCTACCTTTTCCTTTTCATCCAAAGACAACTCCCGGCAAAAAGTAATGCCCCTGCCACAGTTATGCCATAAAAAGATGCACGATTTCCATCTCCAGTCTGCGGAGTGCCTGGACTTTCTAAATCCGGCGCATGTTTCGCTAGAATTTCAATATCATACACCATATTTCCTTTCTCTTCATTCCACATAGGGTTTGGCACTAAGGATGGCATAATATTTTCATATTCTGCAACATCACAGGCATATACCAGGTACATCCCAGCCGAAAGGTCCGTAATTATAGCTACCCCATCATAATCTGTAACTACCTCTATTCCTTCAGGTTTTAATTGTTCCAGTTTCTCTGCTGCGCTTGCAAGTTCATTTGCATTCTTGATTTCATTCAGGTCAATTCCTGTATCTGAATACCCACTATGTAATACATATTCACCATCTACTATCTCTGCAATTTTTGCTGCAATTATATGCACATCACCTTTTGGACAATTATTTTTCGTATCTTCCAGCCTTATTGTGATACTGCCAATATTTCCTCTATCTTCCAAAGAATCACTTGCCAAAACCGGTAAGGCACTCAGAATAACCAGTAAAAAGCATATCACAAATGCACCATATACTTTTTCCAACTTCATAAACGTCTCCCTCCCCTCCTTTTCAACTTTATCTTTTTCGATTTTCTATTTCTTATAACTGTTCCAATTCCAATCACAGCAAACACAAACGGCATAACTGCAAAAAACAGTTCTCTGAAAGACATCATTTCCTTTTTTATTGATTGGTATTCTATCTCATCATAAGCTGCTCTTTCACCTGTAACGATCAGCCGGTGCGTATTCAGACCATAGGGTGTGCAGGTCAATAATGTTGCAAGATCTTTTTCCGGAACAATCTCTAATTTACTTATGTCTTCCGGTTCAATAACTTCAATATCTACCACTTCATACGCCAAGACCTCATCAAGAACTTTTATAAAAAAGAAATCTCCTGTTTCTAATTCATCAAGTCTTGTAAATAACTTGGAATTTGGAAGCCCCCGGTGACCTGCAAGTACCGTCCTGGTATTTTCTCCACCCACAGGAAGACTTGTTCCTTCAACATGACCAATTCCTATCGTCAGTACCTCTTCATCCGTTCCATGGTATATAGGTAGATTTACACTGATTTTAGGAATTTCAACACTTCCCACGATTCCATTTCCCGTCAAATTAAGCAGACTATTATAATTCTCAGAACGAAGTATCTCACCAAAAGGAGTATTGATATTTTTTCCTTCAGACTGGTACAGCACACTATTATATTCCTCTGCCTGAGACATTGCCGTTTTCATATCAATCTCATCACAGTCTTCTATTTGCTTCTGATAAGTTGCAATAGCATCTTTAAGATGCCGTTGCTCTACAATACTGCTGACAAGAGGATAAGAACAAATCATCAGACCAACAAAGAAAAGGATTGCTTTTACTATCTTTCTTTTCGAAGCCGGTCGTTCTTTTTTCATAAAACTACACCTGGCTTTTTATGACTTTTTTTTCTTTTCTGAAGGAATCACTTTTGCCACCAACATTACCCCTGCACCTAATGTTAATAGTACAAGCATTGCACTAGAACCAGTTACCGGGAGCTTGGTGCCCACCTGATTGATTACCGTAAGATTGCCAGAACCTTCTTTTACATCTGTCTCTAAAGTATTATGATTTTCTGTATATGTTCCACTCAAGAATTGTTTGATATAAGCTGAATATTCCAGATTCTGCAATGTTTTCTCTGTAGCACCATCACCCTTTACATAATTATTTCTATCTGCTGTAAATGTTGGTTCCACTGTAAGAACAATAGGATCAAGAATTGCTCTGTATCCATCTGGAGCATCTGTTTCTTTCAAATAATAGATTCCCTGATCAAGTCCATAAATGATAAACGTTCCATCTTCCTGTGAAGACATTTCTACTGCATTATCCGGCGTAGTATCACCGGATGTATCCCTGTTAATAACATGATACCCATTTTCTGCTTTCTTTACGTAAACCTCTTCTGTACAATCCGTATCTGAATAAAGACGGAATTTTGCATTTTCAAGTGGCTGATCATGATTGTTCGTTTTAAGTACATTCAGCTTATAAGTAAAACAAACTACTGTATCCCATGGAGTAAACCCAGTATTTCCCTCTCCTGTCACATCCGGATCATTCGAAAATTCCAGTCTTACATCATTTTCAAATCCTGGTCTTCCTGTGTCATTGGCCGCATTATCATTCAATATCGCATTGTACGTCAAAATTACTGTCTGCCCATAAGTATTGTGTCCAAGTGCATCCATATTGTCAAATTCTCTGTCAACAATTTCTTTCAAATCATGAATTTCAACCTTAAATGTCTCACCATCTGTATTTTCCGAAATTATAAATTCATCAGCTTTCAATACATAATCCTTTGTCCCATTGGAAATGCTGATGGATACACTATTCTTATTAAATGTAAGTGCATCATCCATCACATCATGCCATGCATAATAATACGTATGATATCCATTCATATTTGGAACATTGGACTCAAATTTATATGGAACGATCTGCCCAATCTCAAAATCGCCGATATCATTCCACCCATTATTTCCTATAGAATCTTTATGATCATCTTCCTGTATCTTCTTTACTACAGATGGATAGTCCGATTTCATATTCACTGATGCATTTGGATTAGCTGTACTCACCATACAAAGTGATGAAGCTGAATGTGTCCCTTCATTATCTGACACTTCATCTACGATATAATACCCATACTCAAGTCCGGCAATCTGAATGCTGTTATTGTTGCTCACTGATGTTACCGTCACTGTGTCCGAGGTATTTCCCAGCCTGACGATTTCATCTCTCAAATCTTCCACAAAATATCTAAAATCTGAATATCTCCCTTCCAGTGTCTGTGAAGCATCTGCACCTTCTACTTCATTTGAGTTCATCGTTTGAATATAATCAATGACCTCGTATTCTGTCACCTGAGATGGTGTTTTTAACAAGGCTTTTCCAACAAGATTCTGAAGTGCCGTTTTATATTCTGAATTGAAGGTATAATTCACAGATTCTCCATGGGCAGAATTCTCCGCATGAAAAAGCTTATATATATTGAATCTTTTCCCGATCAACGTCTGTCCAGTGTTTCCCTGAATCGTGATACTTGCTGTTCCTCTTCCAAAATTAATGACTCCTGACTGCATGCCCGTTTCTGCTGCATGTGCAGAAAGCAGCGTACAATTCATTGGAACACCTATTCCCGAAAAAGCCATTACAAATGTTAACATTCCAATTATAAATTTTTTTCTCATATTTTATCTCCTGTTTTTCGATCATTCTTTTTTTCTGTTATTGCTGCCAATACCAGCAAAGTACCAAGTAACATCAAATTAATCATCCTTCCAGATCCTGTCTCTGGAAGCTTCTTTCCTCTTTCGTTATAATATTCTAAAATCATTGGCGAATCCCACTCCGCTTTTTCTGTTACCGTGAATTTTAGAAGTTCTCCTTTTAAATATCCTGCCGGAGCTTCCACTTCTTCCAAGTAATAGGTTCCGAAAGGAAGTCTTTTCGGCAATTCTGCTCTTCCACTTTCATCAGTTATAAGATTTTCTAATATCACTTCTTTTTTTGAATTTAGAATTCTGAATTTTGTTCCAGCAGCTTCAATGATTTCTTTTGTCTCTGCATCCTTTTTTACGATTGTAATTGCAGCTACAATTTCTTCATTATCAATATCATACGATAGTGTTTGCGCATCTTCCGTAATCGTCACTTCAAAGGAATCACATGAAATATAATTTGATGGTGTATTTTTCTCTGTTACAATGTATGTATCTATGAAAAGGCCACCAAGTGATTCCGTCGAAGCTTTTCCCTCTTTATCGGTTGTTATTATATACGTCTTCCCATCTGATTTTGACTTGAAAACAAACTGAATTCCTTCCAGCGGAGTTCTGGTATTTGCTTTATCATCAGGATGTACACCACTCTTTACAATTTTCACATTCCCCTTTGGGTATATGACCGGTTCATCTGTGAGATGAACTGTGACAACAGCATTTGCTTTCACAGTATATGCAGCCACACCTGTAGTAGTTGTCGGCACAGATGGATACCAGTTCATATCAATTTTAAATCCCTTAGGAGCTTCCAATTCTTTCACATAATAATTTCCCCATGGAATGCCTGATATTTTTCCATATCCGTTTTTATCTGTGGTTATAATATATTCCGGTTCTGAAAAATCTTCGTCCTTGTAATATACTCCGTATTTTGCTCCTTCTAAAGAATACTTATCAGGCATACTTTCAGTAAGTTCCGTATCTGCTGATTCCTTATATATCTCCAAGTCACCCGTCTCATGGCTTACCGGGAAAACATAAATATAATAGATTGGTGATTTACTTTGAATTGTTGTGATCGCATTATCGTATGTACTTGTCGAATGCCAGAATTTATCCTCATTGGACGTATCTCCCCAGAAAATTCCAATATGGCAATCGTCATCAGCCCTGCTCCAATCTGGTTCAAAGTAAATAATATCCCCTTTTTTCAGAACACCACTGGATAACATGGAGGCAATACTGGTAAATCTGTATGATTTAATATTATATGTATCAACAAAATCGTTCCAATTACACGCATTGGCATAGTGTCCCTGCATACGTGTAGTAATTTTCGTCACATCGGCGCCCACGCTTCTTAAAGCACGTGCCACAAAACCAGTACAATTCATTCCATTTGTAGAACCGTTATAGTTGACCGCTCCCCTTGGAACAAGACAGCTTTCCGCTCCCGTCCTTAAAAATCCCCCATAATACTTGGTTCCTAAATAATAATTTGTGTTTTCATAGTATTCCAAATGACTTGTAAGTGTTCTGTCCGCTCCCAAATACTTGTCAATCGTCATTGTAGAATCAGGATTCGCTTCATAGACCCGGTGAACTTCAGGTTCTACATACCCCTCCAACGTAACCAAAATAAAAGCAGATGAACATGTATCAGACATTTCGTAGCCGTCTGGCAATGAAATTTCAAATACATAAGAATCATACTCCTCATTCTCATAATCACTTTCACAGATCCAAGTGACTGGAATTACTTCTTTTGATTCATCTAAGAGTGTTACTTCCATTTCTGATGGAAACTGTTTTTCCAGTTCTTTCAGTGAAATCTTTTCTGCAAGTGAAATTTTAATACTGGAATCCGAAATTTCACTTACTACTTTGCCGCATGATACCTCTCCTGCTGCTGTATCACTTGCTGCTAAAACTGTGTTCTCTTGTGCATTCGCATGCAATAATAGCATTCCGGCACTTATAGCCATCAACATACACATCAAAAGTACAGTCCCCCGTTTCAATAAATTCTTAATTTCCCTTTTCCTCCTTCTTCGACTATATTTTGCTGAGTAGGCTTTATTATATGCACATAAAATCTCTCATTTCAACAAATCGAGAAACTCAGATATTTTTCAAGAAAAAAAATTCAAAATATCTTCCACAGAAATCTCTGAGCACAGAGACGAGATACGCTTTGTGAATCTCGCTCTGATTAGCGGTCGTCAAATGTCCATTTTCCTCGTCGCATAACAAAAAAAAGACGAAACCTTATTGTTTCATCTTTTTCATATTCTCTCTTTAATTTGTGTCTAAATTCCCTCATCGACAATAAGATTATCACCATCCGCTGCCGTCGTTGCAAGGGTATCACATCTTTCATTCTGTGGATGACCATCATGTCCTTTGACCCAGATAAAGGTTACTTGATGTGGCTCTTTTGCCTTCAGAAGCCTTTTCCACAGATCCACATTCTTCACAGGTTCATTCTTCCCTCGTTTCCATCCTTTTTTCAGCCATCCATCGATCCAGTGCTGGTTAAATGCATTTACCACATACTGTGAATCTGAATAAAGTTCTATCTCACAAGGTCTGTTCAATGCTTCCAGCCCTGCAATTACCGCCATAAGCTCCATGCGGTTATTCGTTGTCTTCACATATCCCTGCGATATTTCTTTGGTATGTAACTCACCTTTGGTATCTACATACTCCAGCACAGTTCCATATCCACCTGGTCCATCTGGATTTCCTCGTGCTGCTCCATCTGTATAAATCTTTACTTTCATATATTTCCTCAATTATTCTTTAATATCGTCATGTTCTCCAAGAACTACTTCTGTCGCATAAACCACTTCCGGTAGAATATACTCCAGACATTCCTTGATGATTCTTGGACTTCCCGGAAGATTAACGATCAGTGTCTTCTTACGGATTCCTGCTGTTCCCCTTGTCAACATTGCACGTTTCCTTGTTCTTGTCATGTACATTCGCATTGCTTCTCCCATACCAAGAATCTCTTTATCTACGATTGCCTTGGTCGCTTCGGGTGTCCAGTCCTCCTCCCTGCATCCAATTCCCCCGATTGTGAGAATCAGATCCGCTGCATTCGTATCCGCAAGTCTGGCGAGAACCTGTCTGATGACTTCCTTATCATTTGGAACCGGCTGAATCATCTCTGTGCGAAATCCAACCTGTCCAAGCATTCTTTTCACAATCTGTGAACATGTATCTTCTTTCAATTTCCTATATATCAATGTATCTACTGGAATAATAACCGCTCTCATGAAAACTCCCTCTCTTCTTATGTACTCTACAAAAAGTATACCACATTCCCACGCACATGTGTACTTCTAAATTATAATACAAACCATTCCTCCATTACTGTCATTCACAATTTTCTGCATCGTATCCTGGAGCTTGATCTGGCTCTCATCATTGATCATCATGATTTTATTCTTTATGCCATCCATGACAAGCTCTTCTATAGATTTTCCCAAAATATTGGTTTCCCATACGCCTTCTGGTGATTTTGATGAAGTTTCAATATATTGGAGCAAATCTTCCGCCTGCTTCTCACTTCCAACAATTGGAGCAATTTCTGTCTCAATATTGGCCTTGATCATATGAATAGATGGTGCTTCTGTATGGATTTTCACTCCAAATTTATTTCCTTGTTTGATGATGACAGGCTCTGCCATCGTGATTTCTTCTTTCTGCGGACTTACAACTCCATATCCCCGCATTTTTACTGCGTCAATAGCATCTTTCATAGCCTCATATTCTTTGCATAATTTTGAAAATCTCTGAATCGTGCTGATAAGATCATATTCACTCTTCATTTCCATTCCCGTCAGTTCACTTAGCATTTCATAATAATACACATCCGGAATACGGATTTCCAGATTTACTGCACCTTTGTCCATTGCAATATCTTCGACTCTTACTTCATCTATGTACATACTGTCCGGCTCATGCAGCGCATTTTGTACATCCCCAATTTGACTGATATTCTGCATAATCTTCTTCGCACAGTTCAATAATTCACTTTTGATTCGATGCTCTGCCGGAAGCATCTCCGCCCATTTAGGTATAAAAAATCTTACTTCAGACACAGGAAATGCTTCCAGAATCAATTCCATGATTTTATGAATATCCTCTTCTTTCAACTGTTCGCAGTTCACCGGAACGGCCATCACGCCATATAATTTGCGAATTTCTTCGGCCACCTTTTTTGCATCATCACCGTACGGTTTTTTTGAATTTACCAGAACAATGAACGGCTTCCCGAGCCCCTGAAGTTCCTGAATCGTCTTTTCTTCTGCCGGTCTGTAATTTTCTCGTGGAATTTCACCAATACTTCCATCCGTTGTCACCACAATTCCAATGGTCGAATGATCATGGATTACTTTTCTGGTTCCAATACTTGCCGCTTTGGTAAACGGAATCTCATAATCGAACCATGGAGTCCGTACCTTCCGTTCCTCCTGATTTTCAATATGTCCGGAGGCACCTTCTACCATGTATCCCACACAATCGATCAGCCTGACTTTTACCTGAATATCTTCTGCCACATTAATGAGTGCTCCCTCTTTTGGTACAAATTTCGGTTCTGTCGTCATAATCGTCTTCCCGGATGCAGACTGCGGAAGCTCATCCTTCGCCTGTTCTCTCGAATGGATATCATCCATATGAGGCAGGACAAGCACATCCATGAACCGCTTGATAAATGTTGATTTTCCTGTTCTTACCGGCCCTACGACCCCAATATAGATTTCTCCTCCGGTCCTCGTCTCAATATCCTTATATAAATCAAATGTATTCACCTATATTTCCCCCTTTGATTGCTGATATAGTCTATGTCAAAAAAGGAAAATATAGAACTATGCAAAATGATTCGCCTGTCCTTTTTCTGAGTAACCGGCAAAAAAGCAGAATGTTCTTCACATCCTGCTTTATAAAACTATGATTTTTATTCCCACGGAAGATCTGAGTGCTCAATCTTACCATCTCGAAGCATCAGTTCACTTACCGCATCTTCCGCTTTCTTGTTCTCAAAAAGTATTTTATTTACTTCTTCCACGATTGGCATGGAAACATCATATTTCCTGGCAAGTGCCTTCGCTGCTTTCGCTGAATAAACACCTTCCACTACCATCTTTACTTCATCCATGGCTTCCTGCATCGTTCTTCCCTTACCCATAAGATAACCTGCTTTGCGGTTTCTGCTATGAATACTAGCACATGTTACGATCAGGTCACCCATTCCGGCAAGACCAGAAAATGTTTCTGCCTTACCGCCCATCTTTATGCCAAGTCTGGAAATTTCCGCCATTCCACGCGTGATAAGAGCTGCTTTTGTGTTGTCTCCATACCCAAGCCCGTCTGCCATTCCGGCCGCAAGCGCAATGACGTTCTTCAACGAACCACCCAATTCTATTCCAAGGATATCCGGACTTGTATACACACGGAATACTCTGCTCATAAAGATGCTCTGGATATATTCTGCCGTTTTCTGATCTTTAGCCCCGACAACCACCGTAGTTGGAATCTCACGCCCTACCTCTTCCGCATGACTCGGCCCTGAAAGAACCGTCACATTCGCCTGTGGGATTTCTTCTTCGATCTGTTCTGTCATAGTCATGAGAGTGGTTTCTTCAATCCCTTTTGATACATTTACCAGAATTTGTCCGTCTTTTACATACGGGCACATTGCACGGGCAGTACTTCTTGTAAATACAGATGGAACAGCAAGTACAACAATGTCCATTCCTTCGATTCCTTCGGTAATATTATTTGTAATCTTAATACTTTCCGGAATAGGAATCCCTGGCAGCTTATCCACATGTTCTCTCTTTGCTTTCAGCATCTCTACTTCTGCTTTATCAATAGACCAGATTGTCACCTCGTGACCGTTCTTACTAAGTAACAGTGCCAGTGCAGTTCCCCAGCTCCCTGCACCCATAACTCCTGCTCTTGCCATATTATTTTCCTTCTTTCTTCCCAAAACTGATTTTATTTTCGGTTCCATTGAGTAAACGTCGAATATTCGCTCGATGACGAATAAATGCTGAAACCACAAATAAAAGTGCAACTACATACATTTCCATCAGATCATTTGATGCCATCCCAAATTCTCCTGCCTGTCCAAGAAGAACAACGCCGATAAAAAACGCAAGGGAAATGAAAAGAGATCCCAATGAAACATATCTTGTTATCGCAACTACGCCCACAAAAATCACGAGACATACGATGGTAAGTCTCCAGTCTGTGCTGGCAATGATTCCGGCGGTAACTGCGATTCCTTTTCCACCTTTGAAATTCATATAAAATGGATAATTATGACCAAGAACCGCACCAAAACCTGCATACAAAGCAAGTAATGGAAGTATATCTGCCTGCGTATTCTTAAAAATCATTTTCACGAGCAACACAGCAAAAATGCACTTGAACGCATCTCCTAAAAAAGTAACTGCTCCTGCTTTTAAGCCCATCGTACGGAGTACATTGGTTGCTCCAGCATTCCCGCTTCCATGATTGCGAATATCAAAATGATGTTTTTTACTATATAAATATCCTGTCTGAAATAAACCGAATACATATCCTATGAGAAGACAAATTATTCTTTCCATCATTTACTGATCCTTTTCCTTTCTTTCACGGATAAAGAATTTCAGCGAAGTTCCCTTGAAGCCAAAAGCCTCGCGGATCTTATTTTCCAGATAACGTGTATAGGAAAAATGCATTAATTCTTTATCATTAACAAAGATAACAAATGTTGGCGGTTTTACTGCTACCTGTGTAATATAGTATAATTTCAGACGTTTTCCCTTATCTGTAGGTGGCTGCTGCATCGCAACCGCTTCTGTCATGATTTCATTCAGGACACCCGTGGAAACACGAAGGGTCTGATTTTCGATTACCATATCGATCATATCAAAAAGCTTTGGAAGTCTCTGTCCCGTTTCTGCCGAAACATACATGATTTCTGCATATGGCATGAAAGATAAGATCAGACGGATCTGTTGCTCAAATTCCCGCATTGTCTTATCATTTTTTTCAATGGCATCCCATTTATTTACCACAATGATGACACCTTTTCCACGCTCATGCGCGATTCCCGCAATCTTCGCATCCTGCTCTGTAACTCCTTCTGTTGCATCAATTACCACGAGAACCACATCTGCCCGCTCTACCGCTGTGACAGTACGGATAATACTGTACCGTTCCAGTTCTTCTTTGATCTTATTCTTACGACGAAGCCCGGCTGTATCAATGAATACATAATCTTTGCCGTTATGTCTGATATTTGTATCGATTGCATCTCTTGTTGTACCAGCGATATCTGATACGATTACACGTGATTCTCCCGTCAGTTTATTGATGATCGATGATTTTCCAACATTTGGCTTTCCTACGATTGCCACTCTTGGACGATCATCTTCTTCCTCTTTCCCTGCTCCTGATGGGAAATATTCCATCACACGGTCCAGCATATCCCCAATTCCAATTCTTTCAGCCGCAGAAATCGGTATTGGATCGCCGATTCCAAGGTTGTAAAATTCATATACATCTGCCATCATCTTCTGATAATTATCCACTTTATTTACCACAAGTATCACTGGTTTATGTGAACGGCGGAGCATATCTGCCACCTTTGAATCTGAATCTACCATTCCCTGCTTTACGTCCGTCATAAACAAAATAACATCCGCTGTATCAATGGCAATCTGCGCCTGTTCTCTCATCTGCGAGAGAATAATATCACTGCTGTCCGGCTCAATACCACCGGTATCGATCAGTGTGAATTCTCTATCCAGCCATGTGACTTCCGCATAAATACGGTCCCTGGTCACCCCTGGTGTGTCTTTTACAATTGCTATTTTTTCTCCTGCCAATGCGTTGAAAAGCGTTGATTTTCCTACATTCGGACGCCCGACAATGGCTACTACAGGTTTACTCATCTTCTATTCCTCCATCTGCAATACTGCATTTATCAAATCCTGCCCACTAGAACCTACAATCTTCACTTTTATCTGCAAAGCTTCTGCAAGTTCTGTCACAGTCATATCATCTAAAAATACTTCTTCCCCACTTCTTAACATGTTATTCGGAAGTAATAATACATCACCCAACTCTTTATCCGCAAGCTGGTTCTTCAAATCCTGTCCGGTGATCAGCCCGGCAACCGTAATCAATTCACCAAAAAAATCATTGCGAATCGGGTAAATATCCACTTTTAAATTCGTATATTTTTCTTTCATCCTTTCCATCAATTTTGCAATCGTTGGTGCCGCCAGCCTTCCTGTCGCCAGAGAAACATGACGCTTTCTGTCATCTCCCTCAAGCTCATCATAGGCCTTGCTGAACTCATTTTCCAAAAGCCTGAGCATACCGACTCCATTTTCCAACTGTAAATATCCATCATATCTCTCTTCTTCCGGAAGTTCTTCTTCGGCAAGCAGATACCATTCATCACTGGCATGGATAAAATGGATTCCATATTCTTCATAAATTTTCTTCTGCCATTTATGAATCGTATCAAGAACTTTTCTGGCATCCTCTTTATGAAATGGTTCTAACGGATATAGTCCTTCTCTGTATTTTGTGAGTCCCACGGGAACTACAGAAACACTCTGAAGATTCGGAAGCCACTTCGTCATATCACGAATACTGCGTTCCAGCTCTTCTCCGTCATTTTCTCCTTTACAAAGTACAATCTGCCCATTCATCATAATGCCGCCTTCATAAAGAACATCGATTTTCTTCAAAGCATCTCCTGCAAAACGATTGTGAAGCATCTTACACCGAAGCTCAGGATTCGTTGTATGAATGGATACATTGATCGGCTCCAGATGATAATTGATGATTCGTTCTATATCATGATCGCTCATATTCGTCAGCGTCACATAATTCCCTTGTAAAAAGGAAAGCCTGGAATCGTCATCTTTGAAATAAAGCGTCTCTCTCATCCCTTTCGGCATCTGATCAATGAAGCAGAACATACACTTATTTCTGCAGGAACGATATTCGTCCATCAGTCCCTGTTCAAATTCAATTCCCAGATCATCTTCATAATCCTTTTCGATTTCCAGTTCCCATTCTTCTCCATTTGCCTTGCGGATCAGCACGAGTAGCTCTTCATCATTCACATAATAATGGTAATCAAATACATCTTCAATGATATTATTATTGATACGAAGAAGTACATCTCCCGGTTCGATTCCCATTTCCCAGGCAATACTGCCTTCTTCGACACTTTTTATCATATGCTCATGTTTCATGAAATCATATCTCCTGTTACATATAGTAATCTGCCAATAAGTGACAGTGCGCGTTTATATCATAATATATCGCATTTTCATGAAAAAAGCAATTTTTTACAAAGGCTTTCTTGCCTTTATTACTATTTAATGTTATAAATTTAGATAGAATGAACATTATGATGTGAATTTATGCGCATCAATGAGGAGGTACCCATGAAAGATATTGAAAAGATGGAAAGTAAACTTCCTGTCGCACCGCTCAAGATTGCAGCACTTAAGAGCTGTGAAAATCTTGCAAAAAAAGTAGATAAATATATCGTTTCCTTCCGCAAGGACTCTTTGAACGATTTAGACAGGAATTTATATTCTACTTATGAATGTGATTCTTATTTGACAGATATTGCCTGTCCGCGTTTTGGCTCCGGAGAAGCCAAAGGAGTGATCAAAGAAAGTGTCCGTGGGAAAGACTTATTTGTTATGGTCGATGTCTGCAATCATAGTCTGTCTTATAAAGTAAATGGTCTGACAAATTATATGTCGCCAGACGACCATTATCAGGATTTAAAACGTATTATATCTGCTGCAACCGGAAAAGCATACCGTGTAAACGTTATCATGCCATTCTTATACGAAAGCCGCCAGCACAAGAGAACAAAACGTGAATCTCTGGACGCTGCACTCGCACTTCAGGAATTGGTAGACATGGGTGTTTCAAATATTATCACCTTTGACGCTCATGACCCACGTGTTCAGAATGCAATTCCACTTCACGGATTTGACAGTTTTAATCCACCATATCAGTTCATGAAAGCTTTACTAAAGGCAGAACCTGATCTTAAAGTGGACAAGGAACACATGACCATCATCAGCCCGGACGAAGGTGCTATGGGACGTGCCGTATATCTTGCAAACGTCCTCGGTGTAGACATGGGTATGTTCTATAAGAGACGTGACTACTCACAGGTCATTGGTGGTAAGAATCCAATCGTTGCTCATGAATACCTCGGTGATGACTTAAAGGGCAAAACAGTCATTGTTATGGATGATATGATTTCTTCCGGCGGAAGTATGCTTGATACTACAAAGCAGTTAAAAGAACGCGGCGCAGAAAAAGTATTTATCTGTACAACATTCGGTCTTTTTACAGACGGTCTTGCAAAATTTGATGAGTACTATGAAAAAGGCTACATGGACAGAATCATCACCACGAATCTTACTTATCTTCCACCAGAACTTTATGAAAAACCATATTTCATTGAAGCGGATATGAGCAAATTCCTCGCACTGATCATTGATTCCATGAATCATGATACTCCGATCAGTGATGTACTTGTTCCAACTGACAAGATTCATGATCTGCTTGCAAAACATAGATAACTTTCAGCAAAAAAACAGTTTGTATTCCTTTGATTTATGAAAGAATACAAACTGTTTTCCTCTTGAAATTTATCTATTCATAAATTATTATAGATCCTATCACAAAACCATTTCTATTTTTCAAGCTTTCGCACAGCTTGTCTTTAGAATTTCCTATTTCCAACTTTAAATTGTAAATTGATTGAAATAATATTTTTTTTATTTTATACTAAAGGAGGAAATATGACACTTCAACACACAACAGAAGAAATCTTAAACAATGAAGACACACAGTATTATCCAACATCTAATCGTAATGTTAAAGACAGATTATTTCGTTTCATATTTCAAGACAAAAAAGATTTACTAGATTTGTACAATGCTGTCAATCAGTCTGATTATACAAACATTGATGATTTTGAGGTAAATACATTAGACGATGCTATCTATTTATCCATGAAAAACGACATTTCTTTTCTAATTGGCGGCACTATGAACCTATATGAACATCGCAGACGATTGGAAGAATATTCTATTTTTATTCATACTATAAGAAAATACCAAAAAATCTATGATAATATACATAAAGCAGTTTCATCAGCGGTAGATGATTGTATTGAAAATAATATTCTGAAGGATATACTGAACAAACACAAATCAGAGGTGATAAGTATGGTACTCACAACGTTTGATCAGGCACTCTATGAAAGAGATACACGTGCTGATGGCTATGAGGATGGATTCAATGATGGATTATCTCAAAGTATCCAATTTGTAATCAAAACACTACAGGAATCTTCTATCTCTAAAGAAAAAATCGTCAGTAAATTAATAGAAAATTTCCCTTCTATTGATTCCCAGACTTTAGAAAAATACGTCAATGAATTTTGGAAATAAACCATGGCAACAATGGCTGGTACTTGAACGTACCAGCCACTTTATAATTTCTAACACATCTTCGCCTTCGGGAAAAAGTACGTATCCGTCGAATATGCATATGCATCCCCGATTTCATGCAACAACACTATTTTGAGTTCATCATTCAGATTCTTCTTGTCCAGCTGCATGGCTGCTCTCATCTCACCCATTGGGATTCCAGCTGCCGTTGGAAGTTTGTATGCTTCCAATACTTTGCGTATTCTCTTTGCCTGACCTGGTTTGGTTAACCCCCATTCTTCCGAAATCTGTGTGATCTGGTACATTCCAATTGCAACAGCTTCCCCATGGCTTTCTCTTTCATAATTGTAATACTGTTCAATCGCATGTGCCAATGTATGTCCAAAGTTCAGGAGAAGTCTTTCTCCTGTATCGAATTCATCTGCTTCTACAACCTGACGTTTGATGTCAACACAGGTTCCAATAATATCGACGATATGTTCTTTCATGACTTCAAAAGAACCATATTCCTCTAATTTGTTGAATAATTCTGCGTTTTTAATGCATCCGTATTTGATGACTTCTCCCATTCCATCGATGACATAGCGCTCTGGAAGCGTGTCTAACACATCCGGATCAATGAGTACCATCTTTGGCTGGTAAAAGGCTCCTACCAGATTCTTTCCTTCTGGAAGGTCTACTGCAACTTTTCCTCCGACCGAAGAATCTACCTGCGCCAGAATTGATGTGGGAATCTGAACAAATTTGATTCCCCGAAGATAGGTTGCCGCCACAAATCCTGCCAGATCACCGACCACACCACCACCAAGGGCAAGAATCAAATCTGTTCTGGATAATTTTGCTTTCAGAAGCTGGCTGTATACTCCCGGAAGGGTATGAATGCTTTTTGACGGTTCTCCATGTGGAATGACGCATTCAAAACATTGATATTTCTCTGATAAAATCTCCTTCAATTTCTCACCATAATAGGAATATACCTGATCATCGGAAATGATCATAACTTTCTTTCCCTGATACACTTCACTGATTTTTTCGGCAGCCTTGCCCAAAATTCCACGTTCAATATAAATAGGATAGCCATGTTCTTTTAAATCAACATATAATTTCATGACTTTTTCTCCTTTGAATCATAGTCTAGATTTCTTTTCCAAGGACACGTAAGATGCCCTCAATTTCTTTCATCATCCGGTCATATTTTTCTGGTTTTAATGACTGACCACCATCGCAGAGTGCACATTCCGGATTATTATGAACTTCAATCATAAGACCATCAGCCCCACACGCTACTGCTGCCTTTGCCATTGGTTCTACCAGCCACCATTTTCCTCCGGCATGACTTGGGTCTACGATGATCGGCAGATGGCTGCGTCTCTTCATGACTGGAATGGCCTGAAGATCCAGCGTATTTCTGGTATATGTTTCGAAGGTACGAATACCACGTTCACAGAAAATGACATTTGGATTGCCGGCTGCCATAATGTATTCTGCGGACATTACCCACTCTTCAAAGGTTGCATTCAATCCTCTCTTTAAAAGAATTGGTCGCTTTGTCTGTCCAAGCTTCTTAAGCAGATCAAAGTTCTGCATATTTCTTGCACCAATCTGGATCAAATCCACTTTCTCATCAAATATATCTAAATATTCTGCGGACATAAGCTCGGTACAGATTGGAAGCCCTGTCACCTCTCTTGCTTTACAGAGAATTTCTAATCCTTCCAATCCCATTCCCTGGAAAGAATAAGGGCTCGTTCTTGGCTTAAATGCACCACCGCGCAGAATATTGGCACCAGATGCTTTCGCTGCCTTTGCTATTTCGATTACCTGTTCTTCGGATTCCACCGAACATGGTCCGGCAATCATCGCCATGTGATTTTCCCCAATTTTTACACCGGATACATCTACAATCGTATCTTCCGGATGAAATGCACGGTTCGCCAGTTTATATGGTTCCTGGACATGCATTACCTTTTCTACGGATTTGTCCACTTCAAACAGACGGGCATCCACTTTCACAGTATCACCGATACATCCAATGATTGTCAGATCTTCTCCTACGACGGTGTGCACCTCCAGTCCTTTTGCGCGGACCATATCTTCCACACGTCTCACATTCTCTTCCGTTGTTTTTGGTTTTAATACAATAATCATAACTAAATCCTTTCCTCTACCATTGCTGCTATTCATTTTTTACAGTTCAGCCGTGCCAGCTAGGATACGCTTCGCTTCTCCTCGCTGTGGCAGAACTGTAAAAAAAAACTCTCATCCTCTGCTCATACAGAGGACGAGAGTACTATATACTTCGTGGTTCCACCTCAATTCACAGACATCTCACGATATCTGCCTCGACAGGTACGCCATAAATGGTTATACCTCTGCAAGTAACGGTTGCTCCCGGAAATGCCTACTAATCAATCGATATTCAGCACTCTGCTCCAAGATGAATTCGATATAATTACCTGTATCCTTTCGCACCAGCCAAGGACTCTCTGAAACGTCTCATTATATCTACTACTTCTTTTCATTGCATTTCAACAGTAGAATTATTAAACTTGTGGCTTATCATAACGTATTTTCAGAAAATTGTCAATGACTTTTATCGCTGAAAATATTTCTGTTTAATTATATCAACCGGCATTTCTTTTCCGGTCCACAGTTCAAAAGCTGCGGCGCCCTGATATAAGAGCATATTCAATCCGTTCTGCGTCTCACAGCCTGCCGCCTTTGCCTTTTTCAAAAGCAACGTTTCCTCCGGATTATAAATCACATCGTAGACATATAAATCCTTGTGAAACACACTGTCATCAGTGATAATACAGCGGTCTGTCCTCGGTGCCATACCAATTGGTGTACCATTGACAAGAATCTGACTTTCAGCAATTTCTTTTTTCAATAATTCAGGATCGGAAAAATCATATAAATTCAGCACACAGTCTGTTTCTTTCCGGAGTTCTTCCATGATTCCTTCTGCTCTTTTGAAGAAATCATCCCGGATATTGAATACGGAAATCTCTGCCACCCCGTCCAGTGCCGCCTGCACTAAAATTGCCGCTGCAGCTCCTCCTGCTCCGAGAAGTGTCATTTTCTTTCCGATAATATCTTTTCCTGCTTCTTTCACAGAACGCATAAATCCGATTCCATCCGTCGTATATCCTTTTAATATTCCATTGTCATTAACGACTGTATTCACAGCACCGCCAATTTTAGCCGCTGGTGAAAGTTCATCCACAAGGCTGCACATCAAATTCTTATCCGGCATTGTAAGATTAAATCCTCTGACTCCAAGTGCCTTAAGCCCTGCCACTGCCACTTCTAATTTATCTGTCCCTACATCAAATGCAAGATATGCATAATCAAGATTTAGCTGTCTGAACGATTCATTATGCATCATTGGAGAGATGCTGTGTTCCACAGGACTTCCCAATAACCCTGTGAGTTTTGTATGCCCGGTAATTTCGTATGCCATCATTATCCTCCGTCTTTCTATTCGTTATAAAATCCGAAATATTTTTCACCTTTTACCAGTTCGTATCCTCTTGACGCGGCAAGCTCACTCACTGTCACGAGATAATAGCCCTGATCCTGCAGTTTCTTAATCAGTTCAATGGCTGCATTTACCGATGTCTCATAAATATCATGCATTAACACAATATCACCGTCACTGACATTCGCAAGCACATGATCGATCGTTGCCTGTGTATCTTTCGTCTTCCAGTCCAAAGTATCAATACTCCAAAGTATCATCGGCATTTCTACATTCTGCTTCACCTCTTCGTTTATTAATCCGTATGGTGGACGCAGCACAGATGCCGGTTCGCCTGTAATCGCCTCAATCGCACCATTGGTATTATTGATCTCTGCTTTCATCTCGTCAACAGAAAGTTTTGGAAATTTTGGGTGATCGTAAGAATGATTGCCAAGTTCACAGCCAATTTCTTTCATTTTGGCCACTTCATCTTCATATTTTTCTACGTTCTGACCTAGCATAAAAAACGTTGCCTGCGCATGATTTTCTTCCAGCGCATCTAATAATTTCATTGTATATTTTCCAGGACCATCATCAAAAGTCAGTGCAATCATCGGACGATTCTTTTTAGCTTCCACAGATGCCATGTATTCTTCATCAATTTCTTTGACCTTAAGTGTTCCCGGCTTTGTATTGATCTTTACTTTATCAAACCAGTCGGTGTTGAGTGGCGTCGACACGGCACTGGTCAGTTCTGCTTTGATTTCATATTCACCAGTTTCCGACCCGTCACCATCCGATTCTAATGTATAACCCGTACCACTATTCAGTTCATCTATCAGATTCTGTATGGTAAATCCTGTATCCTCGTCCAGTATGATTTCTGTATCCCCTTCACAGGAAACCTCCGCTACAAATACTGGTTTATCCTCACCTATGTACATCTCTGCATCCTGTGCTGTGAGATTGATTTCTACTACATTCTCTTTAAATATCCCAGTGGCACGCGTCGCAAAAATCATCACCAAAAAAGCAATTACACATACCACTCCGATTTTCATTGGCGAAATGTAATTTATACTATGTTTTCTACGTCTCCTCGCCATTGCCCTTGACCTGGCTCTTGCCCTCTTAAAACGTTTCTTTAAATTATATTTTCTCATTGGTAACTCCAATACTATTTTTTTTAGATTCATTATAGAATAAGGGAAACTCTTTTTCAAGAATTCCCCTCAAACTTTAAGTTATATTTAAGCTATTACACGTACTTTTCGTACGCCTTCTACTTTTTCCAGTTCTTCTACAACTGTATCTTTAACTTCTGAATCCACATCGAGCATTGTGTATGCATATTCTCCACGGCTCTTATTGATCATATCAGCGATATTGATATTTTCTTTTGTCAAAATTGCAGTGAACTGTCCAATCATATTAAGTATATTCTTATGCAAAATTGTAATTCTGACTTTTCTGCGAACTCCCATATCACAATTTGGATAATTTACAGAATTCTTAATATTTCCATTCTCAAGGAAATCACGGATTTCTTCCGCTGCCATTACTGCACAGTTATCTTCTGCTTCTGCTGTAGAAGCTCCAAGATGTGGAATCACTACTGCATTCTTTACATCGACGATTTCAGGTGTTGCAAAATCTGTTACGTAACGTTTCACCTTGCCACTTTGCAAACCTTTGATCATCGCTGCACTGTCAACAAGCACATCTCTTGAGAAATTAAGAACAACCACACCATCTTTCATCATGGCGATTGCATCTTCACCAATCATACCTTTTGTATCAGCAAGTGCTGGCACATGAACTGTAATATAATCACACTCTTTATAAATCTCTTCTACAATTTTTGCATGCTTGATATGTTTTGAAAGATGCCATGCATTAGCTACAGAAATATAAGGATCATATCCATAAACTTCCATTCCAAGATGAACCGCTGCATTTGCGACCAGAACACCGATTGCTCCAAGTCCGATTACCCCTAACTTCTTGCCCATAATCTCACTTCCGGCAAATGCTTTTTTCGCTTTTTCTGCTGATTTTGCAATATTTTCATCGTCTTTGTTTGCTTTGACCCATTCAATTCCACCCACAACATCACGTGCGCCTAAGAACAATCCTGCAAGGACAAGCTCTTTTACTCCATTCGCATTTGCGCCAGGTGTATTAAATACTACAATACCTTCTTCCGCACATTTTTCCAATGGAATATTATTCACTCCGGCTCCTGCTCTTCCAATTGCCTTTAAATTTTTGCTAAATTCCATTTCATGCATCGATGCACTTCTTACCAGAATTGCATCTGCTTCATTGATATTATCTGTCTGTGTAAATCCTTCTCCCAATTCCTTTAATCCTACCTGTGCGATTGGATTCAGGCAATTATATTTATATTCCATTACGCATTTGCCTCCTCAAACTCTTTCATAAATGCAACAAGCGCTTCCACACCTTCATATGGCATTGCATTATAAATACTTGCACGCATACCTCCAACAGTACGATGTCCTTTTAAGTTTTCAAATCCGGCTGCTTTTGCTTCTTTTACAAATTTAGCATCCAGTTCTTCATTTCCTGTCACGAATGGCACATTCATGAGTGAACGGTCTTTCTTCTCTACAGTTCCTTTGAAAAGCTTGCTCTGATCAAGGAAATCATATAATAATTTTGCTTTCTTCTCATTTCTTTCCTTCATAGCTTCCAGACCGCCCATGTTCTTAATCCATTTGAACACCTTGCCGCAAATGTAAATACCATATGCAGGCGGCGTGTTGTAAAGAGACTTTGCGTCTGCATGAATCTTGTACTGAAGCATGGTTGGTGTTCCCGGAAGAACATCTTCTGTAATCAAATCTTCTCTGATAATAACGATGACAGTTCCTGCAGGACCAATGTTCTTCTGAACTCCTCCATAAATAATTCCGTATTTTGTAACATCAACCGGCTCTGACAGGAAGCAAGATGAAACATCTGCTACAAGTAGCTTTCCTTTTGTATTTGGAAGTTCATGGAATTTCGTTCCATAAATGGTATTATTCTCACAAATGTAAACATAGTCTGCATCTTCTGAAATCGGAAGATCTGAACAATCTGGAATATAAGAGAATGTTTTATCTGCTGAAGATGCAATCCTGTTGACTTTTCCATATTTTTCTGCTTCAGCGGCTGCTTTCTTTGCCCACTGCCCTGTAATAATATAGTCTGCAACTTTATTTTTCATCAGATTCATCGGAATCATTGCAAACTGCTGGCTTGCTCCGCCCTGCAAAAATAACACCTTATAATTATCAGGAATATTCATAAGTTCCCGCAAATCTTTTTCCGCTTCTGTTATAATTTCTTCAAAAGCTTTTGAACGATGGCTCATTTCCATCACAGACATTCCAGTTCCCTTGTAATCAAGCATTTCTTCTGCTGCTTCTTTCAAAACTTCGACCGGCAGTACCGCTGGTCCTGCTGAAAAATTATATACACGTTTCATAAATATCCCTCTTCTCTACTCTTTTTTATTTTTTAAATCATTTTCATCGAAAGCATCACTAATCGATGCTCCCGGAGCTACCATCGGCCATACTTTGTCATCGCTGTCAATCTGACAGTCAATGACTACTGGTCCATCACATTGTAACGCATTTGTTAATATTTTGTCAAACTCTTTTTTCGTCGTGGCTCTGTATGCTGTCGCACCCATTGCTTCTGCCAGTTTTACAAAATCAACTTTATCATTCAGAACCGTCGCCGAATACCTCTGTCCGTAGAACAATGTCTGCCACTGACGAACCATTCCAAGTACATGGTTGTTGAGCACGACCTGAATAATTGGAATGTTGTAACGTGCTGCGGTTGCAATTTCATTCATATTCATACGGAAACATCCATCTCCGGCAATATTGATGACTGTTTTATCAGGGCATCCCATTTTGGCTCCAAGTGAAGCCCCAAGACCGTATCCCATCGTTCCGAGCCCCCCTGAAGTAAGAAGCTGCCTAGGTTCTTTGTATTTATAATACTGGGCTGCCCACATCTGGTGCTGTCCTACTTCCGTAACAATTAGCGCATCCCCTTCTGTCTGTCTGTATATTTCTTCAATAACATACGGACCGGTAAGAGTCTCCTGATGGTATGACATTGGATAGGCCTGCTTATTGGCTTTTACCTTTTCAATCCATTCATCATGATTTTGCTGAGGTAATTCTTTGATGATTTTAGAAAGTACGGCTTTTACGTCTCCCACAAGTCCTAAATCTACCGCAACATTTTTGTTAATTTCGGCCGCATCCACATCAATCTGAATGATCTTTGCATTCTTTGCAAATGTCGCGGCATTTCCAATGACACGATCCGAAAATCTGGAGCCAATTACCACAAGAAGATCACACTCACTTACACCATAATTGGAAGTCTTTGTTCCGTGCATTCCGAGCATGCCCGTATAAAGTTCATCTGTTCCAGGAAATGCTCCCTTTCCCATAAGCGAATCGCATACGGGTGCATGAAGCTTTTGAACAAATGCTCTGACTTCTTTCTCTGCCCCCGATGAAATGGCACCGCCACCAACAAAGACAAATGGTTTCTTTGCAGTTTTGATCATATCCACCGCCTGTGTAATTTCTTCTGCCGGAACAATGTCTTTGAACTTATTTACCGGTCCAATTTTCACTGGTTCATATTCAGCTTTATTTGCAGTGACATCTTTTGGTATATCCACAAGGACAGGTCCCGGGCGGCCGGACTGTGCAATCACAAAAGCTCTGCGGATGGTATCTGCCAGTTGATTTACATCTTTTACGATAAAATTGTATTTCGTAATTGGCATCGTAATACCGGTAATATCAATTTCCTGGAAACTGTCTTTTCCAATCAGTGGTACACCTACGTTACATGTAATTGCCACCATTGGAATGGAATCCATAAATGCCGTTGCAATTCCCGTGACCAGGTTGGTCGAGCCCGGTCCACTCGTTGCAAAACATACTCCCACTTTTCCTGTTGCACGGGCATAACCATCTGCCGCATGAGATGCTCCCTGTTCATGGGAGGTCAGAATATGTGTAATCTCATCACTGTGTTTATATAATTCATCATATACATTTAAAATCGTTCCGCCCGGATACCCAAACACCGTATCCACGCCCTGCTCTTTCAAGCATTCTATAACTATCTGCGCTCCGGTTAACTGCATTTCCTGTTCCTCTCAATCTTTGGTCTCTTTTTTACTTCTTTACTTCGAGAATTGCTCCTCTATTGCCGGAAGTGACCATCGCTGCATATCTTGCAAGATATCCTGTTGTTACCTTTGGTTCTCTTGGCTGCCATTTCGCTTTTCTCGCTTCTAATTCTTCGTCTGAAATCTTTGCATTTAATGAAAGATTTGGAATATCGATCTGGATAATGTCGCCTTCTTCAATAAGAGCAATTGGTCCGCCAACTGCTGCTTCCGGTGAAACGTGTCCGATAGATGCTCCTCTGGATGCCCCACTGAAACGTCCATCTGTGATAAGGGCAACGCTTGATCCAAGTCCCATTCCGGCGATTGCAGAAGTCGGATTCAGCATTTCTCTCATACCCGGGCCACCTTTTGGTCCTTCATAGCGGATGACCACTACGTCTCCAGCAACAATCTTGCCGCCTTTGATTGCTTCAATGGCATCTTCTTCACATTCAAATACTCTGGCTGGTCCTTCATGCACGAGCATTTCAGGCACAACTGCGGAACGTTTTACGACGCTTCCGTCTGGTGCGATATTTCCCTTTAATACAGCAAGCCCGCCTGTTTCACTGTATGGATGATCAATTGGTCTGATAACTTCCGGATTACGGTTCACGCAGCCTTCGATATTTTCTCCAACTGTTTTTCCTGTGACTGTCATACAGTCTGTATGTAAAAGATTTTTCTTATTTAATTCATTCATCACGGCATAAACACCGCCAGCTTCATTCAGATCTTCCATGTATGTCGGACCTGCCGGTGCAAGATGGCAGAGATTTGGTGTTTTTTCACTGATTCCATTTGCAAAATCAATTTCAAAGTCCATACCGATTTCATGTGCAATTGCCGGCAGATGTAACATACTGTTTGTCGAACATCCCAGTGCCATATCTACCGTAAGTGCATTTAAGATTGCATCTTCTGTCATGATATCTCTTGGACGGATATTTTTTCTATATAATTCCATGACCTGCATACCTGCATGCTTTGCAAGACGGATACGTTCTGAGTAAACAGCCGGAATCGTTCCATTTCCAGGAAGTCCCATTCCAAGAACTTCTGTCAGACAGTTCATACTGTTGGCAGTGTACATACCTGAACATGATCCACAGGTCGGACATACTTTACTTTCAAATTCACACATTTCACATTCTGTAATGTTTCCTGCAGCATATGCACCTACTGCCTCAAACATACTTGAAAGGCTGCGTTTCTGTCCATTCACATGACCTGCAAGCATAGGTCCGCCGCTGACAAAAATAGTAGGAACATTAATTCTGGCTGCTGCCATCAAAAGACCAGGAACATTCTTATCACAGTTCGGAACCATGACAAGTGCATCAAACTGATGGGCAAGTGCCATCGCTTCTGTAGAATCTGCAATCAAATCTCTTGTCACAAGCGAATATTTCATTCCAATATGTCCCATTGCAATACCGTCACAAACAGCAATTGCCGGGAAAACGATCGGTGTTCCACCTGCCATGGAAACTCCCATTTTTACTGCATTTACAATTTTATCCAGATTCATATGTCCTGGAACAATTTCATTATAAGAACTTACAATTCCGACCAGTGGTCTGTCCAACTCTTCTTTCGTATATCCTAATGCATTAAATAATGAACGATGCGGGGCTTGTTGCATCCCCTTTTTCACATTATCACTCTTCACGTTTTCCTACCTCCTAATGTATTCTTTCACAGATCAGATCGCCCATCTGTGCGGTATTTACTTTTGTACATCCGTCTGACATGATATCGCCTGTACGGTATCCGTCTTTCAGTACCTGGGAAACTGCAGCTTCTATTGCATCTGCCGCGTCATCCTGATCAAAACTGTAGCGCAGCATCATCGCTGCCGATAAGATCGTCGCAATCGGATTTGCAATTCCCTTGCCTGCAATATCTGGTGCGGAACCACCACTTGGCTCATAAAGTCCAAATTTTGTCTCATTCAAACTTGCACTTGCAAGCATTCCGATGGATCCGGTCACCATGCTTGCTTCATCTGATAAAATATCTCCAAACATATTCTCCGTAAGAAGAACATCGAACTGCTTTGGATTCTTCACAAGCTGCATTGCACAGTTGTCGACCAACATGTGTTCTAATGTAACATCTGGATAATCTTTCGCAACTTCTTCTACCACTTTCCTCCAAAGTCTTGAGGAATCTAACACATTTGCCTTATCAACACTAATGACTTTATGCCTTCTCTTTCTTGCAATATCAAATGCTTTGACCGCGATTCTGCGAATCTCATTTTCGTTATATGTAAGGGAATCGTATGCGGTACGGATGCCATTTTCTTCTACCGTTTTTCTTTCTCCGAAGTAAAGTCCGCCAGTAAGCTCTCTCATGATCATCATATCAAATCCGCCAGCTGTGATTTCTTCCTTCAGTGGACATGCCCCCGAAAGTTCTTCATATAATACTGCCGGTCGAAGATTGGCAAATAATCCCAATTCTTTTCTAATCTTTAAAAGGCCTGCCTCCGGTCTTTTCGATGGTTCTAATTTATACCATGGTGATGTATTCGTGTCTCCGCCAATGGAACCCATTAAAACAGCATCACTTGCTTTTGCTCTTTCTATTGTCTCATCAGTGAGAGGAATTCCATGGACATCAATCGACGCTCCACCCATTAGCAGCTGTTCGTAAGAACACTGAAAACCGTACACCTCTCCTGTTCTATCAAGAACCTTCATCGCCTCAGTCACAATTTCCGGCCCAATTCCATCACCTTTGATTACACCAATGTTCAACTTCATGTTTCTTTCCCTCCTGGGTCAAATGTCTGTCGTAAAAATCTGTTATGGACTATAATAGCGCATTTTCTTTTTGATTTCAACCCTTTACTTCGCAAAAGTGTATAGACAAAAAAGACCGCTGACACAAAATCAGCAGTCTTTTCTATTTATTAATTTGTATTACTTGCTGCAATCTTTACTTTACTCCAGAGATTACTGATGATTTTTCTTGTTGACTCATTGTACTCGAAAATCTCATCATTTTCGTTATCGGTTCTCGGAATATATGCATTAATGCCTTCAAACTCTCCACTATATAGGTCATTCATGACTTCTTCGTTTGGAGATGTATAACCCACATAACTTGAATTTGCATACGCGGCATCATATTCACTGATGAAATTCATAAATTCATATGCAAGGTCAACATTCACAGCATTTTCCGGAATTACCATGGCATCTGCCCAAAGATTGGTTCCCTCTTCCGGAAGATAGAATCCTATGTCCTCATTCTCTGACATAATATAAGTTGCATCACCAGAATACACTAGTCCAAGCGCTTTTCGCGCCTGCGCCATGTTGTCAATAATTTCGTCCGTTACGATTTCAGTCTCCATTGTCTGCACACACTGTACCAGCCATTCATAAGCCGCATTCAGTTCTTCTTCTGATGCTGTGTTCATGGAATAACCAAGATTTTTCAGTGCCATCATGAATGAATCTCTCTCTGAATCGTACAGATAAACATCGTCTTTATATTTTTCATTTAAGAAAATTCCATATCCTTCTTTTTCCAGATCACTGATGTCAACTTTTGTCTTATCATATACGATTCCCACTGTTCCCCAGAAATATGGAACAGAATATTCATTCCCAGGATCATAAGCCCAGTCCTGAATAAACGCATTCATACTATCAAAACAGGTAAGCTGCTCCTGATCCAGCTTCTGAAGATAGCCTTCACTAATAAGCCTCTGAATCATGTAATCACTTGGAATCAGAAGATCATAAGATTCTCCGTTTGCCACCTTGATATACATCTGTTCATTCGAATCAAAGTTTTCCATTACCACAGAAGCACCCGTCTCTTCCTCAAAAGCGGCAACTACCTCTTCATCGATATATTCTCCCGGCATGTAAATATAAAGCGTCTCTCCCGCATACGGAGCATCGCTATTTACGCCCTTTACTCCATAGAAAAGACCTGCACATACAAGTGCTGCCACAACTAACATTGCCGGTAACAGACGTCTTCCTGTATGACCGCTTCCCTTCACCGCACTTTTTGCAGCAAGCATCGGAACCAGATTGATTACCAGAAGTGCAATCGTAATAATGACAACGACCAGGGTAGAAATCGCATTGATACTTGGATTTACACGTTTGCTCATGGTATACACAATGATACTGATGTTCTTGACTCCTCCACCTGTTACAAAGTAAGAAATGACAAAATCATCAATGGACATGGTAAATGCAATCAAGGCTCCCGATATGATTCCCGGCATGATCTCCGGCACAATGACTTTCGTAAGTGCCTGCCACGGGGTCGCCCCAAGGTCCATCGCCGCATCCGCCAGATTGCGGTCCAGGGATTTGATCTTCGGCATGACAGAGAGCATCACGTACGGAATACAAAATGCAATATGTGCAAGGAGCATGGTGACCAGTCCTTTTGTCACCTTAAACGTGATGAACAAAAGCATCAGCCCAATCGCGGTAAC
>JAQYAI010000005.1 GCA_029227655.1 bacterium | reverse complement strand
AAATTTCTGTTATTTTGTTGAATGACAGAATCTTTCTCAAGATCAATTCCATACTTTTCAACCAATGAAACACTATCGGTATCACTGCTATTTACAATATTTATCAGTTCTGCTTCCGTAATATCCGGATATCCTTTTTGTACTTCATTTAAAATTGCACTCAATTTATAATTATACTGTCTAGTGTAGCTCTGATATTCCCGGAACTGCAATACCACTGACAGTATGAGGACGCACAAACTTACAACCCCTATTCCAAGCAGACAGCGTTTTAACTCTACTTTATTTTTCATCCTTATCCACCCGGTATCCAATTCCTTTCACTGTAACAATCACATCATTTCCTATCTTTTCTCGGATACGCTTTAAATAAACCGTCACCGTATGTGCATCCACATCATTTCCTGTCCACTCCCAGATCTTGTCCAATATGATGCTGCGTGATACGACTTTGTTCAAGTTAGAGAACAACAGATACAGAATTCGAAGTTCCAGACTCGTAAGTTCTATCCGCTTTCCCTCCCGGCTCACCGTCATTTTATCCATGTCAAATTCCAGAGCTTTCACCCGAATCACAGATTCTTTGCGGTTGCGGAGCAGCACACGGTTCACTCTTGCCATCAGCTCTTTCGTAGAAAATGGTTTGGTAATGTAATCTTCTGCACCAAGATTCAATCCATGCACAATCGTCTCTTCATCATCTTCTGCTGTCAGAAAAATCGTCGGAATCCCCCGCTTTCGTATCTCTTCTTCAAAGAGCTTCAGACCATTCCCATCTGGAAGCGTAATATCCAGAATGATCAAATCCACTTCATGGGCTTCCATATATGCCCTTGCCTCCCGTGCTCTTGTCACTGCATGAAAAGAATAGTCCTGATTTTTAAATGCATATTCTAATCCTTTCACGATTGTAGGATTATCTTCTACCAGTAAGATGTCCATACCTGCACCTCCTTTTTCTCATCATAACATCTCTTGCACCTACATCTCCAGAAAACAGAAAATCTCCTCCAGTCTTCTTATCGCCTCCCGCAGGGCTGTTTCATTAAGTTCCGAATAATTGAGTATCATAACATGCTGATACATGGGCTCCATTTCTTCGCAAAATTCGGAGAGACATTCTATATGAATTCCCCGCTGTTTTGCCATCCATTTTAATTCAATATCTCCAAGATTCGTGTCAAGCCAGACAAGAAGATGTGTACCACAGTCAACACCACTGATTTCTTTTACCGGAAGGTGCTTTGCTTCCCGAATAATCTGAATCAACAGATTTCTCTGTGCAGAATAATGTTTTTTCAATCTGCTCACATGACGCTCAAAATATTTTCTTTCGATGAATTTTGCAAGCGCATACTGTTCGCATGTAGAGGCAGTATTGGAATAAAACGTAGCACTGTCGAGATATCTTCTCATTAACTTCTCTGGAAGAATCATATAGCTGATGCGCAGAGAAGGTGCCAGTGTCTTACTGAATGTGTTCATATAAATCACGCGATGATTGGAATCCATGCTATATAAAGTAGGTATCATCCGGGAATTATAACGGAATTCACAGTCATAATCATCCTCTACAATATACCGCTCCATTTTTTCCGAACACCATTCCAAAAGTTCCTGCCTGCGGGCCACGGTCATGACCGTCCCCAGCGGATAACTGTGTTCCGGGGATACCTGAACAACATCTGCCCCTTTTTCCCGCAGGCTCTCCATATTGATTCCATTCTCATCCATCTGTATATACGTCCATCTTACACCAAACTCCTCATAAATCCGCGGAATCTTTTTGGATCCTGGATTCTCCACTGCATAGATTGCATCCGGAGGAAGGATTTTCATCAGACGATTGTATAAATATTCAATTCCGGCTCCAATGATGATACATTCCGGGGATACCAGCATTTTACGGGTACGGTACAGATACTCTGCAATCGCAACACGAAGTTCTTTAATTCCCTGGAAATGCGCCCTTTGCACAAGCTCCACATCATATTCAGACAGAACTTCCCGCATGATTTTACGCCATTGTGTGAACGGAAATTTCTCATATGCAGTGTTATTGACCGTAAAATCAGCAAACCACGTTTCTCCTTCATATACTGCCGGATATTCTGCAAGCTCCGACCGGTACTCTGGCATAATCTCTACCTCAGCGACAAAATATCCCCTTTTTTCCTCGGAATACAGATAACCTTCCACTAGAAGCTGTTCATACGCATTCATCACCGTCTTCACACTGATATGATTCTCCCTGGCAAACTCACGCTTCGAAGGGAGCTTTGTTCCGGATGGAAGATGTCCACTCAAAATATCTTTCTTCAGACAATCGTATAAATATTCATATAACGGCTGTCCGTTTCTTTTGCTAAAATCGTATCTAATCATAATCTGGTATCCTTATTTTTTATTAAATTGGATATTTCTATATAACCATTTTTGATTATAATGAAAAACAGAAAATTTGTAAACGAAAAAAACAAAAGGTGATATAAGGAGGTTACTATGGGCGTATATGCTATCACAGGCGGTTCCAGCGGAATCGGAGCACAGACAGTAAGACTGTTAAAAGAACAAGGTCATGAAGTCATCAACATTGACTTAAAGAACGGAGATATCGAAGTCGATCTCTCAAAACCAGAAGGAAGACAGAAAACAATCGACGAATTGCATCGCATGCATCCGGAAGGACTGGACGGAATGATTCTGAACGCTGGTGTGTCAGGAACATGTGGTAATCTGGAACTGATCATTTCCCTGAACTTCTTCTCTACAATTGAAGTTGCAAAAGGTGTCTATGACTTATTACAGAAAAAGCGTGGTGCAATGGTAGTCACATGTTCGAATACGATTTCTCAGGGACGTATCCGTATGGATATCGCCGACCTGTTAAACAACAACAATGACGACGAACAGCGTATTCTGAAAATCGTGGGACAGATGGATCGAACCGATCTCCATGTAGGCAATATGATTTATGTTGCTACCAAATACGCACTGGCAAGATGGGTACGTCGCCACTCTGCATCTTTTGCAGCAAATGGTGTCCGCATTAATGCCGTTGCACCAGGTAACGTAAATACTGCCATGACAGCGGTGCTCACACCAACGACCAAGATGGCGATCAATGCGCTGCCGATTCCTACCCTGTATGGACAGGATGCACTGATGGATCCAGAAGACATTGCATCTGTCATCGTATTCCTTGTCTCGAATGCATCCCGCGGAGTCTGCGGAAACATTATGTTCGTAGACGGTGGAACAGATGCCTTGCTCAACACAGAAAAAGTATATTAAAAAGTGGAGGACTATTATGGATACAATTGAAAGATTCATCGACGCTGCGCTCAATAAAGATTATGACGCTATTTCCAGATTATTTACAAAATATGGACACTACAACGACTACACACCAAATGGTGCCCTGCGCCAGGAGTTCCATGTGTATGGCAGAGAAGCCATTGCCATGTTCTTTAGAAACAAATTCTTCTTCCGTCAGTATTCTCTTTCGGAACCAAAGATCCTGAACGATCATCAGATAGAATTTGTTGCATCATATGATGATTTCTATATCGTAGCACTCGCTAACATCGAATACGGCGAAAACAATCAGATTCTTCGTATGACATTAAGACCTAGATAAACCGAACCATTCTCTCCTTTCAAAATGGTATAAAACAGGGCGCCTCTTTCCTGACGGAAGGGGCGCCCTAAACTATTTTATCTTATAAAGAACGGATCACATCTACCATATCTGACTGAATCTCGCTCTCCAGATAACTCTCCATGAAAGCTTTCATACTATTGCTGCTATAACGATTACCATGAATGATCTGTCCCAATCTGCGGACCGTCTTCTCTACGGTATCATTGATCAGGATATAATCATACTGTTCTGCACACATAATCTCTTCCTGTGCAGCATACAGGCGATCCTCTACATCTTTTTCCGAAAGAGAATCATGCGATTTGATACGTTCTTCCAGTTCTGCCCACGTTGGCGGAAGCAGGAAAATCAACGTTGCATCCGGACACATTGCCCGCACTTTCATAGCACCTGTCACATCTGCAATTAACAGAACATTTCTTCCCTTGCTCCGTGCTTCCTCTACCGCCTTCCGAGGAATTCCATACCATTGCGCTTATAATAACCATATTCCAACAGCTGATGAGAACGAACCATACGTTCAAATTCCAGATGTGAAATAAAATAATGTTCCTTTCCATCGGTTTCACCCGGTCTTGGATCACGCGTCGTCACAGATGTACATGTACATGCATTTGGATGTTCGTTCATATATTCTTTCAGGATGGTTCTCTTTCCTACACCACTCGGTCCTGAAATAACTATCAGCTGTCCGTATTCTGCAATTCTTTCAAAATATTTCTTATCGTTGTTCATAAAACATCTACCTCCTGCACCCTAAATTTTCGTACAATATCTTGATGTTTTTATTATAAAAAACTCTGACGCAAAAATCAATGAAAGATAATCTATTAACAAATATCCCTTTGTCTGGGCTTCTTATATATTTTCATTTCGAATGGTCTCAATCATATTCTGGCCCTTGATTTTCCGTACAGAGTACCACATGATCACTACAATCAATAAGAAAACTGCAACTGACGAAATCAGGATTGCCTGCACCGGAAGCTGATACTTCCAGACCGTATCTCCTTCAATCATTGCCCTAAAAATCAAGTAAGACAACAGACATCCCAGTGGAATTCCGAGCATCAGTGATTTTGTTCCATAGAAGAGACTTTCCAAACGAATCATACGATTAAATTCTTTCTTTGTCATCCCAACGCTTTTGAGCATTGCAAACTCTCTTCTCCTTAAATTCATATTGGTCGTAATGGTATTAAAAATATTGGTCACCCCGATCAGTGCGATCACAATGATGAATCCATATAAGAAAATGGCCAAAAGCGTGTAGAAGGACTGCATCATCCGGGCATTTTCCTGGATATTATTCATATAAATGGTATCACTATAGTCACCAAAGATATTTTCAATCTCATCCTGCGTCTTATCTGCATCTTCCGCATCAATATAAAGATAACCGTGCTTTTGCTTTTCCATCTCTATTATCTCATCCCAGTACGCCTGCCCCACAATCAGTCTGGCTTCGCCTACATATGTCTCGGTTCCAAGTGGTCCTGTCTTTGTCACTGCTGCGATTTCAACAGAAGTGTCTTCGGCCTCTTCTATTTCTCCTGTTTCGCTGGTTTTCAGTGGAAGTTTCAGCTGTAACAGATCCCCTTTTTTGTAGTCGTACTCTGTAATTTGATGTTCCTTATATGTTTCTTCCTTTTCATCATATAAATAGACGAAAACATCATTCAGAAGAATTCCTTTTTCCTTTACCACCTCATAATTTAAACCAAGCTTTTCGGTGTAAGCCCGAAAAGAGGCATCATCCAGAACACTTAGTGTAATCCAATTCGTTCGTTCCTCATTTTCCTGGTCTTCGTACATTTTCAGATATTCCTGATATTCTATGCTATATTCTGGTGCCTCCAGCACACCATTTGCAAAAATCATATTGGAATATGCTTTAATATCTTCCATTTTTGTGACTTCTTCCACCCGGTTTGCAACTTCCGAGCCCAAATCAAATTCATAAGAAACAGATAAATTATAATCATAATCCTGGAATTCTTTCTTTGTCCAGTCAAAGGCCAGCGTTACAAAGGAAGATAAGGCAATAAAGACAGATACACACATGACAATACTGACTACGGTAGTCCGGTATTTCTTCTTGCTTCGCTTCAGATTCTTATAAGAAATTTCTCCCCCTATTCCGAAGATGCGGGTGATAACTTTCGGTGTCCTTATGCTTCTCGCCCGAATCTTGATATTCTCGCTGTTACGGATCGCCTGGATTGGACTGATTTTGGCAGCCTTTCCTGCACTTCTTCGCGCCGATAATAGAATTGTCAATACACCCAGCAGCACAGAAAGCAGAATAACAATCCATGATACTTCGAAAATCATCCTTTGCATATTCAGAAAATCTTTCAGGAAATAATTGCACACATGCACCAGCACAAATGATGCAAAAAGCCCTGACAAAATTCCCAGCGGAATTCCTATACTACCCAAAATCATTGCTTCGTAGTATACGTTTCTTTTAATCTGCTTTCTGGTCGCTCCCACACTGGAAAGCATCCCATATTGACGGATCTTCTCTGAAATGGAAATATCAAAACTGTTCTTAATACAGAACACAGAAGTGGCAATGATGATCAGAATAACAACCAATACCGTCAGTCCCAGTGCACTGAGCGGTTCACTGCTAAACAGTCCAGTCTGCAACATGATTAGATATTCATTCTGATGAAAGTCGTAGCGTGGCTCTCCCATTTTCTCGACCAGTTCAGCCCACTCTTCTTCTGTATATTCCATCGTTGCTTCGTAGCTATATAATTTAGAAAAAGCTTCCTCATCCACGCCCAGAATATGAGCGGTCACTGCCAGATGATCTTCCAGTCCTTTTTTGTTATATCTGGCATATACGTCTACAACATCATCCATTTTCTCTTGTGGCTCTAAGGTCACAAAGGTATAGCCCGGTGCCTCGTAATTCTCAATCTCACCTGGAAGCCGGTCCATAATACCAACGACCGTGTATTCTTTCCTCTGGGTGTCAACAATTTCCTCTTCCCCCATCACTTCAAAAGAATCATTCTGTGTAAGCACCTCTCCCTGTGTCATTCTGGTTCCCAGATCCAGGCTGAGCTTTTCTCCAACTTCCATTGTTACCCTACCATTGGATTTTAAATGCGCCGGCACTAAAATTTCAGAGTCATTTTCCGGCAGACGTCCTTCCCGAATCTGAACGCCCAGATTTTTAAGCCCTTCCTCCGTAAATGCCTTCACATTGATATACGGCTTGTATTCATTCTTGCTCTCCTTAAGATCCGCATACCCCAAATCATCCACCAGGTACATGTCTTCTATTTTTCGGTTCTCCGTAAACAGATATAAATCCTTCTTATTTACATCAGAGAAACTGTAATGATAATTCCCCTTTTCTGCAATCTCAAATGCGATCAGGCTTGCCTGGGCACTGGCAAACATACTGGAGACTGCTGTAACCAGGGCGACAGAGAGCAAAATTCCGATCACGGTGACAATTGTCCGTTTTTTATTGAGCTTTAAATTCTTTATCGTAAGCTTATTCAACAACTTCATAACTACTCACCTACAATCTTTCCGTCTTCGATCTTAATGATCCGGTCCGCATATTTTGCAATTTCCATGTTGTGTGTGATCATCACAATTGTCTGGTCATAATCCCGGTTGGATTTGCGCAGGAGCTCCACAATCTCTTCACTGGATTTGGAGTCGAGATTTCCCGTAGGTTGATACCAGTTAATACTATAACTCTTTAAAAGGCGGTCAATGCTGCGTCACTGGCCGCCCGCTCTTTTATTGCTGCGTTTTGGGCTTTGTGGGTTCCGGCATTTTCAATATAGATTTAACGCGGTATAGAATGATCCGTGTAACTTTCCCGCGTGCCTGGTTCACATTAAACCCCGGCTGTAACTTGTCAACCATCACCACAACGCCCCACACGCTGCAACCCGTCAACTGTTTATAGAGGCTTC
>JAQYAI010000004.1 GCA_029227655.1 bacterium | reverse complement strand
ATATGGCTATGTGATGATGAAAAAGGTACCATGGTCTCATTTGAGAAATATTATGCGTATTTCAGACGAAGAAGAACGCAATTTCTATTTGGACGAAGTGGCTAATGAAAATTGGACTGTAAGAGTGTTGGAACGTAATATTAAAAGTGGATATTATAAGAGAATGCTGTCCACACAGTTGCCAGATACGGAGAATAAAACATTAGAATTTGTTAAGGATCCGTTTGTGTTGGAATTTATGGGAGTAAAGCAAAATGATGGACATTTAGAAAGTGATATTGAAAAGGCTATTATTAGCAATCTTCAAAAATTCTTATTAGAAATGGGAAAAGGATTTTCATTTGTTGGTAGACAGATGAGAATTTGCACGGAAACAACAGATTTTTATATTGATTTAGTTTTTTACAATTATATTTTGAAGTGTTTTGTACTTATTGACTTAAAAACAACAAAGTTAACTCATCAAGATATTGGGCAAATGGATATGTATGTGCGTATGTTTGATGATTTGAAACGTAGGGAAGATGATAATCCCGCTATTGGTATTATTTTTTGTACGGACAAAGATGAAACGATGGTTAAATATTCTGTTCTGCATGAAAATCAACAGATTTTTGCTTCTAAATATATGACTGTCTTACCTACTGTCGAAGAGTTGCAAAGAGAATTAGAAAGAAATCAATTGATATATAATCAGGATTAAAAGGGTTTTGAGCGAGAATAAGCAGATATTATTTGGCATATTTCAATTGGCTACATGTGTGTAGCCAATTTGGTATAGTGTAGTCGTGAGATTGATATTCGGATGTTTGTTCCTCAAATTGATGTCAGAGATGTCAGCAGAAATCTCAGAGATATTTTCCAGGAAAATAAAAATGAAGCATTCAACATTCATACCGAAATTGCGTAGCATATCGATATGAATGTCAAATAGTAAAATATAATTCGAGAGACACTGTCTCCTGAATATCCACCTGAATACTTTGTACGTACTATGATTAAAAATTTGTGACCTAAATTTGTGTAAAGGTAAAAATTGTAGCATCAGTCATTTGGGATTTTTAAAATTACACGAATTTCTGGCTGATGGACAAACTTTTTTACTATGAGATTTGGAGGTGTTTTTATGCAAGATGCACAAAAATGTTTTAAACTACATTCTGAATACAAACCTACCGGCGACCAGCCGCAGGCAATCGAACAGTTAGTCAAAGGATTTAAAGAAGGCAATCAATGCCAGACCCTTCTTGGTGTCACCGGATCCGGTAAGACTTTTACCATGGCAAACGTTATCGAACAATTAAATAAACCAACACTCATAATCGCTCACAATAAGACCCTCGCAGCACAGCTCTATGGAGAATTCAAGGAGTTCTTCCCGGAGAATGCAGTGGAGTATTTTGTTTCCTACTACGATTATTACCAGCCGGAAGCATATGTGCCGTCTTCGGACACTTATATTGCAAAGGATTCGGCAATCAATGATGAGATTGACAAATTGCGTCATTCAGCCACGGCAGCGCTTTCAGAGCGCAAGGATGTCATTATCATTGCAAGTGTATCCTGCATTTATGGACTGGGTTCGCCAATTGATTATCAGGAGATGGTCATTTCGCTTCGCCCTGGAATGATAAAAGACCGAGATGAAGTGATAAAGAAACTGATTGAGATTCAGTATGACAGAAATGATATGGATTTCAAGCGGGGAACCTTCCGTGTACGTGGAGATGTTGTGGAAATTTTTCCGGCATATTCAGAAAAGATAGCATATCGTGTGGAATTTTTTGGTGATGAAGTTGACAGAATAACAGAGATAGACACTCTGACCGGAGAAATTATCAATGTGATTGGACATGTAGCCATTTTCCCGGCATCACATTATGTTGTTTCGAAAGAGAAGATGGAAAAGGCGATTAGTGAAATTGAAGTAGAGCTGGAAGAGCAGGTTCGCTTTTTCAAAGGAGAAGACAAGCTTTTGGAAGCGCAGAGAATTGCAGAGCGAACGAACTTTGATATAGAAATGATGCGGGAAACAGGGTTCTGCTCAGGAATCGAGAATTATTCACGGCATCTGACTGGTCTGGCACCGGGAGAACCGCCACAGACGTTGATTGATTATTTCCCGGATGATTTTCTTATGATGATTGATGAGTCGCATAAGACGATTCCACAGATTGGAGCCATGTATCATGGGGACCAGTCGAGAAAAGGAACTTTGGTAGATTACGGGTTCCGTCTTCCGTCGGCAAAGGATAACAGACCACTCAGCTTTGAAGAGTTCGAAAGTAAGATAGATCAAGTGTTGTTCGTGTCAGCAACTCCTGGTGAGTATGAGGAACAGCATGAACTGCTACGTGCAGAGCAGGTCATCCGACCAACGGGTCTTCTGGATCCAGAAGTGGAAGTTCGCCCGGTGGAAGGTCAGATTGATGATTTGATCGGTGAAGTAAAGAAAGAAACGGCAAAGAAGAATAAAATCCTGATTACGACCCTTACGAAGCGTATGGCGGAAGATCTGACGGATTATATGCGGGAAGTGGGAATCAGAGTAAAATATTTACATTCTGATATAGATACGCTTGAGAGGACAGAGATCATCCGTGACATGCGACTGGATGTGTTCGATGTACTTGTTGGAATCAACCTGCTCAGAGAGGGACTTGACATTCCGGAAATTACGCTGGTGGCAATTCTGGATGCAGATAAAGAAGGGTTCCTTCGTTCAGAGACTTCTCTGATTCAGACGATTGGACGAGCAGCGCGTAATGCAGAAGGCCGTGTCATTATGTATGCGGATCGTATAACGGATTCTATGCGCGTGGCAATCGATGAGACAAAAAGGCGCAGGGAAATCCAGATGACATACAACGAAGAACATGGAATTACGCCGAAGACGATTCAAAAGGCAGTTCGCGATTTGATCAGTATTTCGAAAAAAGTTGCGGCAGAAGAGATGCGTCTGGAAAAAGATCCAGAGTCTATGAGCCGGGAAGAATTAGAAAAACTGATTCAAAAATTAACAAAGCAGATGAAAAAAGCAGCAGCAGAACTTAATTTTGAAGCGGCTGCAGAATTAAGAGATAAAATGGTCGAATTAAAGAAATATCTGAATGATATGGAATAATGATCATGAAAATAGATAGAGGTAGAAGAATGGCAGAAGAAAAGAAACAGTTTATAAAGATCAGAGGGGCGAATGAGCATAATTTAAAGAATATAGATGTGGATATCCCGAGAAATGAACTGGTTGTTCTGACCGGATTAAGTGGATCGGGAAAATCTTCCCTGGCGTTTGATACCATTTATGCAGAAGGACAAAGGAGATATATGGAATCCCTGTCTTCTTATGCAAGACAGTTCCTTGGTCAGATGGAAAAGCCGGATGTTGAGAGTATTGAGGGACTTTCACCGGCTATTTCAATAGATCAGAAGTCAACAAACAGGAATCCCCGTTCTACAGTGGGAACTGTGACAGAAATTTATGATTATTTCCGTTTGCTCTATGCAAGAATCGGGATTCCGCACTGTCCGAAATGTGGCAGAGAGATTAAGAAACAGACCGTAGATCAGATGGCGGACCAGATCATGGAACTTCCAGAAGGCAGCAAGATTCAGCTTATGGCACCGGTCGTGCGAGGAAGAAAAGGAACGCATGCAAAGTTGTTGGAACGTGCAAAGAAAAGTGGATATGTCCGTGTACGGATCGACGGTAATATGTATGAGCTTTCCGAAGAAATCACGCTGGATAAAAATATTAAACATAACATCGAGATTATCGTAGACCGTCTTGTTGTGAGGTCTGGAATTGAAAAAAGACTGACAGATTCAATAGAAAGTGTACTGAATCTGGCGGAAGGTCTTCTGGTGGTGGATGTGATTGGAGGAGAATCTATGAATTTCAGCCAGAGTTTTTCATGCCCTGACTGCGGAATCAGCATTGATGAGATAGAACCGAGAAGTTTTTCGTTCAATAATCCGTTTGGTGCATGTCCAGAATGTTTCGGTCTTGGCTATAAGATGGAATTTGATGAGGAACTGATGATTCCGGATAAATCTCTTAGCATCAGTCAGGGAGCGATTGCGGTGACGGGATGGCAGTCATGCACGGACAAATCCAGCTTTACTTATGCGATACTGGATGCACTCTGCAAGGAATATCATTTTAGTCTGGATACGCCGTTTGAAGAATACTCGAAGGAGATTCGTGATGTTCTGCTTTACGGAACAGGTGGTAAAGAGGTAAAGGTTCATTATAAAGGACAGCGTGGTGAGGGGATTTATGATGTTGCTTTTGAAGGAATCATAAAAAATGTAGAGAGACGTTATCGGGAGACCGGATCGGAAACAATGAAGGCAGAATATGAAAGTTTTATGCAAATTACACCATGCCGGGAATGTAAGGGGCAAAGGCTGAAGAAGTCCGCACTGGCAGTGACGGTTGGTGGAAAAAACATTCATGAAGTGACATCACTTTCTATTGATATGCTGCAGAAGTTCATAAATGGTCTGGAACTTACGAAGACGCAGCAGATGATCGGCGGACAGATTCTGAAGGAAATCAAAGCAAGAATCCAGTTTCTTATGGACGTGGGACTGAATTATCTTACGCTGTCGAGAGCGACGGGAAGTCTTTCGGGTGGAGAAGCACAGAGAATCCGTCTGGCAACGCAGATCGGTTCAGGTCTTGTGGGAGTGGCATATATTTTGGATGAACCGAGTATCGGACTCCACCAAAGAGATAATGACAAGCTTCTTGCAACATTAAAACATTTGCGTGATATGGGAAATACGTTGATCGTGGTAGAACATGATGAGGATACGATGTTTGCGGCCGACCATATCATTGATATTGGTCCTGGAGCCGGTGAACATGGAGGAGAACTGGTAGCACAGGGAACTGCGCAGGAAATTATGAAGGTGGAGCGTTCCGTTACAGGAGCTTATCTGAGTGGAAGAATAGAGATACCAGTACCAGAGAAGCGGTCTCAGGCGACTGGGTGGATCAAGGTTGTAGGAGCGAAGGAGAATAATCTGAAGAATATTGATGTGGAATTTCCACTTGGGGTAATGACTTGCGTGACGGGAGTATCCGGGTCGGGGAAAAGTTCTCTGGTCAATGAAATTTTGTATAAGAGTATGGCAAGAAAACTGAACCATGCAAGAGTGATTCCTGGAAAACACACCAGAATTGAGGGGATGGAACAATTAGACAAGGTGATTGCGATTGACCAGTCCCCGATTGGAAGAACCCCTAGATCTAATCCGGCAACGTATACTGGAGTTTTTGATCTGATACGTGATCTGTTTGCGTCAACATCCGATGCCAAAGCAAAAGGATATAAGAAAGGACGCTTCAGCTTTAATGTAAAGGGCGGAAGATGTGAAGCATGCAGCGGAGATGGTATTATTAAGATAGAAATGCATTTCCTGCCGGATGTATATGTTCCTTGTGAGGTGTGTGGTGGAAAGCGGTATAATCGAGAGACTCTTGAAGTGAAGTATAAAGGAAAAAGTATTTACGATGTTCTGAATATGACGGTGGAAGAAGCCCTGCATTTCTTTGAAAATGTGCCGAGTATCCGCAGAAAAATGGAAACATTGTATGATGTCGGACTATCTTATATCCGGCTTGGACAGCCATCGACAACACTTTCCGGAGGAGAGGCACAGCGAATCAAGCTGGCAACAGAGTTAAGCCGCAGGAGTACCGGGAAGACAGTGTATATTCTGGATGAACCGACTACAGGGCTGCATTTTGCTGATGTGCATAAATTGACAGAGATTCTGAAGAGATTGACTGCAGATGGAAATACAGTCATCGTTATTGAACATAATCTGGATGTGATTAAAACAGCAGACTATATTATTGATATCGGTCCTGAAGGCGGCGACAAGGGAGGAACGGTCGTAGCAGCTGGAACACCGGAAGAAATTGTTAAGAATCCTGATTCATATACAGGAAAATATGTCGACATGATGTTACAAAGAGGAAAACTTAAGAAAATCTAAAATGAAAAAAAGGACTTTCCATTTGATACTTTTTTTATTATAATGGATTATGCATTTATGTGTGCGTGAGTGTTTGAACAAAAAAGATAAGGGAATAGATATATATTGGAAAGGGGAGAATATGAATGGCATCCATTGATATTGGAATTGATTTAGGAACAGCGAGTACTCTTGTGTATGTTAAGGGTAAAGGAGTTGTATTAAAAGAGCCAACAGTCGTTGCGTATGATAGAGATACAAATGATATAAAGGCAATCGGTGAAGAAGCACGTCTTATGCTTGGAAGGACACCTGGAAATATCGTGGCAGTCAGACCACTTCGTCAGGGAGTTATTTCTGATTACATGGTAACGGAAAAGATGATTAAATATTTTGTACAGAAAGCAATTGGAAGACGTACATTTAAGAAACCAAATATCAGTGTCTGTGTACCAAGCGGAGTTACAGAAGTAGAGAAGAAAGCGGTAGAAGAAGCGACTTATGCTGCTGGAGCAAGAGAAGTCCGTCTGATCGAAGAACCTGTTGCGGCAGCAATTGGTGCTGGTATCGATATTTCAAAACCATATGGAAATATGATTGTAGATATCGGTGGAGGTACATCAGATATTGCAGTTATTTCTCTTGGAGGAACTGTAGTAAATACATCACTTAAGATTGCCGGAGATGACTTTGATGAAGCAATTGTCCGTTTTATGCGTAAGAAACATAATCTTCTGATTGGAGAACGTACGGCAGAAGATATCAAGATCAAAATTGGGACAACCTATCCACTGGTAGAAGAAGAAACCATGGTCGTACGCGGACGTAACCTTGTAACAGGTCTTCCAAAGACTGTAACAGTGACAGCATCAGAGACAGAAGAAGCACTTCGTGAAACAACAAGTCAGATTGTGGAAGCTGTTATTGCAGTATTGGAACGCACACCACCAGAATTATCAGCAGATATTCTTGATCGAGGAATTGTACTTACCGGTGGTGGGTCAATGCTTCGTGGTCTGGAACAGTTGATTGAAGAAAAAACTGGAATCAATACTATGACAGCAGAAGAACCTATGAAAGTAGTAGCGATTGGAACAGGTCAGTTCGTAGAATTCATGAATGGCAGAAAAGACTTTTAATAGAACAAGAATACAACGAGGGGCTGTTTCGAAAGAGACAGCCTTTTTTGGAGAAGTTTATGGATACAGTAAAAGGCTATGTAGAGCATATCATTTTTCGAAATGAAGATAATGGATATACAGTATTTAATTTGACAAATGATGATGGTGAAGTGACCTGTGTGGGAAATCTACATTATATATCGGAAGGTGAACTGGTAGAAGTTCAGGGAGAGTACACCATGCATCAGATGTATGGTATGCAGCTGAAAGTCAGTTCTTATGAGGTGAAAGACCCAGAGGATCTGATGTCTATAGAAAAATATCTAGGATCGGGCGCAATTAAGGGAATTGGAGCCGCACTTGCCGGGAGAATCGTGAGGAAGTTCAGGGAAGACACGTTTCGTATTATGGAAGAAGAACCAGAGCGTCTGGCGGAAATAAAAGGAATCAGTGAGAAAAAGGCGCGGGAGATCGCTGTTCAGGTAGAAGAGAAGAAAGATATGCGCAAAGCGATGATTTATCTTCAGAAGTATGGAATCACAACGACTCTTGCGGCGAAGATTTATCAGTATTATGGGCAGAAGGTCTATAAAGTCCTTGAAGAGAACCCATACCAGATGGCAGATGACATTCAGGGAATCGGGTTTAAAACAGCAGATGAGATTGCAATGCATATTGGGTTGCATACATATTCTGATTTCCGAATCAGAAGCGGGATTATTTATACCTTGCAACAAAGCTTGACGGAAGGCCATATTTATTTGATTCGTGAGACGCTAATGCATCGTGCCTCTGTACTTCTGGAAATCGAAATTCCTGATATGGAAAAATATTTGATGGACCTGGCGATGGAAAAAAAGATTATCTTAAAAGAGGGAGATGATGGTGTCAGAGTCTATACATCACATTTCTATTATGCAGAGCTTAATACGGCGAAAATGTTACATGATCTTCATCTTTATTATGAAGAAGCGGATATTGTGATGGAAAGACGGATTTCAGCAATTGAAGAACGAACTGGAATGGAACTTGATGAAATGCAGCGGGTTGCGATAAAAACTGCCGTGCAAAATGGTGTCATGATTCTTACCGGAGGTCCTGGAACTGGGAAAACGACTACTATCAATTCGATGCTTCAGTATTTTGAAAGTGAGCACATGGATTTCCTTCTTGCGGCACCGACTGGGAGAGCTGCAAAACGAATGACAGAAGCGACAGGATATGAGGCACAGACGATTCACCGGCTTTTGGAGGTAAGCGGTAATCCAGAAGATGAAAATGCGAAAAATGGATTTCAGAGAAATGAAGAGAATCCACTGGAAACAGATGCAATTATTATTGATGAAATGTCGATGGTGGATCTTCCTTTGATGCAGGCACTTCTACGTGCTGTCATGCCTGGAACAAGACTCATTTTAGTGGGAGATGGCAATCAGCTTCCGTCGGTCGGACCTGGAAGTGTGTTAAAAGACCTGATAAAATCAGAGTGTTTTCCAATTGTAAAGTTAACAAAAATATTTCGACAAGCACAAGAAAGTGACATAATAATGAATGCCCATAAAATAAACAGAGGAGACTCTGTAATTTTGGACAATAAGAGTAAAGATTTCTTCTTTTTGAAGAGACAAGATCCGAATGTGATTATCAGTGTGGTTCTAACGTTGATTCAGAAGAAGATGCCGAAGTATGTGAATGCGTCTACTTATGATATTCAGGTGCTGACCCCGATGCGAAAAGGCGTTTTGGGAGTTGAAAGACTGAATACGATTTTACAGCAATATCTGAATCCGCCAGATCCGGGTAAAATGGAGAAAGAGTATGGTGGAAAGATTTTCCGTGTTGGTGATAAAGTAATGCAGATAAAAAATAATTATCAGCTCGAGTGGGAAATTGCAACAAAATATGGCCTGGTCGTGGATAAGGGAATGGGGATCTTTAATGGTGATATGGGAATAATCACAGAGATCAATACTTATACAGAAACGGTAGAAGTTGAATTCGATGAAAAACGGAGAGTCAAATACTCTTATGAGCTTTTAGATGAACTGGAACACGCTTATGCAATCACAATTCACAAATCGCAGGGAAGTGAATATCCGGCTGTTGTTATTCCGTTACTTTCAGGACCGAGGCAGCTTTTCAACAGAAATCTGCTGTATACAGCAATAACCAGAGCGAAAAGTTGTGTTACAATAGTGGGAAGTGATGTGGCCTTTCAACAGATGATCGATAATGCGAATGAACAGAATCGGAATACGAGCCTGGATGAACGGATTCGTGAAATCTTTCATATGGATTAGAACGTGAGAAATCAAACAAAAAACAAATGAAACATTTGAAGCTTGTGATAGAGAAGCTGTTAGGATTTCTTTATCCTGCTAAATGCCCATTCTGTGGCAAAATATGGTCAGGAATCTGTGATGATTGTAGAGAAAAATATCCGATGATTAGAGAACCCAGATGCAAAAAATGTGGAAAACCAATTCAAAAAGAAACAGATGAATATTGCTATGACTGTAAAAAAACAGAGCACTATTATGAATGGGGTAGGAGCCTTTGGTTACACAAAGCACCTGTAAATGAAGCAATTTATGCATTCAAGTACAAGAATCGACGGTGTTACGGGGAGGTTTTTGCAAGAGAACTTGCAAAAGCTTATGGAAAGAGTTTGAAACAGCAAAAAGTTGAACTGATCATTCCAATTCCGCTGCATAAGAGCAGAAGACGGGAACGTGGATATAACCAGACAGAAATTATTGCAAAATATTTAGGTGACTATACAGGAATAGAGGTTGATTATGCTTCGCTTGTGAGAAAAAAGAAGACGAATCCACAGAAACGTTACGGCGATAAAGATAGAAAGAAAAATATGAAGAATGCATTTGCATTGAAAAAGAAAATAAATGTAGAAAATGTTGTGCTGATAGATGACATATATACAACTGGAAGTACAATAGATGAAGCAGCACGGTTATTGAAAAAATCTGGTGTTACCAATGTCTGTTTTTTGACCATTAGTGTTGGACAAGGATACTGATGTTTGCTATACTAAACATATCATCGATTGAGTAAAATACTATAGAGGTGGCAATATGTTGAATGAAAATAAAGTAAAAGTCATGACAAAAATGGCTATGTATGAGAGCGGACAGGGAGCACAGGACATGAAAATAAATTCCTATTACAAAAGAGATTATGTCAGCTTCAGAACATTGGTTTCTGTTATTTGGGTGACGATAGGATATTTTATGATAGTAGCGCTTGGTGCAGGCATTTTTCTTGACGAGATTCTGAAGCGATTAACTTTGGATTTTATTATTATGTTTATAATAGTAAATGTGGCACTGTATCTTGCGATATTATTGTTGTATGTGATTGGAGCAAGTCGATTTTATAAGAAGAAATACTCTGATGCCCGGCAAAGATTGAAAAAGTTTAATCATAATCTGACAAGATTAAACAGAATGTATGAAAAGGAGAGAAGATAATGAGTGAATTATTAGTATGGAGAGATAAAATTCGAAAAATATATGCCAGATATTCCATCTATATAGATAAAGCAGTTCAATTTCTTTTTGCTTTTGTGACATTCTTTTCAATTAATAAAAATATCGGTGTGATGGAAAAAGTGACATCGCCAGTAATTGCAGTAGGTCTTGCCATTGTATGTACAGTACTTCCGCCAGTATGTACGGTGCTTGTAGCAGCAGCGCTTGTATTGCTGCATATGTTCAAAATATCACTTGGAATTATGGCTGTGAGTGCAGTAGTGTTTTTTATTATGTTTGCGTTTTATTGTCAGTTCACACCAAAGAGAGCATTGGTCCTGTTAGTTACACCGATTGCTTATATGCTACATATTCCATATGTTGTGCCGGTGGTATGCGGACTTGCATTTGGTCCAGTAATTTCTATTCCGGTCATATTTGGAACAATCATATACTATATGATTCATTTTTTTAAAAATTCAGCATCTGCAATTTCCAGTGCGGGTGGAATTATGGGAGAAATTACTCTTTTCAGCAAAAATGTATTTATGAATAAAGAAATGTGGATTGCTTGTGTGGCAGCAGTCGTATGTGTTTGTGTAGTATATACCATTCGAAGACTTTCCATTGAACATGCATGGCCAATTGCGATCATTGCGGGTGCACTTCTGAATATTATAGTGTTTATTGTTGGTTCGCTCGTTATGGGGATTTCAGTCTCATATAGCAGTTTACTGATTGGAAATGCAGTGGCAGTTTTAGTGGGATTAGTAATGCAGTTTTTCTTATTTAATGTGGATTATTCGAGAACAGAAACAATGCAATTTGAGGATGATGATTATTATTATTATGTAAAAGCAGTGCCTAAGCTTACAATTTCGGCACCGGATAAAGTGGTAAAACATATCAGTGAAAAAAATACAGAACAGATCCTTCTGGAAAAAAGTCTGCAGGAAGAGTTGGAAATTCAAAATATTATTAATAAAGAGTTAAAAGAATAAGAAGATGCATAAAATGGTTTTATGCAGAAAGGAGGTACAGGTATGCTGGCAGCGTTTCAGCAATTTATTCGGAATTCAATAGCAGGGACAATGTATTTTCCTAAGGTAAGAATTACAGATGTTGTGGAAATCATCATAATTGCCTTTTTGTTGTATCAAATTATTCTTTGGATAAAAAATACAAAGGCGTGGATGCTTCTAAAAGGGCTGCTTGTACTTGTAGGATTTATTTTTGTTGCATATGTTTTTCATATGTACACCATATTGTGGATTGCAGAAAAGATTCTTCCGGTCATGGCAACGGCTGTTGTCGTCATTTTTCAGCCGGAATTACGAAGAGCATTGGAGAGGCTGGGAGAAAAACAGTTCTGGTCCCGGGCAGTAGTGTTTGATAAAAAGGAAAATGTCCGATTTACAGATGAGACGATTGATGCCATTGTGAGAGCATCTTTCGAAATGGGGGCAGTAAAAACAGGGGCACTCATTGTGGTAGAGCAGGAAACAGTTCTGACGGAATACGAGCAAACAGGAATTGCATTGGATTGTCTGGTTTCCAGACAGATATTGATCAATATTTTTGAACATAATACGCCGCTTCACGATGGAGCGATTATTGTCAGGGGTAATAGAATCGTATCGGCAACCTGTTATCTGCCACTTTCAGACAATCTTAAGATCAGTAAAGATCTCGGAACCAGACATCGTGCTGCGATTGGAATGAGCGAGGTAAGTGATGCAATGATTATTATAGTATCAGAAGAGACAGGTCATGTATCTATTGCGCAGAGAGGTCAGTTGGCACGCAATGTAACTCCAGAATATTTAAGAGTACGCATGAATGCCCTGCAGAATAAAGATGTAGAAGTGGCAAAAATTAAAAAAATATGGAAAGGGTGGAAGAAGAATGAAGGAAGCGCTGACTAAAAACTGGACGCTTAAAGTGCTGGCACTCGGATTCTCCTTCCTGCTCTGGCTTGTGGCTGTAAATATTCAGGATCCGGTCATAGAAAAGAAGTTCAGTGGAATTCCAGTTTCAATTGAGCACGCTGAGATTATTACCAATCGAGGAAATACCTATCAGGTATTGACAGATACGATAACTGTTGAAGTAAGCGGAAAACGCTCTGATATGGAAAAGCTTAGAGCAGGAAATATTGTAGCGGTTGCTGATATGAAGAATCTGGACACAAAGAGTAACAGCCTTATTCCAATTGATGTATCGGTTGATGTATATGCGAAGGACGGATTTAATGCAACAGCAATTCCAGGAAATCTGGAAATTAAGATTGAAGCAAATAAGACGAAGACATTTCCACTTACGGTTGAAACAACCGGCGAATTGAAAGATGGGTATGTTCTTGGGGATACAGAAGTAAATCCAGAGACAATAGAAATCAGTGGTCCGGAATCTTTGATTTCAATTATTAGTAGAGTTACTGCCAAAGTAAATGTGGATGGAAAGTCTAAGGATGAAGAGCTTCCGGCAGAATTAGTTGTTTATGATGGAAATGGGAAGACACTGGATCTGACAAGAATGGAATACGATCTGGGGGAAGAGTTGATAGTTAGCATAACTCTTCTAAAGACCAAGGCGGTGAGTGTTATGTTCGATACTTCTGGTATTGAAGTGGCAGATGGATATGTGTTGGATAGTGTAACTGTAGAACCAGAGCGGATAGAAGTGGTTGGAGATCCGTTAGAATTAGCAAAGCTTGAGAATATTAGAATTCCAGCAGATGCATTGGTCGAGACCAATCTGACAGAGACCGTTGAAAGAACGATTAATATATCTGATTATATTCCGGTAGGCTTTAGTGTGAAGGATGAGACTGCAGGGGTTCCGGTTCTTGTGAAAATTTCAGTAGTGAAAGCCGGAACGAGAGTGTTTGAATTTCCAGTGGCATCTATCTATGTACTGAGTGCTCCAGAAGGTTTTAAAATGTCATATGGAACGACAGGAAATATTTCTATTGCAGTGACGGGTGCGCAGGAAGATCTGGATGCAATGGAAGATCTGGGTCAGGGAAGTGTATCTCTTGATCTTGCAGGAATAAAAGAAGCAGGAAAATATACAGTTCCGCTTCAGGTTGTCTTACCAAAGGGCGTAGAGCTTGAACAGGAAATAACAATAGAAGTTTTATTGGAATCGGATTAATATGAGGGTAGACTATGATAAGCAAAAAAGTATACGTTCATAGTGTTTCAGATAATGTTTTTCAAAAACCGGATGAGTTCTGGAAAAAGGTTCTGAAATATGAATGTACAATTACATTCAAACATAATAATATTGAAGGAAATGCAAAGAGTGTTCTTAGCGTGCTTTCGGTGTGTGCCAATGCTGGAGATGAAATTGAAATCATCTGTGATGGGAGAGATGAGAGGGCGGCACTTCGAGCAGTTGTAGATATGTTTGAGAATGGAAATTAGAATATGTGAAATTTAAAAGAGACTAATTTAGTCTCTTTTAAATTATCGATTTTTATACATTTTTTCATAATAATCCTGATATTCACCAGAAATAATGGTTTCCCACCATTCTCTGTTGTCTAAATACCACTGGATTGTTTTTTTAATACCATCTGCAAATTTTGTTTCAGGAAGCCAACCGAGTTCGTTATGGATTTTTGTAGGGTCGATCGCGTAACGCATGTCATGCCCTTTTCTGTCTGTTACATAAGTGATGAGGCTTTCCGGTTTTCTCAGTTCTTTGCAAATGATTTTTACGATATCGATGTTTCGCATTTCGTTATGACCACCGATATTGTAGACTTCTCCGACTCTTCCATTGTGGATGATCAAGTCGATGGCTTTGCAGTGATCTTCTACGTAGAGCCAGTCGCGGACATTTAAACCTTCCCCGTAAACGGGAAGTGGTTTGTCATTTAAAGCGTTGGCAATCATCAAAGGGATCAGTTTTTCCGGGAAATGGTATGGTCCGTAATTGTTTGAACATCTGCTGATTGTAACAGGGAGACCGTAAGTTCTGTGATAAGCAAGAACTAATAAGTCTGCTGCCGCCTTTGAAGAACTGTAAGGGCTGCTTGTATGAATCGGAGTTTCCTCTGTGAAGAACAGATCTGGTCTGTCTAAAGGAAGATCTCCATAAACTTCATCGGTCGATACCTGATGGTAACGGGTGATTCCATATTTGCGGCATGCATCCATAAGTACAGCCGTTCCTTTAATATTGGTATCAAGAAAGACTTCAGGATTTTCGATGGAACGATCCACATGGCTTTCAGCAGCAAAGTTAACGACCATGTCCGGGTGTTCCTCTTCAAAAAGTTTATAAACAGCCATGCGGTCTGTGATGTCTTCTTTGACAAAACGGAAGTTCGGGTTATCCATCACCGGTTCCAATGTTGATAAATTTCCTGCGTAAGTAAGGCAGTCAAGGCAAATAATACGGTAATCAGGATATTTGTTTAGCATGTGGAAGATAAAGTTGCTTCCGATAAATCCGGCTCCGCCAGTAACAATAATATTCATATTAGTAAATTCCTTTCTACATGTATATGCTTATAATACCGCATATGTGTAGAAAAAGGAATTGGAAAATAAGAAAAAGTGAGATATAATATAAAAAACTGTACACATAAGGAGGAAAAAGGAAGAATATGTATGATTATTTAATCGTTGGCTCCGGATTGTTTGGAGCAATTTTTGCACATGAAGCGCATAAGGCGGGGAAGCAAGTACTCGTTATTGATAAAAGGGATCATATCGCTGGGAATATCTATACAAAAGAAGTAGAAGGTATTCAGGTACATCAGTATGGTGCCCATATTTTCCATACGAGTAATAAAGAAGTATGGGATTATGTTCAGCAGTTCGCAGAATTCAACCGTTATACCAATGCACCTGTGGCAAGATATAAAGACGAACTTTATAACATGCCTTTTAATATGAATACATTCAATAAAATGTGGGGCGTAATGACACCACAGGAAGCGAAGGATAAAATTGCGGTACAGATTAAGGAAGCAGGAATTACCGAACCGAAGAATCTGGAAGAACAGGCGATTTCCCTGGTTGGACGCGATATTTATGAAAAACTTGTAAAAGGTTATACCGAGAAACAGTGGGGAAGAAGAGCGACAGAGTTACCATCTTTCATCATCAAGCGTCTTCCGGTTCGCTTTGTATACGACAATAACTATTTTAATGACAAATATCAGGGAATTCCGGTGGGTGGATATACACAGATGGTAGAGAAGATGCTGGAAGGAATCGAGGTGCGTCTTTCGACAGATTTCTTTGCAGACAGAGAATATCTTTCAGGTCTTGCTGAGAAAATCGTATTCACAGGGATGATTGATGAATATTATGATTATTGTTACGGAGAACTGGAATACAGAAGTCTTTGTTTTGAGACAGAAGTGTTGGACTGTGAAAATTATCAGGGAAATGCTGTTGTGAACTATACAGAATATGAGATTCCGTATACAAGAATCATTGAGCACAAGCATTTTGAATTTGGATGCCAGAGCGGGGAGGCAAATCCAAAGACCATTATCACAAGAGAATATCCGGCAACATGGAAGAAGGGGGATGAACCTTACTATCCAATGAATGATGAAAAGAACAATACACTGTATGCAAAATATAAAGAACTTTCAGAAAAGGAAAATCATGTTATTTTCGGTGGGAGACTTGGAATGTACAAATATTTTGATATGCATCATGTAGTTGCAGAGGCACTTGCCTGCGTAAGAGCAGAGCTGAATAAATAGTATGGAAAGCGAAAGAGGTTTTGATATGGGAAAAGCAACATTAGTCGTTATGGCGGCAGGGATCGGAAGTCGTTTTGGTGGTGGAATCAAACAGTTAGAGCCGGTAGGACCGAACGGTGAGATTATCATGGATTACTCGATCAAAGATGCCATGGCAGCAGGCTTTGA
>JAQYAI010000003.1 GCA_029227655.1 bacterium | reverse complement strand
TGCGGATAACAGGACTTGAACCTGCACGGTCGCCCACCAGAACCTAAATCTGGCGCGTCTGCCAATTCCGCCATATCCGCTTAGCTTATTCATAGTAACATTTTATGCTTTTTTTGTCAAATTCTTTCCTTCATCTTTTTAACAGTTCTTATCACTAAGCAGCATTCCTGTAAATCTCGGAACCTGAAATTTTCTGGCAAACATCTCACATTTGCACATAAAAATATAGTACACATTCAGACCGCACATTTGCATCGTCTCAAAATTCCCCTGTCCTTTTGCCAGAATCACATCTGAATCATAAATGATTTTTCGTGCTTCTTCGGACAGTTCTTCGATACATGTTCCTGCAATATCACTTCCATTTCCGCGCACATCAGCCATTTCTGTAAGACCGACCTGCACAGCATCTTCTAGCGTGGCATCGTTAAGTACCTGTTCGCCTCTCACAAGCACTGTTAGGTTCGCATCCGGATTCATTTTCTGAATCACACGAATCAAAAGTTTGTCCATCACTATTTCGCCACAATTGTCTGTCAAATATGTAATCTTTTTTGCGTCCAGAATATCTTTTCTTAAAGAAATGTATTCTTCTTCATTTACAGAAATCTCTCTTGCACTGTGAAGAAATTCTTCCAGTTTCTGCTCATTCACGCTTTTCATCGCTCCAAAATCAATGAAATTTCCGATGATTGCAAACTGAATTGCAAGCTTCAACTCATCTTCCGAGGCATCTATTTCTTTCTGTACATCCATTTCATTTTCCAGCATGAGTTGATTGAAATGTCTCTTAATTTCCGAATAATCCATCTCATTTCCAAACATTTGCCTCTGGATCTTTGTAATTTCCCGCATGATCATTGGTGCGCTCATAGAGTCCGATGCATCGGCTATCACACGCAGAATCGCCTGCATATATGCAATCTTCTTACTATTGTCAATATCCTTCGGGTAACGTTCCAACTGATTTCCAAGCAGACATGGAATGCATTCCGGATTTAATCTCACTATTCTCTCCATATTGATTGCCCTTTCTACTATCGCACTTTAAATAATCTCCATAGCCAGAAAATTAAATCTCCAAAGAATATCACCATAAATAGTAACGTAAACCAGCCTGGCAATGATTTCCCGCTAAGCGAATTGATGGTCAGATAGGAAAAATCCATCACCATAATTAGTTTCATAGATTTCACCATATATTTTAACACTCTGTACACCCGATATTTATTTTCCGCAGTCACCTTTACTCCTGTATTCCAGATGGATGGTATTTGCTCCAATCCGGTAATCATTAAATACAGAAACCATGACATAATCGGCACAATCAAAAGTTCCCCCTTCTTGCCCCACCGGTCAATATTTCCCGCGAAGTCATAATGTGCCGGAATTTTATCTGGAAGTGAGGACCAGCTGATTCCCAAATAAATCGTCAGTCCAACAAGCAGCACAAGACAGAGCACTTCCATCAAATAATCAATTTTATTACTTCTTATCTTCATCTTCCTCACCTACTTTTTTATCGCAGATTTTATAGAATCATAAACTGCATATACAATCACAATTGCCATCAGGATCCACATTACCATAAGTGACCATTTCCAGGATGTAAAAATATACAGCGTTAACATTGCAAAAATTAATGCCAAACCACCAAACACTTTAGTCATCAACCTGTATTCTGCTTTCACATCTGCTTTTTTCTTCTCTTCTTTACTTAACCACAAATAAGAATTTGACAAAATCGGTCCTTTTTGTCGGGCAGTAAAAGAAACATACACTCCCAGCGCAAGCGCAATTGCACCAGTAAAACAGCCCAAAACAGTCTCTGTCATTTTCATTCTCGGACCATCTTCTCTGATAAAAAATGCAGCCACAACAATAATCATATTTACCAGATTAAAAATCAAGATTGAAATATAAGTTATCTTCCATATAAGTGCACTTTCTTCTGTGTTTTCTGTAGCTTTTGCAACTACAGTCAATAAACCACCAATCCACACTCCAAGAACCGAAGCAATCAACAAACTAAATTTACTCCCATACTGGATGCCTTCGTTGCTATATCGTATCGGCACCCGAGCAGGAAGGAAAAATAAGGATATTCCTGTAATGATAAAAGGCAGAATCACAAGAAAATAAATCAATCTATTTTTCTTCATTTTCCTCGCACCTCCTGCTTATTTTACATAACGATCCATTATTTCCTCATAAATTTCTTTTGTGCTCTCTTTATCTTTACCACTAATTACAATTTCACGATCATCCACCCGCAAAACCACTCCAGCATCACAGTTTGCATAAGTATATCTGGTATACTTTCCAAACTCATCATTTTTATATTTTCCCATCATGAGTCGAAAACTTGCAAAACCGCCCACACGCGAACCACTTACCTTTTCATCGCGATATTCGATATGATCGATTTCATCATAAGAAATCTCCATATCTTTATAATAAGATGCTTCGATTGTGAAAGTATTTTCTCCATAGTCCATTTTAATGTCTCCTGTCAGAAGAAGGGCTCCTATTAACACAAAAACTACAAGTGTAAATATGAATACACCCTTTTCCAGTTTCGCAGCACCATGTTTTTCCACTTTTACATTCATCACTATTTCTGGATTTTTCTCTTTCAAATAAGAAAAGAGCTGATCTTTCTCCTTCACCGCACACATAACTTTCCGCTGTCTTCCCTCAATTACAATTCGGTCCAACGAAGCAGCCGAAGATGCAATGGGATTGTGCGTACAATAAACGGATTGAATCTCTTTTGTCGGAATCGAATCTTTCGAAAATCCAAACGCGACCGTCACCTTCTCATCTGTTACTTCCACATAATTCCTAATAACAAACGGAAGAAAAACAAGGTTGTACATTACCAGCACGATTGCTCCAATTATGCTCACACGCTCAGATGCGAACAACGATGAGAGTACCAAAGCCTCTCCAACCAGCATCACAATCCAGAACCACCAGTCAATTTTCCCTTTAAATTTCATATACCACACCTCCTGACAATTTACTGCATCCAAAATCCTTGTAGTTCCATATCACGATTAAACGATATCGTGTACAGTACATTTGCATTTTCATATTGTACATGCATCTGCACAACCGCGCTCTTTCTTCCTCTTTGCGTGAGCTCTACCATGTAGACTTTTCCCACAGATTCCTGTTCGCCCCAGTCTTCTCCGATAAGCACTTTGTCACTTTCCAAATCATGGGTATTGAGAAATTCTCTCATTTTATCATCGGATATTTCTTTTAAGGATTCATAATCATCTTTGCCAAAATAATCAACCACGGCTTCCGCCTG
>JAQYAI010000002.1 GCA_029227655.1 bacterium | reverse complement strand
CTGGACGCATCTACAAAGACATATAGAGCAAATGAATTTTTTATTTGATAAAAGAAGACTGAGATAAAATAAGGGTGTCGCAAAATCATAAAATTAGATGATGGAACGATGCCCTTGTTCCATTTTATAACAGTTACCTTTGGGATTTAAAAGGGGATTTCCTCGAGTACCTATACAAGATAATTTTTTCTCCGGTTACCCAGTTTTTGCGATTTTTGTTCGATTTGCATGAATTCGGTATCTGTAACATACTTTTAATCCTAAGTATGCTAGTAGGAAGATTTATTTTCATACAAAGAAGGAGCTGTTGCTTACATGCAACAACTCCATTTCCTTTTCTAGTCTGTAAAATTATCGAAATATCCCTGTACAAGAATAATTGGAGTTCCCTTGTCCCCGGATCCGCTTGTAAGGTCACATAAGGAACCGAGCAGATCGGTAAGCTGCCTAGGCGTCGTTCCCTGAGATGCCATATTTCCAACCAGGTTCGAAGCTTTTGAGCGGATACTGTTAGAAATAGCTTCTTTTAATTCATCTCCGCTTAAGTTCTTGAAATCATTGTCTGCTAAATATTTTAATTTCAATTCATTAGGAGTACCAATCAGTCCGTCTGTAAATGCAGGAGAAACGACAGGGTCAGCAAGCTCCCAGATTTTCCCTTGTGGATCTTTGAATGCACCGTCACCATATACCATGACTTCCACATGCTTTCCGGTAGCCTGAAGAATTTCTGACTGGATTGCAAGAACGAGGTCCTTACATTCATTAGGAAATAATTTTATCTTCTCTTCGGTAGATTTATTCGATCCGAGAAGACCGTATCTGGCATTGTATCCACTGCCGTTGATTGGAGCTGTTAAAATATCGTCCAGCCCACAAACGACCTTTGCACCAGCTTCTTTCAAAATACGTTTTGTTCGTGCTCTGGTGTGAATGTCACAGGTAAGCACGCAGTCTGTATAATCTAAAATGGTCTTTGCATGGTTAGAGAAAATAATTTCTACTTCAGCACCGGCTTCTTTGATAATGTCTGAATAATATTCCACATAATCAACGCCCGTAAATTCGTGTTTATTTTCACCGAACAATTCGCGATATCTTTCTAATGTGAGAACGTCCGAATATGGATTGATTCCCGCTTCGTCGATCTGGTCAAATGTCAAAAGCGCATTCCCTACTTCATCACTTGGATAGCTTAACATTAAAACAACTTTCTTAGCGCCGGCTGCGATTCCCTTTAAACAGATTGCAAAACGGTTACGCGATAAAATCGGGAAAATGACACCGATGGTCTCCCCGCCGAGCTTTGCACGAACATCATCTGCAATGTCCTGGACTGTGGCATAATTCCCCTGTGCTCTTGCAACAATGGATTCTGTGAGTGCAATCACATCTCTGTCTCTGAGTGAAAATCCTTCATAAGCTGCCGCATCCAAAACGGTGCTAACTGCAATATCAACTAAATTGTCTCCCTCTCGGATGATAGGACAACGAATACCTCTTGAAACTGTACCAACTCTTCTTTCCATAGTAAATACCTTCACCTTCGTAAATATAGATTTCGTTTGTAACATACATTTTCATTATACATGTAAGTATTTGCGGGTGCAAGAAATAATATGCGAGAGGAAATTTATTGATTAAATTTATAATTGCTGTTATTCATAGAAAAACAAAATGCAAATAGAAAATATACATATGTCTTAAAAAATATCGATTTTATATATGACGTAATTTGTGATACAGTACTTGCTTCACTCCCATATTTTCAGAAAAATGTGGATTATATCAAGAAGCATGGTGGTGGCTGTGGATTACATATCTGTGGAACCAGCCGAAAATTATGGGAATCTTTAAATGAGACGGGAATCGGATGCTTCGGTTATGCGTAAATATGTGCAAAATAAATCAGAAATTTACGGATATGTAACAGGGATATCTTTTGCCAATCAATTAGGATTAACAACTCAGATGCCTGCGGTTATAGAGGTTGTTACCAACCGTGAAGCAACCAATGGACGAATGATTACGGTGGGATCTCAGAAAGTTAGGGTTAAGAAGCATGCTATTACAATTTCTGATTCCAATGCAGAGCTTTTGCAGCTATTGGATAGTATTGGTCAGGCTGAAAAATATACCGAACTTACAATAGAAGAAACAAAAGAAACATTACTTTCTTATATATGACTTGAGCCCATTTGAAATTACAACACAGACGATTGAAAGAACACTGGAAGATAAAGTTTTTGCGCTGTGCGATTACTATATGCAAGGTGAAATCGAGCGACATTCCAGACATTTGTATGATATCTACAAAATTGTAAACGCTATCGGTATTACAGAGGAATTGGCAAAACTGATTCCAGATGTAAGGGCGGTGTGTTCAGAACTGTCTATTTGTCCATTTGCTAAGGAAGGTGTATGCGTGACAGATATTTTATATGAAATGATGGAAAATCAGGCTTACAGAAAAGATTATGAAGAGATAACGTTGGGGTTACTCTTTGTACAGGAAACATATGATACAGTGATTCAGAGCATCAAGCAGCTTGCAGATAGTGGAATTTGGAATTCTGAAAGTAAATTTACGCAACCCTAGGTTTCAGAAAATCTTGATTTCTTACAATGAATTTATTATACTGTTTTATATGAATTAGGAAATTCCGGTGGAATTTCCTATTCTCGTTAAAAAAGAATCAAAGGATAAAGTTTTCGTGTATGAAATTGGGAGGAGATCATATGGATTCAAACAAAAGACCAGATACTATGGAACGTATCACAACTCCAGCACTGGCAGAGGCTTTTATCGAAGAGCAGGTAGCAGCAGTTCGTGAACAGGTTGGGGACAAGAAAGTATTACTGGCATTATCAGGTGGTGTAGACAGCTCGGTCGTAGCAGCACTTCTCATCAAAGCAATCGGCAAACAACTGGTATGCGTACATGTGAACCATGGTTTAATGCGTAAAGGTGAAAGTGAACAGGTTATCGAAGTATTCCGCAATCAGTTGGATGCGAACTTAATATACATCGATGCAACAGACCGTTTCTTAGACAAATTAGCAGGTGTAGCAGAACCAGAGAAAAAACGTAAAATCATTGGTGAAGAATTCGTCCGTGTATTCGAAGAAGAATCTGGAAAATTAGAAGGAATCTCTTTCCTCGCACAGGGAACCATTTATCCGGACATTCTTGAATCGGATGGAGTAAAAGCTCATCATAACGTAGGCGGACTTCCAGAAGATGTTGGATTTGAAGGATTAGTAGAACCAGTAAAACTTCTTTTTAAAGACGAAGTTCGTGAAGTCGGAAGAGCACTTGGACTTCCTGCATCAATGGTTGACCGTCAGCCATTCCCGGGCCCAGGTCTTGGAGTACGCTGCACAGGCGCTATCACAAGAGAGCGTTTACATGCACTTCGTGAAGCAGATGCAATTCTCAGAGAAGAATTCGATCTTGCAGGCCTGACATCACAGGTATGGCAGTTCTTCACAGTAGTACCTGATATCAAAACAACAGGTGTCATCGATGGAAAGCGTTTGGACAACTGGCCATGCATCATTCGTGCAGTCAACACCGTGGATGCCATGCAGGTAACAGTTCCTCGCATCGACTGGGATGTATTAGAAAAGATTACAAATCGTATCTTAAATGAAGTAGATGGCATTTGCCGTGTATGCTATGACATGTCACCAAAGCCAATCGCTACAATTGAGTGGGAATAATGAATATATGCCAAGAAATACCGAATTTCTGGGTATAATTCAAAAAGAAAATGCGAACAAAATACAATTCTTTCGATCATGAGGTGGTGATGGGAATTCTCCCGTCACCACCTTTTATACTTGACAAAATGTTACAATATAATTAACTTTAAAGTAAATTATTTTGAATTCAATTAAAAAAATCAAAGAGGTATTCAAATGAAAAGAATATGTTGTATTAACGATATGCCCGGTGTGGGCAAAATTGCATTGGGAGCGATGATTCCGATTTTGTCGGCGAAGGGAATCAACATTGCATCTCTCCCTACGGCACTGGTTTCCAATACGCTTGACTTCGGCAAGTTCGATATTCTGGACACCACAGATTATATGGAGAAAACCGTCGATATTTGGCACGATCTTGGTTTCCAGTTTGATTGTATTTCCACAGGTTTTATGGTGAATCCAAAGCAGATAGATATTATTGAAAAACTGATAAATAATCAGGAGAAAGACAATCTGCTTGTTGTTGTAGATCCAATCATGGGCGATGAAGGGAAGCTCTATAATGGCATGACTGATCATAATGTTGCTATTATGCGCCGACTTAGCGCTTATGCAGATATTCTGATTCCGAATTTCACAGAGGCTTGTTTCCTTTCCAATCACTTTTATGAGGCAGAAACAATGACGGAAGAGCAGGCGGATGATTTGCTGAATCGTTGCAGAAGGCTTGGTGCAAAGTCCGTTGTCGTTACAAGTGCATCTGTGGATGGGCAGGACTGTGTAGTTGGATATGACCATAAAAAAGAGGAAACATTCAAAATTCCTTTCGACTTGATTGATGTCCGTTTTCCTGGAACCGGTGACATTTTCTCCGCCGTTCTGATAAGCGATGTGATGAATGGTGCGTCCCTTTGCGAAGCTACCTCTCACGCTATGCAGGTTGTCCGGGATATCATTTTAGATAATCTGGACAAGAAAGAAAAATTTTTTGGTGTGGATATTGAAAAATATATAAGCGAGGGTAAGCTATGAAAATTAAGATAACACTGGTAGATCAAAAAGGCGAGTGCCCGTGTCACAGGGGGCATCGTATTGGCGATACATTTGATTTTGACACGGAACGAGGCAAACTCTGCCCGATGGCAATGCATGTTCTTTTTCCGATGATTGATATTTTGCGTTACGGCGGCGAATTGAAAAGTGATGTATACTGCTGTCCTGATGTGGATACCATCAACGTGTTCAAAATTGAAAAAGTAGAAAAATAGCTCTATACGCCCAATTTGAATCGAGGAAAGCAAGTAAGAGCCGCGGCTGCCACTCCGATTGGAGCTACAGTCGTGGCTCTTGTTCTTCCTATTTATAAAATATCAATATATTCCCCAGCCAGAGCTTTGTTCATGCTTCTGACTGCACAGAATTTACCGCACATAGAGCAGCTGTCATCGTGTTCAGGTGCACGGCTGTC
>JAQYAI010000001.1 GCA_029227655.1 bacterium | reverse complement strand
AAATGAAACAGTTATTGCACACACCAGAAGGTGTCAGAGATATTTATAAAGAAGAATGTGTACAGAAACTTACACTTCAGGAACAATTAAGAAAAGTCATGCATTTGTATGGGTATCAGGATATTCAGACACCGATGTTTGAATTTTTTGATGTATTCCGCAAAGAAATCGGAACGATTCCATCGAAGGAATTGTACAAGTTTTTTGACCGTGATGGAAACACACTGGTGTTAAGACCTGATCTGACACCACAGATTGCCAGAGTGGCGGCTACACTTATGTCAGACAAAGAATTTCCAGCACGATTCTGTTATACAGGAAATACGTTCGTAAATCATTCAAATTATCAGGGGCGTCTGCGGGAACATACACAGATGGGTGCAGAGCTTTTGGGACTTGACAGCGTGGAGGCGGATGCGGAAATGCTTGCGCTCGTGATTGACAGTTTAAAAAGATCGGGACTGGAAGAATTCCAGATCACGGTCAGCAATGTGGATTTTTTCCAAAGTCTGATTGAAGATGCGGCAGTAGATACGGAGACAGAGATGGACATCCGTGAACTGATCAACAATCGTAATTATTTTGGTGTAGATGAACTTCTGGAACAGAGAGATGTAAAACCTGGGACGAGGAAAGCATTTTCTATGTTGTCAGAGCTGGTAGGAGATGTGGAAATTCTGACGACTGCGAAGAGAATCTCACCAAATTCGGTGGCCATGAATGCAATTAAACGTCTGGAAGAGATTTACACAGTCCTCTGTTATTACAAAATGGAAAAATATATCACCTTTGACTTGAGCTTAAGTGGTATTTATGGATATTATACAGGAATTGTTTTCCGTGGCTATACTTATGGGACCGGTGATGCCATTGTAAAAGGCGGGCGCTATGACCATTTAGTAGAAAAATTCGGAAAATCAGTACCGGCGATCGGTTTCGCTATTGTTGTGGATGAACTTATGAATGCACTTGGGCGTCAGAAAATCGAGATTGAACAAGAGAGAACAATGACGGTGATTCTCTATGATTTTACAAGAGAAAAAGATGCGATTCGTCTTGCCAGGGATTTCCGAAGCAAAGAGAAAAATACGGCTCTATTGAGACGGGACGAGCATCGCTCGCTGGAATCGTATGTGGAATATGGGAAGAAGATTCTGGCAGGAAGCGTTTTGTATGTGCAGAAGAATCATCAGATTCAAATGATAAATCTTGTGACAGATGAACAGAAAATTGTAAAAAGCAGGGATTAATATGAATGGTGACAGATATTTAACATTTGCTCTTTGTAAAGGACGACTGGCAAAGCAGACATTAGCACTTTTGGAGCAGATGGGTATTACTTGTGAAGAAATGAAAGATAAGGATTCCAGAAAACTGATTTTTGTAAACGAAGAACTGAAATTAAAGTTCTTCCTTGCAAAAGGGCCGGATGTTCCGACATATGTAGAGTACGGGGCAGCAGATATTGGAGTTGTTGGAAAGGATACGATTCTTGAAGAGCACAGAAAGGTACACGAAGTTCTGGATTTAAAATTTGGAAAATGCAGAATGTGTGTGTGCGGACCAGAAGAATCGAGGAGGTGTCTGGAAAACCGGGAATTGATTCGTGTGGCGACGAAGTATCCTGGTATAGCGAAAGATTATTTCTATAATGTGAGACATCAGACGGTAGAAATCATCAAACTGAATGGTTCTATTGAGCTGGCGCCAATCGTGGGACTTTCCGAAGTCATTGTAGATATAGTAGAGACAGGGGCTACCCTGCGTGAAAACGGACTTACCGTTCTCGAGGAAGTGTGTCCACTTTCCGCAAGGATGATCGTGAATCCGGTCAGTATGAGACTGGAGAATAAACGAATCAAAGAACTGATTCTGAACATGCGCAGATTACTGGACGAGGAGGCATAAGACTATGAGAATTCAAAAATTAAATAAAGCGACAAAACAAAATTTACTGGAAGATTTACTGAAAAGAAGCCCGAACAGCTACGGGCAGTATGAAGAAAGTGTCCATGCGATTCTGAGTGCAGTGAAAGAAGAAAGAGATGCGGCCGTATTTGCATTTACAGAGAAATTTGACGGGGCGCATCTGGATGCTTCTAATATTCAGGTCACAGAGGCAGAAATTGAAGACGCATATACGAAGGTCGATGCGCAGCTTCTCGAAGTCATTCGAAAATCTTTGAAAAATATCGAAGAATATCATGCAAAACAGAGACAGAACAGCTGGTTTGACAGCAAACCGGATGGAACGATTCTCGGACAGAAAGTAACACCACTTCAAAGAGTAGGTGTTTATGTTCCTGGCGGAAAGGCAGTGTATCCTTCTTCTGTCCTTATGAATGTAATGCCTGCAAAAGTGGCTGGCGTTGATGAAATCATTATGGTGACTCCGCCTGGAAGAGATGGAAAGGTGAATCCAAATACATTGGTGGCTGCAAAAGAGGCTGGTGTTGATAAGATTTATAAAGTAGGAGGCGCGCAGGCAATCGGAGCACTTGCATATGGAACAGAAAGCATTCCAAAAGTGGATAAGATCGTTGGACCTGGAAACATCTATGTGGCGCTTGCTAAAAAAGCGGTCTATGGACATGTAAGCATTGATTCCATCGCAGGACCAAGTGAGATTCTGGTAGTGGCAGATGAGACAGCAAATCCAAGATATGTGGCAGCAGACTTACTTTCCCAGGCAGAACACGATGAGCTTGCTTCTTCTATTCTTGTGACAACAAGCGAGACACTTGCCCAGGCAGTTTCTGATGAAGTAGATAAATTCTTGGAAGTATTATCGAGAGCAGATATTATCCGAAAATCACTGGATAACTATGGATATATTCTGCTTGCAGACACAATGGATGATGTGATTGATGTGGCAAATGAGATCGCATCTGAACATTTGGAAATTCAGACCAAGAATCCATTTGAAGTGATGACAAAGATCCGCAATGCGGGAGCCATTTTCATTGGGGAATATGCCAGCGAACCACTTGGGGATTACTTTGCGGGACCGAACCATATTTTACCGACCAATGGAACGGCAAAATTCTTTTCACCACTTTCGGTAGATGATTTTGTAAAGAAATCAAGCATTATTTCTTATTCGAGAGAAGCACTGGAGAAGGTACATAAAGATATCGAATTATTTGCGAAAGCAGAGCAGCTTACTGCACATGCAAATTCGATCCATGTTCGTTTTGAAGAGGGGGAATAGCCTATGGAAGAACGTACCGCATATGTAAAAAGAGAGACGAAAGAGACCCAGATCGAACTTCAGATCAATTTGGATGGAAGTGGAAATGTGGATATTCAGACAGGCATCGGTTTCTTTGATCATATGTTATCTGGATTTGCGCGTCACGGACTTTTTGATCTTATGGTGAAAGTCAAGGGGGATCTGGAAGTGGATTGTCACCATACCATAGAAGATGTGGGAATCGTTCTGGGACAGGCCATTTTACATGCACTTGGTGACAAGAAAGGAATCAGGCGCTATGGACATTTCATTCTCCCAATGGATGAGACACTGACGCTTGCTGCACTGGATCTTTCCGGAAGGCCGTATTTGAAATATGATGCACCGTTTACCGTGGACCGCCTTGGAGAGATGGACACAGAAATGATAAAAGAATTTTTCTATGCAGTTTCATACAGCGGTGCCATGAATCTGCATTTGAAAGTATTAGAAGAAGGAAATAACCACCATATGGCAGAGGCTTTGTTCAAGGCATTTGGAAAAGCTTTGGATATGGCTACGATGCCAGAGCCAAGAATGATGGATGTGTGGTCAACCAAAGGTAGTTTATAATAAAGGAGAACATTGATGAGTTATAAAAGACTGATTCCCTGCATTTTGATTGCAGATGGAGAAGCTGTCAAATGGTTCGATGATCGGGAAGTCATCGCTCATGATGTTGTAAAGCTTGCAAAAGAATATAGTGATCGGGGCGCAGATGAGCTTCTTGTCTTCAACCTGGCAGAAAGTGAAGAAGAGAATGATGAAAATATTGATCTGCTCAGGCAGATCAACCGGATGATCAAAATTCCAATGATCGTTGGCGG